>CAYPYV010000095.1:0-12253 GCA_964414845.1 uncultured Devosia sp. | reverse complement strand
GCGAACTCGAGCGGCAGTGCAGTGGTGTACTTGATCTGCGCCATGGCGAAGGACGAGCTGACATCAGTCAGCGCGATGCGGGCGATCATCTTCTTGTAGAAAGCATCATAGGCGCCGATATCGGGGACCACGACACGCAGAAGGTAATCGACATCGCCGCTCATGCGATAAAACTCGACAACCTCGCTGAAGTCATCGATGACGGACGCAAACTTCCGCATCCACGCCTCGTTGTGTTCATTCGTCTTCACCGAGACGAACACGGTGACGCCGGCATTGATCTTGGCGGGGTCGAGAACAGCCACGCGGCCCTTGATGACGCCGTCCTCTTCCATCTTCTGGATTCGGCGCCAGCATGGGGTGGTGGAAAGGCCTACCTTCCGGCCGATTTCGGCCACCGGAGTGGTCGCGTCCTTCTGCAGAAGAGCCAGGATCTTGCGGTCGATCTTGTCCATGCAACATGCCCCTCAGAAATATGATTGCCGCACAAGGCTCAAATGCGGCCACGCGCGCAAAGCTACCTATCTTTCGCGCGGATATGACGCAAATTTCTTGCGCCTGTCAACTCCCGAGCCATTGCCCCAACCAGCCGAGCAGGCGTTCGAAGCGGCTGGGATTTCCCGCACTCTCCTCTGCTGTCCGGCTTCGCCGCCAATCCTCGGGGTTCTCGAAGCGTCCTTGCCATATGCCCACACGATCACGACGGGCGGCGGCCTCTTCAGCAGTATAGCCGCCATAGGCCATGGCGAGGCCTTCCGTGACGAGCACCGCGCCAGCGTCCTGTCCCGCCGCGTTGCGGCAGGTGACGAGTGGGCGACCATAGCGGTCGGTACTGCGGAATTCGCACGAAACGGCCTCCGCTCCCAAGATCGCACGGAGGCGGTTGCGCGCGACCGCCCCACAATCCCACACACTGCCGTCGGCGTTGCCACAGGTCTGCGCCAGCTCGGGCGCATCAAGCCCGATCAGGCGCAGCCGCTGCCCGCCGATCAAAATCGTATCGCCATCGACGACGCGCTCGATTGCGCCCGTCAGCGCGGTGCCGGGTGCGAGCGCGGCCTCGGTCTCCCTGAGATAGAGTGCGAGGGCGGTCGCAGCGACCAGCAGAACCACGCCGAGCAGCCTGGTCCGGCCGCTCAGCCGCCGTCGCTGCCCGCCCGCCCATGCCGGCATCGGGCGGACGGGTGGACCACGCCACTGCTTTCCCCATGGCTGCTTCACCGTGCCTTAACCATCCCGTGAATAGGGTTCGCACACCCGCTTCTGCGAATGCGTATCAGATCGCACGGGTCAGTCGAGTTGAGTACGTGTGATGTCGTGGAAGACCGCAGCACAGCCAGCGGATGTGCGCGCCCAGATGGGACGCGATGTCAAGCGCGGGTCGCAGCGCACGGTCGATGACGCGCGCCAGAAACTGACATCGGCCACCGGAACCCGCGCCTCGTTCGATTATGAACTTCTCGAAGACTATGCGACGAGCCGCATTACCGGGCTCGTAGCGCTTTCCGCGCTGGTGCTCATCGTCGCCCTCTTCGCCGGTTTGTGGATTTCACCCCTCTATGCCGCAATCTGGGGCATTGCGACCATCGGCTCGAATGCCGCCGTGGTGGTGCTGTGCCGGCGCTTCCTCAAGTCCGACCCGACCAGCTTCAACGCCCAGCGCTGGAGCCGCAAGTTCATGCTGGCAGAGGCCGTTCACGGCACGGCCTGGGCACTCGTGGCGCTGGCACCCGTCGTGGGCAACCAGAGCGTCGCGCTCAATGTAGCGATGTTCGCGATGGTGCTGGTGGGGGTGGCGTCGAACTCCGTTTCGAGCCGCTCGCTGCCAGCTGCCACGCTGATGAGCACCCTGCCCGCAGCTGCCAGCGTGACGCTGATGCTGGTGATCGGCGGAGGGCCGTTGAACTGGGCGCTGGCCGCAATCACGGCCGGGGCAGAAATCTTCTTCTTCTTTCTCGCCAAGCAACTCTACGCCTCGTCGCTCGAAGCCATCGAACACCAGGCGGAGAAGGATCAGCTGATCGTCGAACTCGAGGAAGCGCGGGAGATGAGCGACGAGGCGCGACGGCATGCCGAGCAGGCCAATATTGCCAAGTCCCAGTTCCTCGCTACGATGAGCCATGAGCTCCGCACGCCGCTCAATGCCATCATCGGCTTTTCCGAAGTGCTGAAGTCCGAGCTACTCGGACCACATCACGTGCCGCAATACAAGGAATATGCCGGCGATATCCATAGTTCGGGCCAGCACCTGCTGAACCTCATCAACGAGCTGCTGGATCTGAGCCGCATCGAGGCGGGCAAGTACGACCTCAACGAAGAGGCCGTCTCGCTGATCGACATCGCCGAGGATTGCCGGCGGATGATGGAGATCCGCGCCAAGGCCAAGGGCATCGAACTGACCGTGAGCTATGGCAACAACCTGCCAAAGATCTGGGGCGACGCGCGCGCCGTGCGGCAGGTGGTGCTGAACCTGCTCTCGAACGCGGTGAAGTTCACGCCGCAATCGGGCAAGGTGATCATGACCGTCGGTCGCTCCGCCGATGGCGGACAGATCATTTCGGTGCGCGACAACGGGCCGGGTATCCCGGAAAACGAGATCGAGACGGTGCTTTCTTCCTTCGGGCAGGGCTCGCTGGCCCAGAAGACCGCCGAACAGGGCGCCGGCCTCGGCCTCCCGATCGTGCAGCGCATCATGGAGCTGCACCAGGGCCGGTTCGACCTGTTCTCGAAGCTGCGCTTCGGGACCGAGGTGATCGCCACCTTCCCGCGCGCCCGCGTCATGGACGCGCTGGCGCCGGTGGTGGAAAAGCAGCCGCGCCTGCAGATCTACGAAGCGAGCTGAGGCGTCAGCTCTTGTCGCTGACGCCGGCGCTTGCGAAGGTCGCCATGTTGCGATGCAGGTGCAGTGCCGTCTTCGCCAGCACCATGGCGAGCGCCGCGCCCGTCCCTTCCCCGAGACGCATGCCGAGGTTGAGCAGCGGCGTCTTGCCCATCGCCGCGAGCGCCTTCGCGTGGCCGTGTTCGGCCGAGGTATGCGCGAAGATGCAATGGTCGATGGAGGCGGGGTTCGCGGCATGCGCCACAGCGGCCGCGGCTGTCGCGACGAAGCCGTCGATGATGACCGGGGTCTTCTGTGCGCGGGCGGCGATGATGGCGCCGAGCATGGCGGCAATCTCGCGGCCGCCGACCCGGGCCAGCACGGCAAGCGGATCGTCGAGTTCGCCGGCGTGGCGGGCGAGCGCGCGATCGACCGCATCGGCCTTGCGCCTGAGACCAGCGTCATCGACGCCGGTGCCTCGCCCGACCCAATCGGCGCCCGTGCCCCCGAACAAGGCGGCATAGATGGCGGCGGCGACCGTTGTGTTGCCAATGCCCATTTCGCCGATGGCGAGGACATCGGGCTTCCCGGCAATTGCCTCCATGCCATAGGCAATGGTGGCGGCGCACATGCGGTCGTCCATGGCGGCTTCGAGCGTGATGTCGCCGGTGGGCACTTCGAGCGCGAGTTCGAAGACGCGCAGGTTGAGCTCGTGCAGCTGGCAGATCTGGCTGATGGCCGCGCCGCCGGCGGTGAAATTGGCGACCATCTGCGCGGTGACTTCGCGCGGAAACGCCGAAACGCCCTGATCCGTCACGCCATGGTTGGCCGCGAAGATCGCGACCATGGGATTATCCATCGACGGCTTGGCCTTGCCCTGCCAGCGTGCGAGGAATTCGACCAGATGCTCGAGTTCGCCCAGCGACCCCGGCGGCTTGGTCAATTGCCGGTCGCGCTCCCTGACCCGCTCCACGGCAAACTCGTCGCCGGGCGGCGTGATGTTGATCAGGTCGATGATATCGGCAAAGGGCGACGCCATTTCGCGTAGCGACTCCGGGGCTAAGGATGGTAAGCGGGCTTGTGGAGCAACTGGCCGGCTTTTGCAATTGAACGCGCCTGAGGCCGGGCCGGATCGGCGGCGACGGGATGAGCTGATGCCGGAGAAGCGTGCGAGTTTCGCGGACGACCTGATACTCGCGTTGCGATTCTACTCGCGGCTGCCGACCGGCGGCAGGCCATTCGAGCCGCCGGACCTCAGCCGCATTGCAATGGCGCTTCCGCTCGCCGGCCTGATCATCGGGCTCGGGCCGGTGCTGTTCGGCGTCGTGCTGCACCTGCTCAATGTGCCGGGCCTCGTCGCCGCGGCGCTGGCTGTAGCGGCTATGGTCGCCGTCACGGGCGGAATGGCGGACGACGCCATCGCCGATGCGGCCGACGGACTGTTTGGCGGCATGACGGCTGAGCGGCGTCTCGAGATCATGAAGGACAGCCGGCATGGCACCTATGGGGTGGCGGCGCTGGTGCTCTACATCGTCATCAGAATTGGCATCTTCGCCGAGATCGCCGCCGGCAATGTCCTCGCGGCCGGGGCGATCTGGCTCGCCGCGACGCTGATCGCCCGACCGGCGGCGCTGTGGCTGAGCCATGCCCTGCCTCCCGCCCGGAGAGACGGCGCGTCCGCAAGTGCCGGCCGCGTCGGGTTGCGGCAACTCGGCTTCGGATTCGGGCTTTCTGTACTGCTGGCCCTGATGATCGCCGGGCCGTTCGCCCCGCTCGTGGCGATTGGCCTCGGATTGGTGGTGGCGGCGGTGATTGCCTGGGGCTGGAGCCGGCTTTGCGACCGCCTCGTCGGCGGGCAGACCGGCGATCTCATCGGTGCTCTCCAGGCATTGATCGAAATCGGGGCGCTGGTTGCGTTCTCAATCTTCGTGTGAGACCAGACCTGCGCTTGAATTTGGCCACCTTGTTCCCATTCTCTCAAGGCGCCCCTTCAGGATAAGCCATGCTGTTCATCGGTTTTGCCATCGTCATCGCCATCGGCCTCGCGCTGATGATCAGCTCGGATGCGGGCAGCCTGGTCGGGCTGACCGAGCAGCAGTTCGGGCAACTGGTGCCGATGGTCATCATTCTGGTCATCATCGCCGGCGGCCTCTTCTCCCGGCGCTACCAAGCAAAGGAGCTCGTCGGCAATGTCATCGCCTGGGGTATGCTCTTCGTCGTGGCGTTGGTCGGCTATGCCTATCGCGATGACCTGTCGGACGTAGCGAGCCGGGTCTATGGCGAGCTGGTGCCGGGCACGCCGCAGGTTTCTGGCGATACCGGTACGGTGAACTTCCGCGCGGGCTTCGATGGGCACTTCAAGATCAATGCGCGCATCAACGGCGCCGAGGTTCATACGATCTTCGATACCGGGGCAAGCGCGGTGGTGCTGACCCAGGCCGACGCAAAGATGATCGGGCTGTCGCCCGAAGTGCTGTCCTATAGCGTAAGAGTCTCGACCGCGAATGGCACCGGACGTGCGGCGCTGGTGACGCTCGACGAGATCGATGTGGGCGGCATTGTCCGGTACAATGTCCGCGCCTTCGTGGCCGAAAAGGGCGCGCTCGACACGAGCCTTCTCGGCATGAGCTTTCTGTCGACCCTTACCCGCTATGCGGTAAGCGGCAATTCACTTGAACTCAGCAACTGACAAGCCGGTGCTGAAGGGGCATTATCCGGTCCGGCATTACCGGAGCGCCCGATGACTGCGGCCCATCTCAGACCCTATGACGAGGCGCTGCTGCGCCGCTCCTTCGACGTCGCAAAGCGCTCGCGCGATGGGGGCGACCACCCATTCGGCTCGCTGCTCGCCGACAAGGATGGCAATGTCATCCGCGAGCAGGGCAATGGCTACAGCTCAGAAGGCCATGACCGCACCGCACATGCCGAAAAGCTGCTCGCCTCGTGGGCAGCGAAGAACCTGAGCCTCGATGAGCTGCAGAGCTGCACGCTCTACACCTCGGCCGAGCCCTGTGCGATGTGCTCGGGCGCGATCTATTGGGCTGGTATCGGCCGGGTGGTGTTCGGCCAGACGGAGAAGGACCTGAAGGCGCAGACCGGCGCCCATGACGAAAACCCGACGCTCGACCTGCCCTGCCATATCGTGTTCGAAGCCGGGCAGCGCCCAACGGAAGTAGTGGGCCCCCTGCTTGCCGAGGAAGCCGCGCAACTGCAGGCGGATTTCTGGAACGCGAAGGGGTGAGGGGCAGTCCCGAACAACCTCATGGTGAGCTTGTCGAACCAAGAGGTTACTGGATCACTGCGTTCCGCCACGTCCTTCGACAGGCTCAGGATGAGGCTACGGGGACTCTGGATGAGGCGATTTGGCCTGGCGTTCTTGCCTCACGCCGCCTGGCGTTCGGCCGTCACCAGCGCCTGCCGCGCCTCTGCGATCACTTCTGGGCCCGCGCCGCGCCTTGCGGCGTCGACACTGAGAATCTGCCGGAAGGTCCGGGCGCCGGGCCGGCCATTTGCGAGGCCGAGCATGTGGCGGGTAATGGCATTGAGCCGCGTGCCACGGGCACACTCGGCTTCCGCATAGGCCGTCATCGCGTCGAGAACGCCATCCAGCGTCGCCTTCGGGCCGGTTTCGCCGAAGAGCCGCGCATCGACATCGGCCAATAGCATCGGCTCCTGGTAGGCGGCACGGCCGAGCATGACGCCGTGCATACGCTGGAGGTGCATCTCCGCGTCGTCGAGGGTGAGGATGCCACCATTGATGATCATCGGCAGCGGCGCAAGGCGCTGGGCCATGCGGTGCACGCGCGGATAATCGAGAGGCGGGATGGTGCGGTTTTCCTTGGGGCTCAGGCCCTTGAGCCAGGCCTTGCGGGCGTGGACGTAAAGCGCAGCCACCCCTGCCGCAACCATATGGTCGGCGAAGCGATCGAGGCTTTCTTCGGTATCCTGATCGTCAATACCGATCCGGCATTTCACCGTGACCGGCAGGTGGGTGGCGTCGCGCATGGCGCGGACGCAATCGGCAACGAGCGCCGGCTCTGCCATCAGGCAGGCGCCGAACCTGCCAGACTGCACGCGGTCCGAAGGACAGCCGACATTGAGGTTGATCTCATCATAGCCAAAGGCGGTGGCGATGCGTGTCGCCTCGGCCAGGAGCGTCGGGTCCGAACCGCCGAGCTGGACCGCTACCGGGTGCTCGGCCTCTGAAAAGCCGAGCAGGCGCTCGCGCGGACCGTGGATGATCGCCTGGTCCACTACCATTTCGGTGAACAGCAGGGCGCGCCTCGTCAACTGCCGATGCAGGAAGCGGCAATGGCGATCGGTCCAGTCGATCATCGGCGCCACACAGAAGCGGCGCGCCTCGGCAAGGGAAAATCTCATGGCGCGGAGATAAGGCATTCTTCACCGCGTTTCCAGCGCAGGACGCGTCCGCCGTTAACCCGAAGTGATCTCGCGGGACTGGCCAAGGTCCGGGGCTGATGAATATGGCATCGCCGTGACCCGGCGTCAGCCACCTGTGGCTCCCGCCCGTGCGGTGGGGGATTGCAGCGGCAAGCCCCCCGCCCCCTGCAGGACACGACAAGACCCGGCAAGCATGGACCAAGCGTAAAAAGGAAAAGGCCGGCTCCAGGAGCCGGCCTTTCCCAGATTCTCGATCAGAAAGATCAGGCAGCTTCGATGGTCGTGACGGCAACCTTGCCGGTGCGACGGTCTTCGCCGGTCTCGAAGGAGACCTTCTGACCTTCGGCGAGGCCGGTCAGGCCCGAGCGCTGCAGGGCCGTGGCGTGCACGAACACGTCCTTGCCACCAGCGTCCGGCTGAATGAAGCCATAGCCCTTCTGATCATTGTAGAATTTGACGGTGCCCTTTTGCATGGGAATACCTTCTTCGAGTTTTGCGTCTTGGACAAAATGAAGAAGATCATCCTGTCCGGTCAGTCGATGTTTGGAGCCAATTGAACGTGCGCCTGACCGGGAGCGGTGGCATACGGCCTTACGTCAGCCAAATGTCGATGCTGCAAGAAATAATCGTGTAATGCCAGCTTGGCAAGGGGATTGCCCTTATCTGCGGGCGAGGATCCGCCCCGGTTCCAGCCAGAAAGGCGGCATGGCTCCGGCGAGATTCGAGAGCGGAAGAACCTCTGGCTTCAGCCTGATGCCGAGCACATCGGCCATGAACGCGCGACGCGCCTCGATCCGACCCCAGACCTCCGGGAAATCGCCCTTGAGGGCTGCCCTGCCCGCCTCGTCGAGCAGCGCGACGCCATCCTCGATATTGGCGCCGTGATAGGGCGGACCCGCCGCCGGAATGATATCGACCTGCACCGCCTGGCCAGACAGGAACGGCTCGGATGACCCGGGATAGACCTGGGTATTCAGCCACTCGTCGAGGTGAATCAAATGCCCGGGGTTGAGCACGAGGTTGAAGAATGGCGTGCCCAGATGCCGCCGCGCAATGGCATCCATGGTGCCGCCCGTTACACCGATGCCGATGGTTTCGTACCATTCGGCGGCGCAGAGAAAGTAAGGCCCGGCCAACCGCTCGACATAGTCGCGCGCATTTGCGGGCAGTTCGGCGGCATCGCGAGCCAGCCAGCCCATGCGGCTAGAGAGCCCGCCCCAGTAACCGACCGCCGTCGTGATCGGGTCGCCCGGCTCGAGGCGGCGATGCGTCGGGCTGTTCAGCCCGATCAGGTCCGGACCTGAGGAGAACATGGTGTGGCATGAGTGCGGCAGGACGCCGAGCCCTGCCCCGCCAACCACTTCGAAGCCACTCCTGCCCGGCGAAACACCCCTGATGATGGCCTTGACCGCTTCGGACACCGCAACCGCGCCGAATTCGAATTGCGCAATCTGGACGGTCTCGTTGACGGCGCGAAGCCCGGTCACTGGATGCATCATCAGCGCATTGGCGTTCGCAACGCGGCCATCCGGCCCCGCGATCTTGCGCAATGTATCGGCGATGTAGGATGGGATTTCGAGCCATGCCTCGGGCTTTGCCGCTTCATAGGGGCCGAAATACTTCCATCCGAGCACGCCAATCCGGTGATTGGCGCGAAGGCCGGCATTGCGCAGCACTTCCTCCAGCGCCGGAGTCTTGCTGCGATCCTGACCCAAAAGGCCGAATGGCGGGTAGAGCCGCGCCTCGACCTCAATGGCGGCATTGCGCGCCCGACCGAGATTTTCCGGTCCGGCAAGAATGGTCGGCGTCGAATCCGCGGTGATCACCATCAGCGCTTCCTCGAAGCGCGGATCAAAGCCCGTGACATAGGCGAGATTGGCCGAATGCTCGCGATCGGCGTAAATCACCAGCGCGTCGAGCCCGGCGGCGCGGCGCGCCTTGCCAAGCGCAACGAAGCGCTGCCGATAGAGTTCACGCGGCAGTTCGGGTCGCGTGTCGGGTATGCCGAATTCCGGCAGTTCGGCATCGATCAGGCTAAAGCCGGCCATGAGTCATGTTCCTCCAGTCCCCATGCGAGAGTGCGGCAAAGTGTCAGGCTGATCAATGCCTTGCCTGAAGAGTTGACAGGACACACATTTTACGTCGCTAATAAGAACCATTCGCAAAAAGGCAGGGCCATTATCGATGATAACCCGGCGTCGTATCACGTCCCTCATGCTGGCCTCGGTGGCGGCTGCGGTTGCCTTGCGGCCCCATGGTTTGCTGGCCGCCGACAGGATCAAGGTGCTGACCACCTTCACCATCATTGCCGACATTGCGCGCAATGTCGCCGGCGATGCCGCGGTGGTGGAATCCATCACGGAGCCTGGAGCCGAGATCCATAATTTCCAGCCCGGTCCCCGTGATGTGGTGAAAACGCAGGGCGCCAACCTTGTCCTGTGGAACGGGCTCAATCTCGAGCGCTGGTTCGAGAAATTCTTCCAGAATGTCAGGGATGTTCCGCAGGTCGTGGTCACCGATGGGATCGAGCCCATCGGCATCGGAGACGGACCCTATGCCGGCAAGCCTAACCCGCACGCATGGATGTCGCCCACCAACGCATTGATCTATGTCGAGAATATCCGCAAGGCGCTGGTTGGGCTCGACCCGGCCAACGCCGACACCTATATGGCAAATGCGGCCGCCTATTCGGACCAGATCCGCGCGCTCGATGCACCGCTGCGCGCCCGCCTGTCGCAGATCCCTCCCGAGCAGCGCTGGCTCGTGACCAGCGAGGGCGCGTTCAGCTACCTCTGCCGGGATTTCGGCTTCAAGGAGCTCTATCTTTGGCCGATCAATGCCGACCAGCAGGGCACGCCGCAGCAGGTGCGCCGGGTCATCGAGGCGGTGCGGGCCAACAAGATTCCGGTGGTTTTCTCTGAGAGCACCATTTCCGACAAGCCGGCGCGACAGGTGGCCAAGGAGACGGGCGCGGCCTATGGCGGCGTGCTCTATGTGGATTCGCTCAGCGGACCGGATGGGCCGACGCCGACTTTCCTCAAGTTGCTCGAAGTCACGGTCGACACGATCGCCCGGGGTTTCGGCAAGTGAGTGCCGCCGCGATGCCAAGCATCAGCGACCTGAGCCTCGATGTCCGGGGGGTCACGGTGGCCTATCCCAACGGCAATGTCGCGCTCAGGGACGCGAGCTTCAGCCTCACGGGTGGCACGATTGCCGGGCTTGTCGGGGTGAATGGCAGTGGCAAGTCGACATTGTTCAAGTCCATCATGGGATTTGTCCGACCCGCATCGGGCGACGTGCGCGTCGCCGGGCTCAAGGTCGAAGAGGCCCTGAGGCGGAACATCATCGCCTATGTGCCACAGTCCGAGGAGGTCGACTGGAACTTCCCCGTACTCGTCGAAGACGTCGTGATGATGGGCCGGCAGGGCCGAATGGGGTTCTTCCGTATCCCGTCGGCACGCGACCGCGAGCTGGTGGCGCAGTCACTGTCCCGGGTCGGCATGGCGGATTTTCGCAAGCGCCAGATCGGCGAATTGTCCGGTGGACAAAAGAAGCGCGTGTTCCTCGCCCGCGCGCTTGCCCAGAAGGGCAGCATCATCCTGCTCGACGAGCCGTTCACCGGCGTCGACGTGCAGACCGAGAACGCCATCATCGATCTGATGCGCGAGTTGCGGGCGCAAGGGCAGCTAATGCTGGTCTCCACTCACAATCTCGGCAGTGTTCCGGATTTCTGTGATCATGTCGTCCTGGTCAACCGCACGGTGTTGGCCTCCGGCCCGACGGCCGAGGTCTTCACCCAGTCCAATCTCGAGCGCGCGTTCGGTGGCGTCCTAAGGCACTTCCACCTTGCTGGGGATGACCTGCACGAGGATACGGACGCGCGGCGGGTGACCGTGCTGACTGACGACGAGCGCCCCGTGGTGTTCTATGGCGAAGGCGATGGCGGCAAGCCAGCGCTGCCAAGCCAGCGCCGGGGGTCAGAGTGATGCTGGCCGAACTGCTCGTTCCATTCAGCTATGACTACATGACCAAGGCCATCTGGGTGTCGGCGCTTGTGGGCGGCGTCTGCGCGTTCCTGTCGGCATTCCTCATGCTGAAGGGCTGGTCACTGATCGGCGATGCCCTGGGTCACGCGGTGGTGCCTGGGGTTGCGACGGCCTATCTGCTCGGCCTCCCCTATTCCCTCGGCGCCTTCGTGGCGGGGGGGCTTGCCGCGGCAGCGATGGTGATCGTTAGGGCCAGGTCGCGGCTGCGCGAAGACGCGATCATCGGCATCATCTTCACGTCATTCTTTGCGCTGGGGCTGCTGATCGTCTCGCTCAATCCCACCTCGGTGGACGTGCAGGCGATCGTGATGGGCAACATTCTCGGCATTTCCGACGAGGATGTCGTGCAGATCGTCGTGATCGCGGCCATCGCATTGGTAGTACTCATCCTCAAGTGGAAGGACCTGCTGCTGGTGTTCTTTGACGAAAACCACGCCCGCAGCGTCGGCATCCAGCCACGTCCCTTGCAGATCCTGTTCTTTGCGCTGCTCGCCGGCAGCATTGTCGCGGCACTGCAGACGGTGGGGGCCATCCTCGTGATCGCCATGGTCGTGACGCCCGGCGCCACGGCCTACCTGCTCACCGACCGCTTCCGAACCCTGCTCATCGCCGCAGTACTGATCGGGGCCGGAACTGCCGCGACAGGCGCCTATATCAGCTTCTACCTCGATGGGGCGACGGGCGGCGTCATCGTCTCGCTGCAGACCCTGCTGTTCCTCGCGGCGTTCTTCTTCGCGCCAAAGCATGGCCGGCTCGCTGCACGACGCCGCGCGCTCGATCAGGCGAGACACTCGTGATGGACGCCCTCTACGCGTTCTTCATCGAACCGTTCGGCTACGAGTTCATGCAGCGCGCGCTGTTGGTCGCGCTGCTCGTGGGCGCCGTATCGTCCGTGCTGTCGTGCTTTCTCGTGCTCAAGGGCTGGTCGCTGATGGGCGATGCGATCTCGCACGCCGTCTTGCCGGGTATTGTGCTTGCCTATCTGGTG
>CAYPYV010000094.1:0-12269 GCA_964414845.1 uncultured Devosia sp. | reverse complement strand
ACCCATGGCATGCCCTATCCGCAGAACCTGGAGATGGCGAAGAATGTCGAGAAGGTGATCCGTGACAATGGCGCGACGCCTGCGACCATCGCCATCATGGATGGCAGGTTCCATGTCGGGGTGACCGAGGCCGATCTCGAGCGGCTGGCGCAGACCGGCGGCAAGGCGGCGAAGGCCTCGCGTCGCGATGTGGCGGCGCTGCTCGCCTCGGGCCAGACGGCAGGCACCACCGTCGCCACCACGATGATGGCTGCCCACGCAGCAGGGATCGCGCTGTTCGCCACGGGCGGCATCGGCGGCGTGCACCGCGGCGCCGAGACGACCTTCGATATCTCGGCTGACCTCGACGAGCTTGGCAGGACGCCCGTTGCGGTGGTCTGCGCTGGCGCCAAGCTGATCCTCGACATCCCCAAGACGCTCGAAGTGCTCGAGAGCAAGGGCGTGCCGGTGCTGGGCTTCGGCACCAATGCCTTTCCGGCCTTCTGGGCGCGGGAATCGGGCGGAGTTGTGGACCATCGGGTCGATAGCGCGGACGCGGCTGCGAAGATCATCGCCCTGCAGTTCGAACTCGGCCTCGGCGGCGTGCTCGTCGCCAATCCCATACCCGCGGCGGCAGCGCTCGACCGCGCCGAGATCGAGGGCCGCATCGATGTTGCGATCCGCGACGCAGAGGCGGCGGGTGTGGGCCGCAAGGAACTGACGCCCTACCTGCTGAAGCGCATCTTCGAGCTGACGGCCGGCAAGAGCCTCGCCGCCAATATCGCGCTTGTCGAAAACAACGCCGCCGTGGCTGCCCGGATCGCCGTGGCGCTCGCAAAGCTGAAGAAGTGACGATGGGCCGGGGGCGGCTCATCGTCATCGGCGACGTGATGACCGATATCATCGTGCTGCCGGAGGGGCCGCTGGTGCGCGGCTCGGACCGGCGTGCGCGGATCTTGTCGAAGCCCGGGGGGTCGGGCGCGAATCAGGCGGTCTGGCTGGGTGCCATGGGCGCGGATGTCGAGTTCGCGGCGCGGGTCGCTGCCGCCGATCGCGAACGCTGGGCAAGCTATTTCCGCAGCTTCGGCGTCATTGCCCGGCTCGCCGGCGACGAAACCGAACCCTCGGGCTCGCTCGTCACCATCGTCGACCCTGACGGTGAGCGGAGCTTCCTCACCGACCGCGGCGCCAACCTGAACCTTGCCCCGGCCGACCTGCCGTCGCTCGATGCCGGCGATATCTTCGGAGCGGTGATCTCGGGCTATTCGTTCTTCGCAGAAGGTCCGCGGCAGACGGTTCGCGCCTTTGCGGCGTCTGCACTTGCCGCCCATGTCGAAGTGAGCGTCGATGCAGCCTCGGTCGGATTCCTGGAGGAGGTCGGCGCTGCCGAGTTCCGCGATTGGACGCGGGGCTTCTCGACGCTCTTCGCCAATGCCGAGGAAGCGGCGTGCCTCTCCGGAACCACCGATCTCGACACCCAGATGCGCGAGCTGGGCCGCACCTACCACCGGGTGATCATCAAGCGCGGCGCCGAGGGCGCAGCGATCGGCGGCCGTGAGGGCGTGCGGCTGTCCCTGCCAGCTGAACGCGTCACCGCGATCGATACGACGGGAGCGGGAGACGCCTTTGCTGCCGGGTTCCTCGCGGCACGGCAGCGGGGCGAAAGCGAGCCCGACGCCCTGGCAGCGGGCATCGCAGCGGGCACGCGCGCTGTGACCATGGTGGGCGGCCAACCACCCGCCAGTGCCCGGTTCGGCCTTACTCCTCGCGCAGGAAACGCGCCGGCCTGACCGAGAGCGCAGACCAAGTGGCCGCAACGCCGACCGCGACGGTCAACAGGACGGTGCCACTGCTGACGGCAAGTATGAGCACGAAGTCGATAAAGACGTCGATCTCGAGCACGTGCGTGACGAACGCCCAGGTGCCGACGAGCGCGAGGCCGGTGGCGAGCAGCGCCGAGAGCAGGCCAAGCGTTGCATATTCCACGATGTAGGAGGCGATGATGCCCGCACGCGTCGCGCCCATTACCTTCATCACCACCGCATCGGCCTCGCGCTGGCGACGGCCGGCCAGCATCGCACCGGCCAACACGAGGATACCGCTGCCGACCGCGAGCCCACCGATCACCTCGATGGCCGTAGTGACGTTGGACAGCACGGCGGCGAAGGTGGCCACGGCTTCGGAGGTGGGCAGGAAGATGAGGTCGGGGAATGTCTCGACCAATTCCTTCTGCGTGGCGCGCTCGGTGCCGTTCGTCACCTTGAGCAGCCCGATCGAGCTCACCGAGTAATCGTCGAACGTGCCGGGCGAGAACACGAAGGAGAAGTTCACATTGCCGTCCCGCCAGACAATGTCACGGAACGAAGTGATCTTTGCCGAAACCGTATCGCCGGCCACAAGGAACTCCAGCGTGTCGCCGAGTTTGAGGCCGAGCGCCTTCTGCAGCCTCGAGGCGACGGACACTTCCGGCGGCCCGGCATAGTCGGCCGGCCAATAGCTGCCTTCACTGACGGTGGAATAGTCGGGAAGCGTGGCCGAGAAGGTGAGCGGCACTTCCTGATCCATGAGCGCGGCGACATCGGAATTCGCCGTGGAGCCGAGATCGGCAAGCCTCTTGCCATCGACCGTGGACAGCGTGCCGCGCAGCATGGGCAGCACCTTGAAATCCTCGACATTGGGCCTCGACTTCGTCCAGTCCTCGAGAGAGGCGACCTCGTCGTCGAACAGGTCCATGAAGGCGAAGCTCGGCGCATTTGGCAGCGCCTCCCGGTCGAGCTGGTGGCGAAGGCTCCCGTCGACAAGCGCGATGAGCAGCAGCAGCGCCAAGCCGAGCCCGAGCGAGAGCACCACGACCGGAGCCGGGGCGCCGGGGCGCGCTATGGCCTTCATGGCGTTGCGCAGGAACGCGCCGGGTAGGGGCGGCAGGACACGGATGACGAGCTGCAGCAGATAGGCCGCAAGACGTAGGAGGAGGAAGCCGGCGGCCGCGCCCCCCATATACCACAACACGATCTCTTCGCGACGCGTGGTGAGTACCGCGAGATTGTAGAAGAGCACTACCGCCCCGAAGAGTGGCAGCACGAGCCCCGGGCTCAGGAGGTCGCGCCAGCTGAGCCCGCCTTCGACCGCGGCCCCGGCGCTGCGGAACAGCATTGCAGGACGAAGCTTCAGCACGCGCCAAAGCGGGACGAGACCAAAGGCAAAGGCGGTAAGCGCCCCGAACCCTGCGGCAACGAGCAGCGCGGGCAGGTCGATTACCGCACTGAGCGGCAGGCCAACGAGGCCACCAATGATCGGCAGGGCCACGAGGGTGAGGATGGCGCCGAGGACAAGCCCGAGACTGATGCCGATCACCGAGAGTACGGTGAGCTGGATGGCATAGTGGGAAAGAAGCCGTGCACCCGTGGCGCCAAGCGCCTTGTAGGTGGCAATTGCACGCTGGCGCTCGGTGACATAGGCGGAAATGGCGCTCGAGACCCCAACACCGCCGACTACGAGGCTCGAAAGCCCGACAATGACGAGGAACCGGCCGAACATGGTGAAGAACCGCGCAAGGTCGGTTGTCGCGTCGGTAGGGGCGTCGATCTGCCACCCGGCATCCGGGAACGCGGCGCGCAGGCCCGCCGAAGCTGTTTCGAAGGAAGTGCTGCCCAGCAGCAGCTTGTACTGGTATCGGGCGAGCACGCCGGGTCCGATGATGCCGGTGGCCGGCAGCGCATCGAGGGACAAGAGCACCGGAATGCCAAACTGGAAGGAATTGGACAGCGAGTCCGGCAGCGAGCGTATGACGCCACGGATGGCGAAGGTCTCCTTGCCGATGGTGACCTTGTCCCCGGTCGCAAGGCGCAGACGGTCGAGCAGTAGGCTGTCGGCGACGATGCCATAGACCCCGTCCTGCGGCGCGAGGAGATCGGTCAGCGTCGCGCCCGGCTCGGCCTCGATATCGGCAGCACCGACAAGCGGGTAGGCGTTGTCGACGGCGCGCAGGCTGAGGAAGGCGGTTTCTTCGCCCGCAGTGGCGCGGCCCATTACCGATACCTGCGCGCTGATCGGCCCCAGGGCCTCGAGGTGGGCAAGCTCCTTGGCGTCAGCTGCGCGGTAGGAAAGGCTCGCCACCATGTCGCCGCCAAGCAGCAGTCGGGCGTTCTGGGTAAGGGCCGACTGCAGCGCTGCGCTTACCGAACCGACAAGCGCGATTGTCCCCACGCCGAGCGCCAGGCAGGCCAGCAGGATGCCGAATCGGTGGAGATCGCCGCGAAGATCTCGAAAGGCGAGGCGCAGGAGGCCGCGCAGGTAAGCCAGCATGGGAGGCCTCACGCCGGCTCGGTGGCGAGGAGGGCGAGCCGGCCCTGGTCCATGCGCAACTGCCGGTCGGCACGGGCCGCAAGCGCCGGATCATGCGTGATGAGGAGGATCGCCATGTTGCGCTCACGGGCGAGTGCAAACATCAGCGCGATGATGCGGTGCCCCGTGTCCTGGTCGAGATTTCCGGTCGGCTCGTCGGCGAGGAGCAGCCGCGGCTTGCCGACAATGGCTCGGGCCAGCGCGACGCGCTGCTGTTCGCCACCCGAAAGCGCGTTCGGCAGATGCCCGAGCCGGTTGTCGAGCCCGACATCGGCAAGCGCCCGCTCGGCCTCGGCGCGGATATCCTTCCAGGCCCGGGAGGGATCGGCGATCTCGAGGGTAAGCGCGACATTTTCGAGCGCGGTCAGGGAGGGAATGAGATGAAAGCTCTGGAACAGAATGCCGAGATGCCGGCGGCGAAACAGCGCCAGCTTGTCCTCGTTAAGCCCGTCGAGGCTCTCGCCGGCGACGCGGATGGTTCCGGCGGTCGGTCGCTCGAGGCCGGCGAGCACCATGAGCAGCGAGGTCTTGCCCGAGCCGGACGGACCGACGACCGCCGTCACCTCCCCTGGCGATAGGGTGAGCCCGACATCCTTGAGGATGTGCAGGGGTGCGCCGCCGCTCCTGAGGTGGAGGTTGACGCCTTCGGCGAAAACTGCGGGCTGGGTCATTGTGGGCTGGCACTCATGGGAGCAGGGCTTATTTCCCCTAACCCCGGCACCAAAGTCCAGCAAAGAAGCTTAAGTTGGGCAGAACGTGGCTTACGAATCCTTCGCTGCGCCGGGTCCGGCTACTGCGCCGGGGGGAACCTTGCCGAGAATGATCATGCCCAGGACTTCGTCCTTGGTGACATCGGAGGTACGTGCCGTTCCCACCACCTCTCCGTTCTTCATCACCACCACGCGGTCGGCAAGATCGAAGACATCGTGGATGTCGTGGCTGATGAGAAATATGCCGATGCCTTCAGACTTGAGTTGCTTGATGAGTTCACCCACCTGCTGGGTTTCCTGAGGCCCGAGTGCAGCGGTGGGCTCGTCCATGATCAGGATGCGGGCATTGAACAGGATGGCGCGAGCAATGGCGACCGATTGCCGCTGCCCACCGGAAAGCGCCTTCACCGGCTCCTTGAACCGGCGGAAATTCGGGTTGAGCCGACCCATCACCTCGCGTGCCCGGCTCTCCATGGCGGCGTCGTCGAGAGTGCCGAAGGCCGTGACCAGCTCGCGCCCGAGAAACAGGTTGGCGGCGGCATCGACATTATCGGCCACGGCAAGCTGCTGATAGATGGTTTCGATGCCATAGGCCTTGGCATCGCGCGGGTTGTTGATGGTCGCTGGCTGTCCGTCGATGCGAATGGTCCCGGAATCGCGCTTATAGGCGCCGGACAGGATCTTGATCAGCGTCGACTTACCGGCGCCATTGTGCCCGAGAAGCCCGACGACCTCGCCTGGATAGAGCTCGAGCGAAGCGCCCTGAACCGCCTTGAGGCCGCCAAAGGAAATCGAGATATCGTGCATCTCGACCAGCGGCACCTTGTTGTCCAGCATTGCCGGCACTCCTAGTTGGACTTGCGGCGGTAGAGCGTGTCGAGCCACACCGCGAAGACGAGAACCAAACCGACGACGATCGACTGCAGCGGGCTGTCGATGCCGATGAGCACCATGCCCGATTGAAGTGATTGCATGACCAGCGCGCCGAGCATGGCGCCCGCGATGGTGCCGACGCCTCCCGACAGCGAGGTCCCACCGATCACCGCAGCGGCGATGACGTAGAGCTCGTCGAGGGTGCCGAGCGCATTCGTGGCGGCATTGAGTCGGGCCACAGAGATGGCCGACGCGATGCCCACGAGACCGCCCATCAACACGAAGATCTTGACGGTCACCCACCGGGTGTTGATACCGGCGAGGTCGGCTGCCTCAGGGTTTCCGCCCATGGCAAACACATATCGGCCGAAGCGGGTACGGTTGGTGACGAAGGTCATCATCACGCCGACCGCCACCGCAATGAGGACCGGAATGGCAATGCCATGGGAGATGAAGAGCCCACCATCCGGGATGGGGATATTGTTGGCCTCGGCATAGCGTTCGGCGATCTTTACCGGCCAGGGATAGGCGTTGGCCACGGCGGTAGCCGCAAGGACTGCGCCGCAGCCGAGCATGGCAAGCGTGGCCTCCGCCCAGAGCGGGCGCAGCGGGAAGCTGAAGCGACGGCGCTGGCGACGTCCGAGCGCGATTACGGTGACGATACCAACGCAGGCGAGCGCGGCGACCACCCAGCTCGGCACCATTCCGATCGACCCGGCAGGACCGCCGCCGATCAACTGGAAGGTCTGGTCCATCGGCGCCACTGTGCGGCCCTTGGTGACCCACCAGGCCGCGCCACGCCAGACCAGGTAGCCGCCCAGTGTGACGATGAAGGCCGGCACCTTGAAATAGGCGATGATGACGCCGTGCAGGAAACCGATTCCGGCGCCCACCAGGATGCCGGCGAGCAGCGCCAGCACCCAGATGCCCGGATGGCTGAAGCCCAGAATCTGCGGCAGGATCTCCGCCTGCATCACGCCCATGATCATGCCGGCAAAGCCGAGGATCGAACCGACGCTCAGGTCGATGTTTCGGGTGACGATGACCAGCACCATTCCGGTCGCCATGACTGCGACCGAGGCAGTCTGGACCGACAGGTTCCACAGGTTGCGGGGCGTAAGGAACAGCCCACCGGAAAACAGGTTGAAGGCGATCCAGATGATCACCAGGGCCCCAACCATGCCCAGGAGCCGCGTATCAAGCTCGGTGGCGGTGAGGAATCGACGGATTGGGTTCTGGGAGGCCATATCGACCGATCGCGATGTCGCGTTGCTTGCTAAGAGATTTTGCTCGGCCATCGGCCCTGTCTCCCCGGCTCGGCCTGGCACCGCAATCGCGGGAGACCAGCCGCATCATAATCACGCGGAGGCGAGCCTGTCTCGATGGTGGCGGATGCCGCGACAGATGTCGCGGCATCCGGGGACTGGATCGGAACGAACCGTCAGCCGCAGACGGCGACCTTGCCGGCCGGAACGCCCTGGCACACTTCTTCCTTGGTCACCCAACCTGCATCGATGACGACATTCAGGTTGCCCTTGGTGATCGGCACCGGCGGCAGCAGCACGGCATTCATTTCGACGCCCTTCGGGCCGCCGTTGAACTTCACCGCGCCGCTCACGGCATCGAGCTTGGCGCCGCCGGCGAGCTGGATGGCGATCTCGGCCGCCTTCTTGCCCAGTTCACGCGCGTCCTTCCACACCGAAACGGTCTGAGTGCCGAGCGCGATGCGGTTGAGTGCGGCGTGGTCGCCATCCTGGCCCGAGACCGGTACGGAGCCGGCGAGCCCCTGCGCGGTGAGGGCCGCGATCGCACCACCGGCGGTGCCGTCATTCGACGCCACGACTGCGTCGACCTTGTTGTTGTTGGCGGTCAGGAACTGCTCCATGTTCGCCTGGGCGACTTCCGGGTTCCAGTTGTCGGTATAGGCCTCGCCGACATTCTTGATGTCGCCCTTGTCGATGGCTTCCTTCAGCACTTCCATCTGGCCGGCAAACAGGAAGTCGGCATTGGGGTCGGCGCTGTTGCCCTTGATGAAGACGTAGTTGCCCTTGGGCTGCACGGCAAACACGCCGCGGGCCTGCATGCGACCGACTTCCTTGTTGTCGAAGGTCAGGTAGAACGCTTCGGGGTTCTCGATCAGGCGATCATAGCCGATAACCGGGATGCCCTCGGCGACAGCCGCCTGCACCGCCGGGGCGACAGCCTCGGAATCCTGAGCCAACACGATGATCGCCTTGGCGCCCTGCGCGATCAGGCTTTCGATATCGGTAAGCTGCTTGGACGCGGACGACTGGGCGTCGGCGGAGATGTATTTGTCGCCATTGGCTTCGATGACGGCCTTCATGGCCGCTTCATCGGTCTTCCAGCGCTCTTCCTGGAAATTGTTCCAGGAAACGCCGATGACGAGATCCTTGGCGAGAACGGAGCCGGCCATGCCGGCAAACACGGTCGTGCAGAGCAGAGCCGCTGCGAACTTGTTCATGTGATCCTCCCTGGCGGATGATCCGCCGTAACGCCTCGGGCTGAACCCTCCCCGGCGTCAGGGCATTATTTCACTGCCCGAAAAAACGGATGGCATGACGATCGACCCGGAGTCAATCAAAATTTTGACTCTCGAAAAAACTCCACGCCCGTACTAAATCAGGCAATATCCGGCGCTCACGGAGACACTAAGGTGCGGGCCATTGGCGACAGCGATTCGATGCGGCGACAGAACCGGGCACTGGTTCTGGAAGCGCTGCGGACGCTCGGCCCGCAATCCCGTACCCAACTGGCCGGACTGACCGGACTCAGCCACGCCTCGATCACGGCGATCACGCAGGACCTTGGGGCGCAGGACGTACTCGTCGACCTCGAAGAGACCCGGACAGATTTCAAGTCGCGCGGACGACCCGCGCTGAAGATCGGCTTTGCGCGCGACCTCGCGAGCGTTGTGCTCATCGAGATCGAGGTCGCGCGTGCCCGTCTGTCGCTGGTGGCCTACGACGCGACCTTGATCGATCGCATCGAGTTGCCGCTGCCGCCGCGCGCCTTTCAGGACGTGGCACCGGCAAACCTGCTCGAGCAAGGCTTGGCAAGGTTGCGAGACCGCAATGGCATGGAGATGTCGCGACTGCGGCGCATAGCGATCTCCGTACAGGGAATACTGGATGGCCCGGGCCACCGGCTGGTTTGGTCGCCGGTCCCGCACCTTGCCGGGCACGATCTGGTCAACGGCCTCGGACAGCGGTTTGGCGTGCCAGTGGAATTGACAAAGCGCGGACGGCTCCTCGCACAGGGCGCGCGCTGGCTCGACGAAAGCCTCAAGGAGGCGGAAGTTGCCACTGTCTTTGTCGGGGCAACGGTCGCGATGGGCCTGAGCGCACCGGGCCCGGGTTTCGGTCGCGACGCGGGCGCCACCGAGTTCGGCCACATGAACCATATTCCGGGTGGCGCCCTTTGCCGCTGCGGCATGCAGGGGTGCATCGAGGCCTATGCCGCGGACTACGCCATTCTGCGTTCGGCATATTCGGTTCCTGAAAAGACAGCACCTGCGCCCGCCGTACCGACAGCCGAGTTCGATGCGCTGATCGCCCGTGGCCAGGCGGGTGACAGGGCGGCCGTACATGCCTTCAACCAGGCCGGGCGGGCCATCGGATACGGGCTCAACCGCCTCACGGCGCTGTTCCGTCCGTCGCATGTGGTAATCGTCGGCCCCGGCGCGCGGGCCTATGCGCTGATGCGGGCGGAGCTGGAGGCCGCGCTCGGCAACTCGCTCGTCGCGCGCTATTCCGGGGTGCCACAGATCCGAACGCTTAAGGATGAAGGCGAGCCGATCTTCCAGGGACTGGTGCTGCAGACGCTCGGCGCGCTGGACCGCGAGGATATCGCCGCCCTGCCGCCGGTACGAGGCGCAGCCGCCGTGTGATGCCGGGCCTCGCGGAATGGGCCGGGTTGTCAGCCGGCGACAAACCGCCTAAGAGAGGCATATCTGTTGTTTGAGCTAAGGGGAGGCGACATGGCTGTTTCTATGCGACGCACTCCCGCGCGACGCCCACGAGGTTGTCGCTTCTAGCTCGGTTTCCCGGCGGCTCAGCCGGTAGCTTTTTCAGTTTATCGCCATTCTGGGACCGGCAGGTTCGCGCTTAGCGACATGGCCGGAATGATCCAATGACCCAAAAAGACAAGGCTCTGCGGTCGCAGGCCTATGCCAACGTAATTTCCTTTGCGCTGTCGCACTGGAAGCGCCAGCCCGGCCGCATCGGCTGGATGACAACCTCCATCCTGCTCGCGACACTGGCGGACGTCCTTACGCCCTTCTATGCGGGCCAGCTTGCCGAAGCGATAGCGAGCGGACCGGCGAGCAATGCCACGGCCTGGAACGCGGCGCTCCTCGCCTTCTGGCTGCTCGTGGCGCTCGGTATCGCCGGCGTCGTGTTCCGGCAGTGGAGCTGGCTGGTGATGATCAAGGTCACCATAAAGATGATGGGCGACATCACCGCCAGCGCCTTCCAGCGCGTACAACGCTTCTCGTCGGACTGGCATGCCAATGCCTTTGCCGGCTCGACGGTGCGCAAGATCACGCGCGGCATCTGGGCGTTGGATTCATTCAACGACACCGTCATCCTCGCCATGTTCCCCTCATTGGTCATGCTGGTGGGCACGACGGTGCTGCTGGGTATCTTCTGGCCGGTGATGGGGCTGGTGGTCGGGCTTGGCTCGGTGCTCTACGTATTCCTCACAGTCTATCTGTCGACCGTCTTTGTCGCGCCCGCAGCGAGCCTTGCCAATGCGTGGGACACCCGGCTCGGCGGTGCGCTCGCCGACGCGGTGAGCTGCAATGTGGTGGTAAAGGGTTTCGGTGCCGAGACGCGCGAGGAAGCTCGGCTCGAGCACGTGATCCGCAAGTGGAAGAGCCGTACGGACCGAACCTGGTTCCGAGGCACACTGAACGGCACTCTGCAGCAGGTCCTGCTGCTTCTGCTGCGGGCAGCGATCGTGGGCGCAGGGCTCTGGCTCTGGTCGGCCGGCGCAGCATCGGCGGGCGACATCACCTTTGTCATCACCACCTTCTTCGTGCTGCAGGGCTATCTGCGGGACGTGGGCATGCATGTGCGCAACCTGCAACGCGCCGTCAACGACATGGAAGAGCTGGTCGGGCTTTACCACACGCCGCTCGGCATCGAGGACCGCAAGGATGCCCGCTCCATCGGCATACGCGAGGGGCGGATCAGCTTCGAACACGTCGACTTCCACTATGGCAAGCACACCACGGCGCTCTATCGCGACTTCAGCGTGACGATCGCACCTGGCGAGAAAGTCGGCCTCGTCGGCCATTCCGGCTCGGGCAAGACCACTTTCGTCAAGCTGATCCAGCGGCTCTATGACGTGACGGGCGGCAGGATCGTGATCGACGGCACAGATATCCGCGAGGTCACGCAGGCGAGCCTGCGCCAGCAGATCGCCATCGTGCAACAGGAGCCGGTGCTGTTCCACCGGACGCTGGCCGAGAACATCGCCTATGGCAAGCCGGGCGCCACGATGGAGGAAATCCGCCGTGCCGCTGAACTTGCCAATGCCGATGCCTTCATCGCGCGCCTGCCCAAGGGCTATGACACGCTGGTGGGCGAACGCGGCATCAAGCTCTCGGGGGGCGAGCGCCAGCGTGTCGCCATCGCCCGTGCCTTCCTCGCGGACGCGCGGGTGCTGATCCTCGACGAGGCGACCTCGAGCCTCGACAGTGAAAGCGAGATGCTGATCCAGGAAGCGATGGAACGGCTGATGGTGGGACGCACCACCATCGTCATCGCGCACCGGCTGTCGACGGTACGGGCCCTCGACCGCTTGCTGGTCTTCGATGACGGCAAGGTCGTGGAAGAAGGCAGCCATGCCGAGCTGGTCGGCAAACCCGACGGCATCTATCGTCGGCTGTTCGAACGGCAGGCGCTGGAACTGGTAAAGGGCCTCGAAGCGGCCGAATGACCGACAGACTCGGGCAAGGCGTCAGCCGAGCCCGAGCATCTGGTTTTGCGCCTGCCTCAGAGCAAACAGCCGCGTCGAGCGGTCCGGCGCGGCATTGGCCTCGGTGAGGAGTTCGCCTTTCTTCACCGCCGTGGTGACCGTACCGCCTTCAAGGAGGCCGACCGGCACGGCGCGCTGTGCCCGCGCGTCGCCGACCGTGAGGATGAAGCTGCGGTAGCAGGTCTCGCCGATGGCATCGAAGCGCTCGCCAACAGCGAGATCGCGCTTTGCGACGGCGCAGACTTCCGCCACGGGCTGCGCCAGAGGCACCATGTCCGGCTTGCCATAGAGCATGATGCGGGCAGCAGTGAGCGGCACTTCCAGCGAAGTCAGGTGATAGGGGCGGAACAAGGCGTAGTACGG
>CAYPYV010000093.1:0-12465 GCA_964414845.1 uncultured Devosia sp. | reverse complement strand
TCTTCACCGCCAGCGCCGAGACGCAGTTGGGCAGGATTTCGCGGAACAGGATGTGGAACTTGCTGGCACCGAGCGTTTCGGCGGCCTCGACAAATTCCTGCGAGCGCAATTGTCGCGTGATCGAGTAGATCAGGCGTGTGTGCCAGGTCCACCAGAGCGCCGCAATGGCCAGCATGGAATTGATGAGATCGGGCGAGAGCACGGCGGTGACGGCGAGCGCCATCACCAGGGGTGGAATGGCGAGCGCAATATCGGTCAGCCGCATGATGACGATTTCGACCCAGCCGCCGAAATAGCCGGCAAGTAGACCGAGCGTCGTTCCGATGGGTATGGCGGTACCGAGCACCACGACGGCGAGCAGCAGCGAGACGCGGAAGCCGAAAATCGTGCGGGTGAACAGGTCGCGCCCGACATTGTCGGTGCCGAACCAGTGCTCAAAGCTTGGCGGCAGGTGGCGCGCCTTGAAGTTCACCACCGAGCCCACATCCTTGGGATAAGGGGTGATATAGGGTGCAAAGATTGCGGCGAGCACCACCGACAGCACGATCAGCGCGCCGATGACGGCGGTGGGATTGCGCGAGAAGCGGTACCAGTTCTGGTAGGCGTTCGAGAGCCGCTTCGGCTCGGCCTGGGTGCTGGGCAAGTCGCTCATGTGCGGCGCCCCCGGATGCGGATGCGCGGATCGACGAAACCCACGAGCACGTCGATGACGAGGTTGACGAGCACGAAGAACACTCCCGACACCATCACCACGCCCATCACCGCGTTGAGGTCCTTCTGGAGGATGGTGCGGATGCCATAGCCGGCCATGCCGGGCCATGAGAAGACCAGTTCGACGACGAAGGCGTTGCCGATGAGCGACGCAAATTCCAGCCCGAGAATGGTCAGCGGCGCGACGAAGCTGGGCCGCAGCATATATTTCAGTACCCGCACTGGTTCGGGCACGCCAAAGGCGCGGCTCGCCTCGATGTAATCCTGGCTCGAGATATCGATCATCGCCGAGCGGGTTATGCGCGCCATCTGGCCCATGGTGGCCGCGGCGAGTGCGATGGAGGGGAGCAGCAGGTAGCGCAGGCCCTCGAGAAAGGCGTCGAAGCGCAGCTTCAACAGGCTGTCGACGAGCACGAGGCCGGTGATGTCGGGGGTGAAGCCGAGATCGTGCGGCAGCCGCCCGGTGGTGGGGAGGATATGGAGCACATAGCCCGCGAGGATCTGCAGCAGAAGCGCGAGGAAGAAGCTCGGGGTGACGGCAGAGAAAATGGCGAAGAGGCGGACGAGGTTATCCGGCCAGCGATCCTTCCAGCGCGCGGCGATGATGCCGAGCGGCAGGCCGATGACAAAGGCGAGGGTGATGGTGCACAGCACGAGCTCGAAGGTGGCGGCAAAGCTCTCGCGAATATCCTCGTTGACGGCGCGCTCGGTGAGGAGCGAGCGGCCGAGGTCGCCCCGCAGGAGGCCGCCGACAAACAGGCCGTATTGCTCGACGATGGGCCGGTCGAGCCCCAGCTTCTGCTGGAGTTCGAGCACCTGTTCCTGCGTTGCGGTCGGCCCCAGTGCCATGCGCGCCGGATCGCCGGGGATCACGCGGGCGATGGTGAAGATCACCACCGAGAGCCCGACGAGCACCAGCAGCGACCACAATACCCGGCGAAGCAGAAACAGCAGGAATTCCAAGCGCGCGACCTTGCTATAAACCGGCGATGTGCCGGAACGGGGGTCCGGGCCGAGGCAGGACTGTCGGAGGGATCGGCCGCCTGCCCGGCCCGGAAAGGGTGCCCGTCACATGGGGGAGACGGGCAAACCCGAGGCGAAGACTTGCCGCTCGCGTCCGATCGCAGTCGGACGCGCTCAGGCCGTCGATAGGAAGGAGCCGGTTGCCCGGCCCCTCAATTGGTGGATCAGCACGTCCAGCTGTAGTTGTGGAAATCGTACTGGAACGACTGCATCGGCACGTATTCGTAGCCTGCGAGGCACTTGTCGATGGCGTGCTGTTCGTTCTGGGTCAGCAGGAAGGCATCGGCCGCAAGACCGACGATCTTATGCTGCAGCTGCTTGTACAGCTCGGCCTGCTTGGCGACGTCGCCGGTTGCCCGTGCGTCGTCGATCAGCTTGTCGACCTCCGCGTCCTGCAGCCATTCGAGCGATGCCCAGGTACCTGCCGCGCTCGAATGATATTGCGTGAAGAACATCGAGTCGGGCGAGGGATAGGTGGGGGAGAAGAAGATCTCGGCGATGTTGGGCGAGGTCTCGACCTTGGTCGCAAGTTCGGTGATGCGGTTCCAGGGCTCGGGCTGCACTTCGACCGTAACGCCGATCTGCTCGAGATTGGCCTGCATCAGCAGCGCGATTTCTTCCTCGAACTTCAGGCCCGCGACATAGGCCAGGCTGACCTTGATCGGCTGGCCGGCATATTTCGACTTGGCGAGTTCGGCCTTGGCGGCTTCGAGATCGTAGACCGGCTTCGGCAGATCCTCGGCATAGGCGGTGGCGAATGCCGGCGGCAGCGGGCCGTTGAGTTCGCCGCCCGGGAAGATGGTCGAGCGGATGGTGTCGTAGTCGGTGGCAAGCGTGATGGCCTTGCGCACATGAATGTCGTCGGTGGGCGGCAGCTTGGTGTTCAGCTTGAGGTTGAACACGGTCTGGGTCGGCTCGGTGCGGATGACGAAGCGTTCGTTCTGCGCGAGCGAAGTATAGGTGTCGGGCGCCTGTGCCGAGCTGGTCATGGTCAGCTCGCCGGAAGCGGCCATGGACTTCACCGTCGCTTCGTCATTGGTGATGATCCAGCGCACTTCGTCGATGGGGTTCTCGCCCCAGCCGCCATAATAGTCCGCGTTGCGCTCGATGACCATCGAGGCACCACGATCCCAGCTGACGAGCTTGTAGGCGCCGGCGCCCGCGACATTGTCGGCCAGCCAGGCCTGACCGTCGTCGGTGCCCTCGTTCGCCTTCACCAGGTCGGCATTGAGGATCATGATCGCCGGAACGGTGGCGAGGAAGGGTGCGAAGGTCTTTTCGAGCGTGAACTTCACCGTCTTGGCGTCGACGGCGACGACCGAACCGGCCTTCAGCACGCCGGCAAAGAGGTTGGCCGGGCCCTGGTTGATCTTGAGCAGGCGCTCGACGGAATAGACCACGTCGGAGGCCTCGACCGGCGAACCGTCGGCGAACTTGGCGTCATCGCGGATCTTGTAGGTGACTTCCTTGGCATCGTCCGACACCGTCCAGCTCTCGGCAAGCTGGGGGACAATCTCACCCTTTGCATTCACCGTGACCAGCGCGTCATAAAGGTTCACCGACGCCATGTAGTCAGTATAGTCGGAGATCTTGGCAGGATCGATGGTGCCGAAGATCTGCACCGTGTTCATGGTCACGACGTTCTTGGCAAAGGCCGGTGCCGCGCCGAGCGCGAGCGAAGTCAGCGCGGTGGCGAGCAGCAGTTGAGTCTTCGTCATCATGGTTTCCCTGTCCTTCGGGGCCTGTTTCCCCCGCTGCAGCGCCCCTCGTTGCAGCAGCCCGCAGGTCCCTCGCCTTCCGCGCCCGGAAGGCAGGCCTTGCGTGAATTCGCTTCGGCTGGCGCGAGGATCGGGTCCTGTTATTCCGCACCATCCGGCAAGGAGAGAGGTTGGGGTGTAAACCGGCCCTGTCTCAAGACGGGCGGAGTCTAGGTTTTGGACGAAATGGTCGAGGTTTTTGGGTAGAGGAATCGGCCCGCCGCGCCCTCGGGCAGGGTCGCTCCCTCACAGGGAGGCGAGACCAGACTGCGAGACTCTTGCGCCAGTTATCGCTCACGCAGGGCGTGGTTCATGCGGTCGCGGATGGGAGCCATCAGATAGTCGAACAGCGTCCTCTGGCCGTTGTCGATGAAGGTCTCGACCGGCATGCCGGCCACGAGCTCGACGTCGCCCAGCCGGTCCAGCTGATCGGGCGCGAGCTTGAGTGTGACCGGGTAATAGGATTGCCGGGTCATCGGGTCCTCGACCAGATCGGCGCCGACGAGTGTCACTTCGGCCTCGAGGTCGGGCGTCGAGGCGTGGTTGAGCCCAGGGAAGCGGATGGTGGCCGTCTGGCCGGGACGCACCGCCTCGATGTCGATGGGGCTCAGGCGCGCCTCGACATCCAGCGGGCCCTCGGTGGGGACGATGGTCATCACCACGCTCGCAGGTGCAATGACGCCGCCCACAGTGTGTGCCTGCAACTCGTGCACGCTGCCAGTGATGGGCGCGCGGATTTCGGTGCGGGCGAGCTGTTCGTCGGCGGCGAGCAACCGCTGCTGCAACTCGCCGATCTGGCTCTCTGCGTCCTTGAGGTCGCGGCCGGCATCGGCAGTCGCCGCCTGGTCGATATTGAGCCGCTGCAGCTCGGTTTCGGCGATACGACCGCCGAGTTCCGCCTTCTGGGCGGTCAAGCCGCCGGCCTCGCCCTCGAGGTTGGCAAGCGCGCGCTCCAGATCATTGGCGCGGGCCTTCGTGCCGATGCCCGTGCCGGCAAGCGCCCGGGCGTTTTCGAGCTCCGTGCGGGTCAGGCGAAGCTCGGTTTCCTTGGCCTTGGCCTGGGTGTCGAGCCCGGAGATCTGGTCGCGATACTGGGCAATGCGGGCGGCGAGCTGCTGCTTTTCACCCTCGCGACTGGCGAGGCGGACGGCAAAGAGCCGCTGCTCCGCCTCGAACAGCGCCCTGACCTCCGGGTCCGCAGCGCGACCGGAAAGTTCTTCGGGCAGGGCAAAGCCCGCCGAGAGGTCGCGCTCGGCCTTCAACCGGGCTCGGGCGAGGTAGAGTTCGTCGAGCTTTCTGACGATGATGGCACGGGTGGCGGCAGCCGTGGTTGCATCGAGCCTGAGCAGCACATCGCCTGCCGTCACCACCTGCCCTTCGGAGACGAGGATGTCGCTGACCGTGCCGCCGGTCTCGTGCTGCACCTTCTTGATGCTGCCGACGACTTCAAGCTTGCCGACGGCGATGACGGCGCTCGAGAGCGGCGCGAGGGCCGCGAAGCCGCCGAAGCCGACGACGAACACGGCGATGAGCGCGAGGCCGAGGTTGCGGTAGCGCGAAACGGCGCCACGGTAGTTGCCGATTGTGGGGGAGGGCGGAGGAGCCATGTCGAGCGTGGCTGTGCCGAGTGAAGTCATGGCGTGCGCCCTCCCTTCACCACATGTATGGACTGTGGGGGCGGAGCCGGCTGGGGTGCGCTCAGTTGCTTCAGCACCTCGTCGCGGGGGCCGAAGAGCTTCACGGTGCCCTCCATGACGAGGGCGACAAGATCGACCGAGGTGAGGGTGGAGGGGCGATGGGTGACGACGACGGCGATGCCGCCGCGGGCCCTCACTCCTGCAATGGCGCGGGCCAGCGCCTCGTCGCCTTCGGCATCAAGGTTGGAGTTCGGCTCGTCGAGCACGACGAGGAAGGGGTCGCCGTAAAGGGCGCGGGCAATGCCGATGCGCTGGCGCTGCCCCGAGGAGAGGAACGAGCCGCCGTCGCCGATGCGCGTGCCATAGCCATCGGGGAAGGAGACGATGAGATCATGCGCGCCGGCGGCGCGGGCCGCCTTGATCACCGCCTCGGACGTTGCGTCCGGGTCGAAGCGGGCGATGGTTTCGGCAATGGTGCCATCGGGCAGGGCGAGATCCTGCGGGAGGAAGCCGATATGGCGGCCGAGCGCGGCGCGCGGCCATTGCGAGAGCGTGGCGCCATCGAGGCGCACTTCGCCGGTAGTGGGTGTCCAGAGCCCGACCAGGGCACGGGCCAGCGAGGACTTGCCCGAGCCCGAAGGCCCGATCACGGCAAGGGCGGAGCCGGCGGCGAGGCCAAGCGAGGCATTGGTGATCACGGGTTCGGGACGGCCTGGCGGCGTGACGGTGATCGCCTCTACACGCACGGAGAGCTTCGGAGCAGGCAGGTCTACGCCGCTCGTGGTTGCCTCTGGCACGAGTTCGACATCGAGGCGCTTCACCGCCTCGCGCGATGCCGCGAAGCCCCGCCAGTTGGCGATGGCGCTTTCAACCGGTGCCAGGGAACGCGAGATGAGGATGGACGCGGCGATCATCGCGCCTGCGGAGATTTCCTGCCGGATGGCGAGATAGGCGCCGAGCCCCAGAACACCGGATTGCAGCACGATGCGGAAGATACGTGCGATACCGCCCAGATCAGCGAGGACGTCGGATGCGGCAAGGCTCGCGTCGCGCGCGGCGCGGGTCAGCGCCTCCCAGCGGCTGGACAGGGCGGGGCCCATACCCATCGCGCCGATGGCCTCGGCGTGGCGGCGCGCGGCGTCGAGCGTCACCTGGCGGCGCATGGCATAGCCCGTAGCATCGTCGTTGCGACGGCGCACGGCCCAGTCCGTAGCTGCGGTGAGCCCGATGATGATGGCCGCCCCGATGACGGCAGTGAGGCCCACCAAGGGATGGATGATGAACGCGCCCAACAGGAAGATCGGCAGGAAGGGAATGTCGAACAGCGCCGACGGGCCGTTGCCCGACAGGAAGCTGCGGAGAGTCTCTGCGTCGCGGGCGGGGCCGAGTGCCTCGCCGGCCGAGGCGCCGCTGAGCGGCAGCAGCGTGGCCGAGCGGTAGACGGCGGGGGCCAGTTCGGCATCGATCTGAGCGCCGATGCGGGCGAGAATGCGTGACCGCAGCATGTCTAGGCCGCCCTGCAAGCCGAAGGCGAGCAGTGCCATCAGCGACAGCACAACGAGTGTTTCGACCGATCGGCTCACGAGCACCCGGTCATAGACCTCGAGCATGTAGATCGAGCCGGTAAGGGTCAGCAGGTTCACTGCCGACGAAAACACCCCGACTGCGGCGAAGTCAGGGAGCCTGTGCCGGAGCGCTGCACGAGCCAGACGCTCAGCCCCTCGTTCATGTGCCATGGTCGCAAGCTCCTTCGCGGGCGAGGCCTTTTCGCCTGCCGGAAGGTCAGGCGATCAGGATGAAATCCGCGGCCGTGAGGGCCAGGTTTCTGCTCAAGGTTGCGAATTGCACGGCAGCGCCGGCACCCGAACCATCGGCATCATAGTAGAGGGCGCCGGTTGACGAATCATAGACGATCCGGTCGCTCGCATCCAAGGCCCTCGAGCTTCTGGTGAAGTCTGATGCGGACAGCGCGCCGAGGGACAGCCCCGCGAACACGGATCGGCTGAGTGCGATCGTATCATCGGCGACGCTGAAGTCGCTGATGGTATCGGCATTGCTCGAGCCGAGCGCGCTCGAGAACACGAAGGTGTCGAGGCCGGCACCACCACGCAGCGTGTCCCTGCCGCCAAGCCCATTGAGCGTGTCGTTGCCGCCATTGCCGGTGAGCGTGTTCGCCGAGGCGTTGCCGAGGATGGTGTTGGCGAGTTCGTTGCCCGTGCCGGCTATGGAACTGGAGCCTGTGAGGGTCAGGTTCTCGACATTGGAGCCGAGCGCGAAAGTGACGCTCGAGCGGACGGTATCGGTGCCCGCGGCGCTGCCTTCGGACACGAGGTCCGATGTGTTGTCGACGGTGTAGGTATCGTCGCCGGTGCCGCCATACATCTTGTCGGCGCCCGAGCCGCCGTCGAGCATGTCGTTGCCGTCGAAGCCGTTGAGCGTATCCCTGCCGCCCAGCCCGTTCAGGGTGTCGTTACCAGCCGTGCCGTTGAGCGTGTTGTTCGACGACGTGCCGTTGAGGGTAATTCCGGTGACGGTCGGCGTCTGGGTCGTGAAATTGAAGGTGGTGCTGTTCGCAATGCCGCCAAAGCCGTTGGAGGAGGTATCGGTGAAGGCATTGGCATCGATCGTCACATAATAGCCGGTGCCGGCCACAAGGTCCGACGACGGGTTGATGGTGACGACATTGTTCTGGATCGAAACGAGACCGGAATTGGCGGCGATGGTTGCAACCGCCGTGCCGTTCGATGTGTAGATGACGATGTTGCCGGCGCCCGCGACGACATTCTCGGAAAAGGTCAGCACGAGGTTGGCGCCTACGGCGACGCCGGTGGCGTTATCGGCTGGTGTGAAGCCCGTCAGAGTCGGTGCAGTGGTGTCGCCCACCGGCGTGCCGAGATTGGTAATGCTGCGCGTACCGTCGGCAAAAGTGATGAACTCGATGTTCTTCAGCGTGTCGGACCCGAAGGTGCTGTTGACGAGCAGGTAGGTCTGGGTGTTCGCGTCATATGTGACGGTGCACGCGGCGAAGTTTGCGTTGATGACGCAGTAATCGGTGCCATTGCCGCCATCGAGGCTGTCATTGCCGAGGCCGCCGACGAGCGTATCGCTACCATCGTAGCCGAAAAGGGTGTCGGCACCGGCATTCCCGGTCAGCGTATTGTTGGCCTGGTTGCCCTTCAGCGTGTCATTGCCCGTGCCGCCGATGGCATTCTCGATCAGCGATGCGGTGTTGTTGTTGTGGAGGTAGGCGTTGGAGATGTTGCCGCGCGCATATTGGCCCGAGTACCAGTAGCCGCCGAGGTTCGCGAGCTGGCTCGACGAGGTCGTGGTCCAGCCACCCGGAGCGAGATCGACCGAAAGGTTGGTCGCATAGTTTGAGAAGTCATAGGTATCGTTGCCGCCACCATCCCATAGCGCCATGAAGATGGTGTTGGTGGTGGATGCACCCTGGCCGACGCCGTTGATGAAGTTCTCGCCGGTCGTTGTGCTCCAGGTATAGACCGTGTTGCCGGAATTGGTCGCGTAATTGGCCCCATACATGTATTGCAGCGCCGCGATGTCGTTGATCATCAGCGTCGTTGGATAGGACCCCTGCATGACCGTATAGCCGTCGAGGTCCGCGCCGACGAAGGAGCGGTAGGTCATCACCGAGTATTCGAGCGAGTCATGATCGGTCGGCAGCGCAGCAAGCCCATCCTGACCGTGGTCGAGCCCCATCGAATGGCCAAGCTCGTGCAGCACGGTGGCGTAGGCATAGGTGCCCTTGACCGGGTTGTTATAGCTCGTGTGGTTGAACCACACGTCGCCGCCCCAATCGCCCGAGCTCGGATAATAGGCATAGGCGGTACCGGCATTGTCCTCTTCGGCGAAGCGGAACGTGCCCTGTGTAGATGCCTCGTTCACCTCGGTGAAGGTGACGTTGATGTAGCTCCCAAATTGCGAGAGGATTGAGCGGATGGCACCTTTCTGTACATCGTTCATCGCCTCGAAGCCGGCAATGCTGGAGCCGTAGCTATAGGTGGCGGCGCTCGTGGGGAAGCTGAACGTAATGTTGTTGACGGCCCATTTATAGCCGGACAGCACGCCGTCGATATCGGCGTTACCAGATACAGATACGCTGGAAGTTGCTGGCACCTGGAATTCCCCCTCGCTCCGCACTGCATGGGATGCGCGTGGCACAGGCCGGCCACACTCTCGCAGCGTTAATGTCGAAGAGTTGACGAATTCGCGTTCGCTTTGGTTGCATTCTACCGATTATGCGTTCGAATCGGCGCGGTTGGTCAACAAGGGGTTAAAGCCGGGCGGAGCCGTCTGCCCAGGCCCCATTGGTGCGACCGGTGAGTTCGGTCACCGACCGCAGCCCCTGCGCGCGGACGGCAGCGGCCAGCCCGCGCTTGATGCGATCGAGCAGGTCGAGGCCGCCGAAGACCAGCGCAGAGTAGAGCTGGATGGCGTCGGCGCCCGCCTCGAACTTGGCCACCGCGCTTTCGGGCGAGTGGATGCCGCCGACCCCGATGATGGGCAGCGTGCCGACGCGCTGGCGCATCTGTGCAAGCCGGCGAGTGGAGAGGTTGAACAGCGGCCTGCCGGAAAGGCCGCCCGTTTCGGTTGCGTTCTCGAGTCCTTCGACCGCGTCACGCGAGACGGTGGTGTTGGAGACGATGAGGCCGTCCAGCCCCGTGCCGGAAATCACCCGCGCTATGCCGTCGAGCTGGGTCTCGTCGAGATCCGGCGCGATCTTGAGAAAGACGGGGACACGCGTCTTCGCCTTGGCGCGTGCGTCGAGCACGGCGGCCAAGAGACGAGTCAGCGCTTCGTCGGCCTGCAGGTTTCGGAGGCCCGGCGTATTGGGTGACGAGATGTTGACGGTGAGGTAATCGGCGACATCGGCAAAGCGCAGCACGCCCTTGACGTAGTCGGCGACGAAATCCTCGCTGTCCTTGTTGGCCCCGATATTGACCCCAAGAATGGCACCGACATGTGCGCCCTTGAGCCGCGCAAACGCCGCCTCGTGCCCCTCATTGTTGAAACCCATGCGGTTGACGACGCCTTCGGCCGAGGCGATGCGGAACAGCCGAGGCTTGGGGTTGCCCGCTTGCGGGCGCGGTGTGACGGTGCCGACCTCGACCATGCCGAAACCCATGTGGGCGAGGGGCTTGGGCACCTCGGCATTCTTGTCGAAACCGGCGGCCATGCCGACCGGGTTCTTGAGGTCGAGCCCGGCGAGCGAGATGGCCAGTTCGGGCGGGTCGCTGCCCGCCTGCTCCGGCGAAAGTCCGAGCTTCAGCGCCGAAATGGTGGCGCCATGCGCCGTCTCGGGGTCCATGCGGAGCAGCGCGTCGCGAGTGAGGCCCTGCAGCAGCGGCGAGCGGAGGAAATTGCCGAGCGCCATCAGCGCACCCAATCGGGCAGGGTGACGCTGCCATCCGTGGCGACGGCGATTACCGCCTTGTCGCGGATTGCCGACATGGACAGTGGAGCATAAAGATGCGGGAACAGATCGCCACCGCGCGATACCTCCCATTTGAGCGCTTCGCCGAGCGGGGAAACCGCCACCGAAAACAGCGCGAGGCCGGATTGCCCGGCGAAGTAGCGACGGAGGGTTTCGCCTAGCTGCGCGGCGGTGGAGAAATGCAGGTAACCATCGGCCGCATCAACCGGCATGCCGAGGAAGGTGCCAGCGGCTTCCGAGGCCGCGAAGACGTCGCCGGTCGAGACTTTGTAGATCAGGTCGGGGTCGGCCACGGCGTTCAACCTCATGCTCTCGGTTGGCGACTATGGGAGAGTGCGTAGCCGCCCGCGCAGCGCGTCACCGCACCGCAGATGTCGGCGTGGTTAGGCCGAAGGCCGGCGCTTTACAAGCCCCGGAAGCGTGTCTAGATAGGTGGCATAGGACTAGTTTCCTGTTCTTACCCTGATTGTTGCGGAGCCCTTTTCGATGATCGCGCATGGCGACATCTGGAACGCCATTGATGCCCTTGCGGAACGGCATGGCCTTTCCGTCTCGGCGCTGGCGCGGCTTGCCGGGCTCGACGCGACGGCATTCAACAAATCCAAGCGCATCAGCAAGGACGGGCGCGAGCGCTGGCCATCGACGGAGAGCATCGCCAAGATCCTCGATGCGACGGGTGAGCGTTTCGATGGCTTCCTCGCGAGCGGCGGCGCCTATGAACAAATGCCCTCTGCCCCGCCCATGCTGCTCAACCGCGCCAGTGTGCCGCTGCTGGGCCTCGCGCAGGCTGGCTCGGGCGGGTTCTTCGACCCTGCCGGGTTTCCCTCGGGGCAGGGCTGGGACGAGGTGGCGTTGCCCGCCTCCACCGACGATGGCGCCTATGCGCTCGAGGTCACCGGTGATTCAATGTTGCCCCTCTATCGCGATGGCGACATTATCGTGGTGTCGCCCACGGCGCAGCCCAGGCGCGGCGACCGGGTGGTCGTGCGCACGCGCGATGGCGAGGTGCTGGTAAAGATCCTCCATCGCCAGACGGCACGGGTGATCGAGCTGCACTCGGTCAACGAAAACCATCCGCCGCGGATCATCGACATGAAGGATGTCGAGGGCATCGGCCGCATCATCTGGGCCAGCCAGTGATGCGCGTCGCGCTCGCGACCGGGGCCGACGCGGCCGATTGGCTGCGGCTCAGGCTGGCGCTCTGGCCGCATGCCGAGCCGGAAAGCCCTGACGAAATTGCGCAGATCATCGAAAGCCCTGACCTTTCGGCCTTCATCGCGAGGGACGCGGGCGGTTTCGTCGTCGGCTTTGCCGAGGTGGCGATCCGGCGCGATTATGTGAATGGCTGCGACACCTCGCCCGTCGGCTTTCTCGAAGGCATCTTTGTCTTGCCCGAGGCGCGGGGGCAGGGCGTTGCCCGGGCGCTGGTCGACGCCGCCGCCGATTGGGTGCGGTCGAAGGGTTGCACGGAGTTCGCCTCGGATGCCGATATCGACAATGAGGCGAGCCACCACATGCACCAGGCACTGGGCTTCGAGGAAACCCAGCGCGTCGTGTATTTCAGGAAGGTGTTGTGACGCTGCGGTCTAGGCTTCCGAGCAGGCGCTAGCGGACATTTTGTTGAAGCTTTTGTTTGGGGATTTTGAATGACCAATAAGCAGGGCGCATCGCCCCGTTTGTATCTTGCGGTTGCGGTTGCGGTATTTCTTTCGGGAGCGGCGGCTGGGTTCGTCATTTTCGGGAAAGACAAGCCTTTGGTCGCGGACCTACCCTCTGAGCCCTCTGAATTGGCTTCGGCCTGGAACGATCGGCTCATCGGAGCCTTTCCTGATGGGACTCGGCGCGAGAAGCTCGTTGACGCTCTGAGAGAGGCAAACTTCAGGAT
>CAYPYV010000092.1:0-12534 GCA_964414845.1 uncultured Devosia sp. | reverse complement strand
ATCAGGTTGGTCATCCGGCTCGACTGGTTCATCGAGTTGGAATTGTCGAGCACCATAGCTACTTCGAGGTTCAGCCGCTTGCGCGTCGCTATGGACTGGATGCGGGCGGTGAGCGACGGCATGCCAACAAGGTTCATGAAGGCCGTAGGCCGCGTGATGGCCGCCGAGAGCCCCAGTGTCCCCTCAGTCGTATTGATCGTTGGCGTGTCGAGGGTGACGGTGAGCGTCGAATCCGCAAGTCGTTCCGTGACCAGCGCCTGCGCCTGCGTCTTCAGCGTCGCCGCGGTAACGCCGTTCGTATAGATGGTCGGCTGCAGCCCGAGGGCCGCGGAATCGAGCGCCAGCTGCGCACGGGTGCGCGCCTGTTCCACCGAGCTGAAATCCACCACCGCGCCGGCCGCCGCCACCAGTACGATGGCGAGAATGGCGAAGATGATGACGAATACACCCCGCTCGTCACGCTCGAAGCGGCGGACGAGGTCGAGAAATTCGTGAAAAAGGCCCGGACGCGACATGCACCCGAGCCTCACCGAAAATGGTCAAGCAAGCCTTAGCGAAACTGTTTGGTTTCGCTCAAGCCTCCGGTGATCACGGAGGCGTCAGCAGGCAGGACTGGCCGTTTGTTATGAATTCGTCCGTGACGATCACGTCATCACCGTGAAACTCCACCACGCCGCCGTCGACCTGCGCCAGCGTATAGAAGGGCGGGCAGCTGAGTGCACCGCCGGAATATTCAGGCCTTTTCAGACTATTGACCCCGAGATAGGCCGCAAGTGAGCCGTCGAGGCCGAAGTCGAGACCACCCTCGACATTTGGCCCCTGCACGCCGCCCGAGATGATTGCGGTATCCCTGGCGAAATCGAAGCCGCCGCCAATCTGCCCCTGAACATCAACCGTGCCGGCAATGCCCATAAGCCGCAACTTTGGCAGGTGAATATCCCCGGTGAGAGGCAGCGACGCATCGACCTGCGCCCCGTAGACCTGCTCGCCATCATCGGACCGCAGGTAACGCACACCACCACTCAGGGCCGGTCCGGCGGAACCCAAATCCCAACGCAGTCCGAGAAACGCGGCGGTCGAATCGCCGCCGGAAGAACCACCACCAGGGGCGACGCAAGTATAGTCGTAGCCGCAGGCCGGCTGAGGCGCAGAAAGAACCGGAGCCGCGGAACCCGCCGCACCACCGAGCGCAATCGAAAGGACAAGTAGGCTCTTTAAAGAATCACGCATTTAAACCTCGCTTAAAATATAGCGAAGCCTAACAAACGACTTATCGGCCATCAAGCGGACCGGGGACGAGTTACACGATCTGTAACGCACCCTCACATGAGGGAGCAGCGCTAGCTGGCGCAGCCGCCATCACATGACGATGACCTTCGCGCCAACCGGGACCCGCTCGTACAGGTCCATCACGTCCTCGTTGACCATGCGGATGCAGCCGGAGGAGACATCCTGCCCGATGGTCCAGGGCTCGTTGGTGCCGTGTATGCGGTAGAGCGTCGAACCGAGGTACAGCGCCCGCGCACCGAGCGGGTTGTTGAGGCCGCCGGCCATATGCGTCGGCAAGCCAGGCTTCCGGGCCCGCATCTCGGCCGGTGGCGTCCAGCTGGGCCACTCGCGCTTGTTGGTGACTCGATGCGTGCCGCTCCACTCAAACCCGTCGCGCGCCGTGCCGATGCCGTAGCGCATCGCCTTGCCGCCATCGAGCACCAGATAGAGGTATTTGTCTTCGGTCGAAACAATGATGGTGCCTGCCCTCTCCTTGGTCTTGAACGGCACCACCTGCCGCATGAAGCGCGGATCGAGTCGCACCTTGTTGACCTTGAGCTGCAGCGCGTTGCGTGGCTTGCCCATCGTCGTGGTGACGCCGTCGGGCGGGCCGAACATGGCGTTGAGCAGCGACTTTGGCGCCGCCTCCGCGGGGACGGCAGCGAGCATGGAGACGGCAACAAGCAAGGCGGCACCGAGGCCGGCGCGGGACGAACGCAGCATGGAAATGGCTCATGGATGGGGTCGCCGGAGCAGGCCGGCCGATAGCGATGAATAATCGCTCGAAATGCCCAAGGCGCGGTGAAGCCGCATGGTAAACCAATGCTGACCTGAAGGATTCGCGGAAAGCCTGTGGAATGGAACGCTGCTTCTGGGCTGGCACCGACCCGCTCTATATTGCCTATCACGACGCCGAATGGGGCCGTCCGGTAGCCGATGATCGGCGGCTGTTCGAAAAGCTCTGCCTCGAAGGCTTCCAGTCAGGCCTGTCCTGGCTGACCATCCTGAAAAAGCGTGAGAATTTCCGGGCAGCATTCGCAGGGTTCGACATCGAGAAGATCGCTGCCTTCGCAGAAGACGATATCGCCCGACTGCTGGCCGATAGCGGCATCGTACGGCACCGCGGCAAGATCGAATCCACCATCAACAATGCCCGCCGCGCCATTCCGCTGCGCGAGGAGTTTGGCTCGCTCGCAGCCTATTTCTGGAGTTTCGAGCCACCCCGACGCAGCGAACCGGTGACGCGCGGCACGATCCCCGCCGAGACGGACGTGTCGAAGCGCCTGAGCAAGGATTTGAAGAGGCGCGGCTTCAGCTTCGTCGGCCCCACCACAGCCTACGCCTTCATGCAGGCGATGGGGCTGGTCAACGACCATGTCGAGGGCTGCTTCTGCTGCGCCGAAGCCGAGGCCGCCCGAGTGGCTTTCACGCCGCCCGGGCGGTAGTGCGCTACCGCTTCATCAGCAGCAGCATCAGTTCGAGCTGCGAGGCACCGGCGATCGGCGGCAGGCGGCGCATCGGGCCGTCATGGTCTTGAAAGACCGGCTGTGACGGCAAGTCGTCGAGAACCGGTCGCGGCGGACGGCGGAGAATGTTCCTGAGCAAGGCAATAATCATGCGTGTTCCGGTCACGAGGTCATCGCGCCGGCTCCTCAAATTCGATTGGTGATGAAACCCGGCCGCCGGCTGGTACCGGACGGCCGGGGCTAGCCCAGGCTTACTGGTGGTCCCACCAGGCTTGCCCGCCGGCACGATGGTCGGGGTTGAGCCCGATATCGCGCAGCAGGTAGGGCGACAGGTCCGGTGCACCGCGCGCTTTCGGGCGGGTGACGATGCGCTTCAGCATCCGGCGCGCCGATAAGCTGCCAAAGATTGCATTGAGCGCATGGCCGATACGGCGGCCGAGACCCACGCGATACCGTGGGCGGGAGATGGCGGGCGACGAAGTGACGGAGTCGCTTTCGATGATCATGATATGATCCGGGCGGTTGCCCGGTCCTCTGTGGTGAAGTTTGGAAATCCGGAGACGCCGACGAGCCCGCAGGCAATAGCGGGAGAAAACGGACCGGAGGTTGGGAAGGGGCGTCGCCCCAGGTGTCAGATCGGGAAAGGCCCGGCTATCAGCAGCCGAATGCGATCCCGGCCAGCCAATGCGTGAGGCGTCGATCGAACTTGGTCATGGAGCGCCTCCCTCGGCTGGTGTTGGACACGGGATGGCTCATAGACCTGTTTGCGCCGACCCGCCAAGCCTGATTGCGACAAGCTGCCGCACAAGGCATGGGTGTGTTGCGGTTTCGACACAGGGGCCTTCCTTGAGTCGGCGGAGGCTTTCCGTTAGGAACCAGCGCAAGATTCCCCATAGCGCTGGCCCAAATGACCGAAAAGAAGAAGCTGATCGCACCGCGGCTGCCGCGCGGCTTCGAGGACAAGGACCCGTCCGATATCGCGGCGATTGCCGAGATGACGGCGAAGATCCGCAAGGTCTATGAGCGCTATGGCTTCGACCCGGTGGAAACGCCACTGTTCGAATACACCGAGGCGCTGGGCAAGTTCCTGCCCGATACCGACCGGCCGAATGCCGGCGTCTTCAGCCTGCAGGACGATGACGAGAGCTGGCTGAGCCTGCGCTACGATTTGACTGCGCCGCTCGCCCGCCATTTTGCCGAGAACTTCAACGACCTTGCCAAGCCCTATCGCAGCTATCGGGCGGGCTACGTGTTCCGCAACGAGAAGCCCGGCCCCGGCCGCTTCCGGCAATTCATGCAGTTCGACGCCGATACGGTGGGCGCGGCCGGCCCGGAGGCCGACGCGGAAATGTGCATGATGATGGCCGACACCATGGATGCCCTCGGCTTGGCCGGGAAGTATGTGGTGAAGGTCAGCAACCGCAAAGTTTGGGATGGAGCGTTTAACCTACTCCGCGTTTCAATCGATCAACGCATGACCGTTTTGCGCGCCATCGACAAATTTGACCGGCTTGGGCTGGACGGTGTCACCGAACTGCTTGGTGAAGGACGAACCGACGATAGCGGCGACCGGACAGCCGGTGCTCGACTAGACAAGGCTTCTATCGGCCACATAGTCGACCTTCTGACTCCGAAGAGCCTCGATGGTTGGGCTGCTGGCGATGCAGAATCGCCGACGCCCTATCTTGACCAGCTTTTTGCTCTAGAGCGCAGCCCGATCTACGGCGTCGACCCAACTTTCACGGCTGGCGTGGACGAGTTGAAGGCAATGTCGTCGCTCTACCGCGCAGCAGGTTTTGCCGACGGTAGAATAGTGATCGACCCTTCCGTCGTGCGCGGCCTCGAATACTACACCGGCCCGGTCTTCGAGATCGAACTCACCTTCAAGGTTCAGAATGAGAAGGGCCAGGATGTGGTGTTCGGCTCGGTGGGTGGCGGCGGCCGTTACGATGGGCTGGTGAGCCGCTTCCGCTCAGAGCCAGTGCCCGCGACCGGCTTCTCCATCGGTGTCTCGCGCCTTGCCCACGCCCTCAAGCTCACCGGCAATCTCTCCAGCGAGCCGCCGGTCGGCCCCGTAGTAGTTCTGGTGATGGACAAGGACCAGACGGCCCGATACCAGCAGATCGTCAGCCGCCTGAGAAAGGCTGGCATTCGAGCCGAAATGTACCTTGGCCAGACCAAGAATTTCGGCAAGCAGGTCGCCTATGCCGACAAGCGCAACGCGCCGGCGGTGGTGATCGAGGGCACTGAGGAGCGCGAGAAGGGCATCGTGCAGATCAAGGACCTGATCGTCGGCAAGCAAGCGGCCAAGGCCATCACCGACAATGCCGAATGGAAGGCGGAGCGGCCCGGCCAGTTCGAGTGCGGCCTCGACGAGATCGAGGCCAGGGTCGCCGCTTTGCCCGCCGTCGCCGCTTATCTCAAGGCCAATACGTGAAGACGTCAGCCGAACGATATGCCGCTTTGGTGCGGCTGGTGGAAGCGCGCACGGTTACCCGGGCGACGCCGCCACTGCTGTTGCCCGCGGGCCCCTATTTCGACCTCGCCGGCGAGGAGTTCGGCCGCAGCCTGCTGCTGACCACCACCAATAACGGGGTGGAATACTGCCTCAGGCCCGATTTCACCCTGCCCATCGCGCAGGACTATATCGATGAGGGGCTGATCGGCACGCCGCAGGCCTTCACCTATCTCGGCCCCATCTTCAGGCAGGACAAGGCCGTGCCGGTGGAGTTCGAGCAGGCCGGCCTCGAACTGCTTGGCCAGCCCGACCCGGCCGCCGCGCTCGACCAGGTGTTGACCTTCGCGCGCTGGGCACTCGCCATCTACGACATCACCGCGCCCAATGTGCGGCTTGGTGGCGTCGGCCTGTTCGAGGCGTTCCTCGAAGCCGCCGAGGTGCCGCAGGTCTGGCGCAGCCGCATTCGCCACCGTTTCGGCCACCCGGAATCGCTGAGCCGCCTGATGGACCGACTTGCCAACCCCGAAGCGCGGGTCGTGGGCCCTGCCCCCGACAGTCGCGAGACCGTGGTCGAGATCGTCACCGATTCCATGCTCGCGGGCGGCCTCAGCCTCATCGGCAGCCGCACGCCCGAGGAGATTGCCGACCGCTATCTCGAAAAGCAGGCGCTCGACGCCGCCCCGATCCCGGCGGAGACGGTGGAACTTATTCAGGAGTACCTTTCGATCTCCGACACCGCGCAGATCGCCTTCGAGCGGATCTCGACGCTCTGCACCGCCTCTGGCTTCGATTTCGAGCAGCCCTTGGTGCAGGTCCGCAACCATGCGGCAGCGCTGCAGGCGCTGTCGCCCGACGCTGACCTTGTGTTCGACGCCAGCTTCTCGCCGCGCCTCGACTATTACACCGGCATCGTCTTCGAGATGACCGGCATGGACGGCGCGGTACTCGCCTCTGGCGGCGAGTATGACCGCATGCTCGAGCGCCTCGGCGCGCCCGAGCCGGTCAATGCCACCGGCTGCGCCCTCTGGGTCGACCGGCTGGAACGGGAGGCCACCCAATGACCGCGCTCCCCGGCGGCCTGACATTGGCCGTGCCCTCGAAGGGCCGGCTCGAGGAAATGACCCGCAAGGTCTTCTCGAATTCCCGCCTTACCATCACCCGGCCAGGCGGCGCGCGCTCCTATATCGGCTCGATCAAGAACCAGCCGCAGGTGACGGTACGATTCTATCCGGCTGCCGAAATCGCGCGCGAGTTGATCCTCGGCGGCATTGATATCGGCGTCACGGGTTCGGACCTCATCCACGAGGCTTCCGAGACCGGCGAAGAAAACGTGCTCTTCGTGCGAGGGCTGGGCTTTGGCGAGGCTGACGTGGTCGTCGCCGTTCCGGACGCTTGGATCGACGTTCAGACAATGAGCGATCTTGCAGACGTCGCATCCGATTTCCGCGCCCGGCATGGCCGCTGGCTGCGCGTTGCGACCAAATATGTGAACCTGACCCGCCGCCACTTCGCCCGTCACGGCATCGCCGAATACCGCATCGTCGAGAGCGCCGGCGCGACGGAAGCCGCCCCGGCCTCGGGCTCGGCGGACCTGATCGTCGACATCACGTCCACAGGATCGACGCTCGCCGCCAACCAGTTGCGCGTGCTGGAGGACGGGCTGATCATGAGGTCGGAAGCCAACCTGATCGTCTCGCGCACTGCCGACTGGACGCCGCTCAGAAAGGCGCAGCTCGAAGCCCTGCTATCCATCATGGGTGGCGTACCCCCCGGGATCTCGACGCTGTTGTGATCATCTTCCCTTCCCCCTCCCCGTGGTGGAGTTCCGACTGAGAGCCGGAACAACGAGGTCCGAGTTCCGATACCCATCATTCGCGCGCCCTGTATAAAGCCCTGATCCTGGGGAAAACGCGCGATTCGCATGGCCGAGCTCGAACTCACCATCCTGATGCCCTGCCTCAACGAGGCGGAGACTCTCGCCATCTGCATCGCGAAGGCGCGCGGCTTCATCGAGCGAAGCGGCATTGCGGGCGAAGTGCTGATCGCCGACAACGGCTCGACCGATGGCAGCCAGGGGATCGCCGAGCAGGCCGGGGCCCGCGTCGTACCCGTAGCGCAGAAGGGCTATGGCGCAGCCTTGATGGGCGGCATCGAGGCAGCGAAGGGCCGCTTCGTGATCATGGGCGATGCCGACGACAGTTATGACTTCGTCAATCTCGAAGGCTTCATCGCGCGCCTCCGTGCCGGCGACCAACTGGTGATGGGCAACCGCTTCAAGGGCGGCATCGCGCCAGGCGCCATGCCCTGGCACCACAAGTATATCGGCAACCCAGTGCTGAGTTTCCTTGGCCGGCTGTTCTTCAAGACTGTTCCATCGGATTTCCATTGCGGGTTGCGCGGCTTCGAGCGCGCAGCGATCCTTGCGCTCAACCTGCGCACCACCGGTATGGAGTTTGCCTCCGAGATGCTGGTGAAGGCCACGCTTTCGGGCCTCCGCGTTTCGGAAGTGCCGACGACGCTGAAGCCGGATGGCCGCTCGCGCCCGCCGCATCTGCGCAGCTTCCGCGACGGCTGGCGACATCTGCGCTTCCTGCTGCTCTTCTCCCCGCGCTGGCTGTTCCTTTATCCCGGCTATACCGCGCTCGGGCTCGGCATGTTCCTCGCCATACTGCTCTGGCACGGGCCCGTGCGACTGGGCGGCATCGAACTCGATACCAACAGCTTCCTCGTCGCGGCCATGCTGGTGATTGTCGGGCTGCAGGCGATCTCGTTTGCCGTGATCGGCCGCCGCTTCGCGTCGCGCTATGGCTTCATCCCCCCATCGCAGACCTTCGGCAGGTTGCTCGAATCCCTCACGCTTGAGAAACTGCTGAGCATCGCCGTACTGCTGGTGCTCGTCGGGTTCGGCCTGATCCTGCTGAGCGTCGGCCGGTGGGCCGATCTGGATTTTGGCCCCATCGAGGGTGGCGGCACCATGCGTATGATGATTGTTGCGATGACGGCCATAGTTGCCGGCACGCAGCTCGCCATGACGGGCTTCATGGCCTCGATGATCAATATCCCGCTGACAGAGCGCCGGCTGACCCTCGCCCCGCCCCCTGACGACTACATGCTGCGCCGCGCCAGCGACACGCCGGACCGCGAGGGCTGACGCGAATTTCGCGGCCGATGCGGGCGCGATCCCATCTCGGTCATTGACAGGATCGTTCCGAGCCCCTGTAAAGCCGCGGACCTCGTTCCGAAAGCTCCGGCATGCAACTCGATCTCCTCACCCTCCTGGCCCTCGGCCTTGTCGGGCTCGTCGCAGGTTTCGTCGATGCCGTTGCGGGCGGCGGCGGCCTGATCGCTGTCCCTGCCCTGCTCTCGGCGGGCCTGCCGCCGGTGACCGCCTTCGGCACCAACAAGGTGCAATCGATGATCGGCACCGGCATGGCGGCCTGGACCTATTGGCGGAAGGGCTTTGTTTCGCTCAAGGCGCTCGCCTATGCAGTTCCGGCGACTTTTCTCGGCGCCTTTCTGGGCGCGCTTGTGGTGAAGTCCATCGATACGACGCTGCTTGGCTATCTTGTGCCGGTGCTGCTCATCTGCGTTGCCACCTATTTCGCCTTCTCACCGAAGCTCACCGATGCCGATCGCCATGCGCGGCTCGGCTTCGCGCTCTATGTGCCGGTGATGGGCTTTGCCATCGGCTTCTATGACGGCATCCTCGGGCCGGGTACCGGTTCGTTCCTGACGCTCGGCTTCGTCACGCTGTTCGGCCTCGGGGTTACCCGCGCCGCGGGAAACACCAAGATCCTCAATCTCACATCCAATCTCGGGGCGCTCGCGCTGTTCATCCCGACCGGAAACGTCATCTGGCCGCTCGCAGCGACCATGGCCGTGGGGCAGTTGATCGGCGGCTACCTAGGCGCACTCACGGGTATCCGCTTCGGCGCGCGGCTCATCAAGCCGATGGTCGTGGTGATCTCGGTTGCCCTGGCGCTGAAGCTGCTGTTTTTCAGGTAGGACGAAGCCCCGTCCCCGTGGTTCGACAAGCTCACCATGAGGACGGGACTGCGCCGGGCAATTCAGGAGGACCTCATCCTGAGCATGTCGAAGGACGAGGTCCGGCGGGAAGTCGCTAGTTCCCCGCAGCCTTGGCCGCAGCGTCGATGGCGCCCTTTGTTCCCTTGCCATAGCTGCCGTCGATGGCGCCCTTGTAGTAGCCGTCCTTCTTCAACAGTTCCTGCAGATGGCTCATGAAGGCCTTGGTGACGGTATTGACCTTGAACGCCCTGAGCGACTTGGCCGCCTCCGTGCTGCCATTGATCAGCGCCGTGTAGGCGAGATCGGCGGACTTCACCGGGTCTGCCGTGACATGCTCACCATTGTAATACATGAGCGCAAGCTCGAACGTTGCGTCATGGACGCCCGCCTCCGAGGCCCTGGTGCACCAGTCGAAGGCGGTGGCGAGGTTCTTCTCCACGCCGCGGCCATCCACATAGGCCGTGCACAGATTGTACTGGGCGTAGTTGTTCCCCGTGTCGGCCGATTTCGAGTACCAGGTGAAGGCCTCCTTGTCGTCGGCCTTGAGCCCGCCCCAGCCGTTGCGATAGGCCCAGCCGAGCATGTTCATCGCTTCGCCATGGTTGCCTTCGGCGGCCCGTTGCCACCAGTTGATGGCCATGGCGTCATCCTGCGCTACCCCGGTACCCAGGTGATAGAGCCAGGCGAGGTTGTTCATGCCGTTGAAGTTTCCGGCATCGGCCGCCTTCTGGTAGAATTCCAGCGCCTTTGCGGAATCCTGCGCAACGCCGGTGCCGTTCTCGTAGAGGATGCCTAGTGCGTTCTGGGCCGGAGCGCTGCCGGCATCGGCGCCTTGCTGGTACCACTTGACTGCCGATGCGACATCCGAGCGGTTGAACTGATAGAGGTCGCCCAACCGGAACGCCGCATAGGCATCGCCCTGGCTCGCGGCCTGCGTATAGAAGGTTTCGGCGGTATCAAGGTCGACATCGCCCCCCAGGCCTTCGCGATACATGTCGCCAATGCCACCCATGCCGGCGAGATCGCCCGCATCGGCTGCCTGCCGGTAGTATTTCCGCGCCTTCACGAAATCGGTCGCGGTATTGGTGCCGTACGAGTACTCGTCGCCCAGCACCACGGCCGCGGCCGTCACGCCTGCATCGGCACTTTGCTCGAGCCACGCAAGCGCATTGGCGATATCGCCATTGTCGCGCAGCATCAGGCCATATTCATACATGGCGTCGGAATTGCCGCCCGTCGCCGCCTGGCTGAACCAGTTGAGCGCGGTATCGCGATCCTGCGGAACGCCTTCGCCTTCCTTGTACATATAGGCGAGCCGATACATCGCCGTGACATTGCCTGCATCGACGGCTGCCTGGAACAGGCTCACCGCGCGCCCGTCGTCGATGGCAACGTCGCCGCGCCCTTCGTCGAGATAGATGCCGGTCCAGGTCATCCCCTCGATATCGCCGGCATCGGCGCTCTTTTCATACCAGGTGAATGCCGTGGGCTGGTCCTGCGCGACATTGCGGTAGTAGTCGCCCAGCAGCCGCATGGCCGGGGCATCACCGAGCGCCGCCGCCTGCTGGTACAGTTCGACGGCCCGTGTCACATCGGCAGCGGCACCCTCGCCGAACTGCAGCATGTACCCAACCGACCTCAGGCCGATCCTGTCATCCTTGGCGGCCGCCTGCTGGTAGTAGCCGAGCGCCTTTGCCTGGTCGGCCGAAACGCCGTTGCCGGTATAGTAGATGTCGCCAAGCGCTACCAACGCATCGGTGCTGCCGGCTTCCGCCGCCGCCTCGAACTTCTCGATGGCGCCGGCCGCATCACCCTGCGCCAGCAGGCTGTCGGCAATCTGCACCAGCGCCCCGGCCTCGCCGGATGCTGCCGCGCGGTCGAGCAGGTCCTTTGCAGTGGCCTCGTCCTTCGCCACGCCGACGCCGTCCCGATACATGTTGGCCAGCGCCAGGAGCGCCTTCACATTGTCTGCATCGGCAGCATCGCGGAAATAGCCAACGGCCTTTTTCGGGTCCACCGTGACGCCGATGCCATCGCGATACATCGTGCCCAGTGTGTAGGTCGCGTCGATATCGCCCGCCTCGGAGGCCTGGGTCAGCCATTCGATCGCATCGTCATAGCTGAGTTCGGCCAGATAGAACTGTCCCAGCGCCGACATTGCGGGCACGACACCGCCCTTCGCCGCCTTCACGAGATAGGATCGTGCCGTCTCGAGGTTGCGGTTCACGCCCTTGCCATCGCGGAAGAGCAGGCCAAGCCGGTACATGCCATCAAAATCGCCGCTCTCGGCAGCGCTGCGGTAGAGCTTGGCCGCCTCGTCGATATCGGAGGGCAGCACCTTGCCCTCCTCATAGAGAGCGCCGAGCCGCACCATCGCTGCAGTGTCGCCAGCATCGGCTGCCTTGCGCAGCAGCCCGACTGCCTTGAGCCAATCGGCCTCGTCGGGGCTCGCGAGCAATGTTTCGGGGTCGGCCGAGCCCGACGCGGCCGGCGAGGTTTGCTCCTCGACCTTGAGGGTCATCGTCGCAGCGGCCGGCGCCTCGGGCGCAGCTCCGGCAGCCGGCGTTGCGGCGTCCTCGGCGGCGGGCGCGGTATCGTCATCGCTCGATGAGCCCGACAACGTGAGATTGGTAGAAGCCGCAGGACTGATTGGCTTGGCGCCGGCCCGCTGGCCGGCTGGCGCCGTCAAGGTCAGCGTCGTGTCCTCGGCCAGCAGATGTGTCGCGGGCGCGCCGATCACGAGCCCGGCCGCCAGAGCAATAATGAACCGCATGGTTCCCTCCATGACGTCCCCCACCTGAAGGGCACCAAAGCCGGGCGAGCTTGTCAATGCGCGGAAACGATGAGGTGAAGACAAAACGACCGGGGCATCGCCTGCCCCGGCCGTAGAATTGCCGAAATCGCCGAACTCAGGCCGCTGTGTCGAAGATGGATTGCAGCGTCGAGAGCAGGTCGTTGGCGCTCGACGTGCTGGAATAGGCGTTGGTAGCTGCGGTAAGCAGGTCGATCGCCGTCTCGTCGCTGGAGTTGTCCCCCTCGCTCGCCGATGCCGACGCGGCGTCGGACGGCGGCGGGCCACCCGGAGGCGGACCACCCGGAGGGGGTCCCGGCGGCGGGCCACCAGCCCCGTTCGGCCCACCAGCCTGCCCGAACTCGGCAAGCGCGGATTTCACGCCATCGAGGAAATCGGAGGATTCCTCCGAACTGATCGACCCGTCGGAATCGGAATCGATCAGGCTGAAGAGTTCCTGCAGCTTGTCAGAACCGATTGGCGAGGCGGTGTCGGAAGCCGAGAATTCCTCGAGGCTGACCGCG
>CAYPYV010000091.1:0-12665 GCA_964414845.1 uncultured Devosia sp. | reverse complement strand
TCAACCCTTCGGCGTCGCCCAGCACGCGCTTTTCGAAGCCGCGATAGCCGGGCGGGGTCAGCGGGTCATGCGGATGGCAGGCGAGCCGCACGCGATTGGCGGTGGCGACCGGCACGACCCGCTCGAGGAAATAGGTGATGCGCTCCCAGAACGTGTCGGCATCCACCTTGCCGGCTATGGTCAGCGTGTCGCCATCCTGCATATTTTCGGCGCGATAGGTGGAGAGCACCGCGCCACCCCGCCCGGTTTCGGATGGGCTGCGCGGAATGCCGAGTACGTTGAAATTGTACTTGGCCGCGCCAATTCCCGCCTCGGCCAGCGCCTCGATGATGCGGCAGATGCCGTCGATCTCGCGGTCACGCTCGCCGGGCTTGCCCAGCACGATGCCGGGCGACTGATGCCGGCGCTCGATGCCCGACGACGGCAACGGCAACTGCACCATGTCCAGGATCAGTCCATGTTGATGAACGCGCTCTGAATGCCGCATCAGCACGTCGCGATCCCAGGCCCAAGGGTCGCCCTCGGGGTCTATGCAGACATGCTTCACCCCCAGTTGCGCCAGTTGCTTCAGGTACCTGTCCCCAACCCTGGCAAGCTGGTCGCCCCCCAGCTGCGTGCCGACATACATGGCGTTTCCCCTCAGAACTATGACTTCTTCAAAGTAGTATGACAGATTTTCACTATGGGCAAGGCGAGGCTGGTGCTATGATGGTACGCGAATATCCGGAGCCCTAGCGTCCATGTCCGCCGAGAGCAGTTTTCACCTCACCGACCGGGTCAAGCTGGACCTGTTGCGACTGATCGAGGCGGGCAATCTGCAGCCAGGCGCGAAGCTGCCGCCCGCCGACCAGCTCTGCGCGCAGTTCCAGGTCAGTCGCACGGTGGTACGTGAAGCCATAGCCAGCCTGAAGGCCGAGGGGCGCCTGCGCTCGGTCAGGGGCAGCGGCGTCTATGTGAGCAAGCCCAAGGAACAGGTCACGGCCTCGATGTTCATGGCGGCGCCGGAGGAAATCGGCGACGTCCTGGACTTCATGGAGTTCCGGGTCGCCGTCGAAGTAGAGGCGGCCGGGCTTGCCGCCGAGCGCCGGACGGAGACGCATCTGCTGCGCATGGGCGAGGCGCTGGCGCGGTTCCGCCGGCACCTGCAGGACAAGACGCTGGCTACGGATGCCGACCGGGCCTTCCATCGGGCCATCGCCGAGGCCACGGGCAATGCCCGCTTCCGCATGTTCGTCGACGAGATGGGCAACAGGCTCATTCCGCGGCGGGTACTGGGCGCCAGTTTCGTGGACGAGGCAAGCAAGGCGGAGTTTCTCGCTGCCATAGAGGCCGAGCATCTGCGCGTGCTGGAGGCGATCACCGAGCGGCGGGCGGACGAGGCCCGCCTCGCCATGCGCCGCCATCTCGAGGATGGACGACGGCGCTATCGCGAATGGCGGCTGGCGCAGGACCTCGCAACCCGCGCCGAAGCCTGAGAGCAGGAGATCACACCACCGTAGCGGCAGTGACCAGCCAATCGGGCATGCGCTCGACGATCCAGCCGGCGATGATGTGGTCGATACCGGTTATTGCCCCGAGCCCGACCAGGACGAACGTCACGCCGAGCGCAGAGCGCATCCAGCGCGCAGAGAACTGCACCTTCGCGCGCGTGGCCTTGGCGGCGCCGCGCAGCAGGCGACCTGCCACAAGCAGCGACAGGGCCGCGCCGATCGCGAAGGCGCACATGGCGATGGCCGCCGTCGAGGCAGTACCGCTCGAGGAGGCCATGACGATGGCGGCGCCCATGGTGGGGCCGATGCAGGGGGCCCAGATCAGCGCCAGCAATGCGCCAAGCCCGGCTGCACCGAGCGGACCGGATGCCGGAAGCCGCCGCGCCATCTGATCGCCAAGACTGGTGAGGGGCGTCATCACCTTGCTCATCCATCCGGTGGCGGTACCGAGCGCGACAAGCAGGCCCAGCAGCATCAAGGCGAGGCCCGCTGGCCAGCGTATGGCGTCGATGGATCCGATCTCCGCCCCTGTTGCGGACAGGGTGACACCGACCACCGCGAAGGTGAGGGCGAGGCCGAGCGCCATGGCCACCGGGCGCACCCAATCCTCGGCATTGGCGCCGACGACGACGAGCGGCACCAACGGCAGCACGCAGGGATTGAGGATGGTCAGGAGGCCGGCAACAAAGCTCAGCGCGACGAAGCCCATGGGTTATTCGGCCGTGACCAGGACCTTGACCACGGAATCCTCGCTGACACCCCAGGACATGCGGCCCGTCTCCTTACCGCCCTTGAAGGCGATGAGAGTGGAGCGCGGCACATCATAGGCCTTCACCACATCCTTCTGCTGGTCGTAATTGACGCGGAAGAACTGGATATCGTCATAGGTGCCGGCGGAAGAAAGCCGCTTGAGGATGTTCTCCTGCGCGCGGCATTGCAGGCACCATGGCGCATAGACGTGCACGACAACCGGCTTGCCTGACGAGATGGCCTGCTCGACCACGGCCGCGTCATATGGTTTGATCTCGAAGGCGAGCGCCGGCGCGGAGACGGCGAGGGCAGCGGCAAGGACGATGTGACGAAGGAAACGCATGGCAAACTCCAACTGCGATTGCTTGGTTCTACGCCATAGAAACGGGCGCGGATCTAGCGCTTGTGCAATGCTCAAGCCGAAGTGATGCAAATTCGGGACCGGGGACGGTGATGGGACAAAAGCTCAACCCGCAGGACGCAGGCGTTTACGCAGCGCTCGACCGCCTCCTGTTCTGGGAGTGGGATCCACTCGGAGTGCATGATATCCATGGCCCAGAAGACGAATACCACGCCTATCTGCCGGGATTGTGGAAACTGGTGACTGCAGACGCCACGGCTGAAGATATTGCCGCCTACCTGAGACGCACAGAGGTGGAGGCGCTTGGCGTGGAGAGTACGGAGGCGCACCGGTTGGACATAGCGAAGAAGGCGCTGGCGCTTCGCGCCGCATGGCGGCTGCCGGTGCGAGACTGAGAACACCGGGAGCGACAGGGAACTCGCCTCCCCATGGCGCGAGAGGGGGATGACCACGGGGAGGCGAACTGGGCAGGCTGAGGGAAGCCTGCCAAGCGCAAATCAGACGGCTACGCCGCTGGCGTCGAACAGGTGCAGTTCGGAGGTTTCGGGGGTAAGGCGCACGGGCTGGCCGAGTTCGAGCGACACGTCGCCAGAAAGCGCGGCAACCATCTCGTAGCCCGAGGGCAATGCGGCAGAAATGATGGTCTCGTGACCCAGACGCTCGATGAGACGCACATTGCCGGCGATCGGACCATCGGCGGCAAGGGCGAGGTGATGTGGACGGATGCCGAGCGTAAGCTTCTGCCCGGCCGAGACGCTGGTGCGGACCGGCGCCGAAATGGGGCCGGTATCGGTGGCGGAGACGATGGCGCGGCCATCTTCGGAGCGGGCGGCAGTCACCTCGATGAAATTCATTTTGGGTGAGCCGATGAAGCCGGCGACGAAGAGATTGGCCGGCTTGTGATAGAGCTCAAGCGGGCTGCCGACCTGCTGCACGATACCGGCATTGAGCACAACGATCTTGTCGGCGAGCGTCATGGCCTCGACCTGATCATGCGTGACGTAGATCATGGTGGCGCCGAGATCGGCATGGAGCTTGGAGAGTTCCATGCGCATGTCGACGCGCAAGGCCGCATCGAGGTTCGAGAGCGGCTCGTCGAAGAGGAACACGGCGGGCTTTCGCACGATGGCGCGGCCGATGGCGACGCGCTGGCGCTGACCGCCGGAGAGCTGGCTCGGCCGGCGGTCGAGCAGGTGCTCCATCTGCAGGATGCGGGCGGCTTCGGCGACCTTGGCATCCTTTTCTTCCTTGGAGGCTCCGGCAATGGTGAGGCCGAAGGCGACGTTCTCGCGCACGGTCATGTGCGGGAAGATGGCGTAGGACTGGAACACCATGGCGATGCGGCGATCCTTGGGCGGCAGGTCGTTGACGACCTGATCGCCGATGGAAAGCGTGCCGGCGGAAATGTCCTCGAGCCCGGCGATCATCCGCAACAGCGTGGACTTGCCGCAGCCCGATGGACCGACGAATACGGTGAACTCACCATCGGCTATGGAGAGATCGACGCCCTTGATCACCTCGGTGACGCCGTAGGACTTCTTGATGCCCTTGAGGGTAACGCTGGCCATGGCTTACTCCGCTGCCTGACGGATGGAGTTGACGTGGAGACGGCCGTCCGGAAGGACTTCGACCGGTTCGGGATCCATGATGTAGCCGCCGAAGCGAGCCTTGCCGCCATCGGCGAAGCCGAGCAGCATCAGCCCTTCATCGGTTTCAACGATGCGGGCGGCATAGCGGCGGCAGGGGTCGTCGCCATCGAGGAACGGCCCGGGTGCAATGGTCCACGGTCCGCGCGGATCGTTGGCCATGAGGTAGTGCGTGCCGGTGACCGGGCTCTGCGGATTGGCCTTGCGATAGGCTTCGGACCAGTGGATCGAAGCCGTACAGAACAGGCAGTACCACTTGCCGCGATATTCGAACACCTGCGGGACTTCGAGCTGGCCGAAGCCGCCCGAAAACACCGGCGGCTCCAGCGTCCAGTTGACCATGTCCGCCGAGGTGGCAAAGCCGATGGCACCGCCGGCATTGGGCTCGGCCACACCGGGCACGCGGGCGGTGAAGAACATCATCCACCCTTTGCCGTTCGGGTCGCGCATGACCCAGGGGTCGCGCATGGCGCGATCGTGCCAGTGACCGACCATATGCGGCACTTCATAGTACCCGGCGTTCGGCCCCTCGAGATCGAGGCAGAAGCCGGTACCGAGCCGGGTGAAACTCACCATGTCGGTGGAGGTCGCGTGCCCGATGCGCTGGTACATGCCGGCTTCGGCGCGGGTTGTTCCGGTATAGAAGAGGTGGAAGAGGCCGTCGTCGCCCTTCACCACCGAGCCGGTCCAGGTGGTGTAGTCGTCCCAGGCGGGGTGCGTCTGGGGCTTGAAGCAGGTGCCGGTATAGGTCCATTCCACGAGATCGGTGGACACCGCATGGCCCTGGCTCACGTTGAAGTGGCGGAGGTCGGGATCTGGAAGCGTGTTGTCGGCCTGCAGGAAAAAGCCGTGGTAGTGGTCGCCTTCGCGCAGGTACCAGCTGTCCCACAGCCATTTGCCGGGAATGGAAATCGTCATGGGTTACTCCGTCAGCCCTTGACGCCGGTCGAGGCGATCGAGGCGATAAATGCGCGTTGCAGGACAAGGTAGAAGGCGAGCACCGGCACGGTGATGAGGCTCAGGTAGGCCATGATTTCGCCCCAGGCCCGGTTGAGCTGGAAGAAATATTGCAGGCCCACCATGACCGGCCGATAGGTCTCCTCCTGCACCACCATGAGCGGCCAGAGATACTGGTTGTACATGGCGAGGAACTTGAGGATGGCGGCGGTGGCGATCACCGGGCCGGCAAGCGGCATGACCACGCGGCGATAGACCTGCCACCAGCTTGCGCCCTCGACACGCGCCGCCTCGATCAGTTCGCCCGGCAGATCCTTGAAATACTGGATGAAGAGATAGACCGTCAGGCCATCGACCACGAAGGGCACGATCTGCACCTGGTAGGAATTGAGCCAGCCGAAGGTGAGGCCCTCGGCGCCGATCCAGGGCAGTTTGGACGCGATGAGCAGGAGCGGGATGGCGATGGTCTCGAATGGCACGATGAGGGTTGCCAGCAGCATCGTGAGCATGAGCTCGCGGCCACGCCAATCGATGAACACGAAGGCAAACCCGGCGACCGAGCAGACGACGAGCGACAGCAGCACAGTCACACCGGTGACGATGACCGAGTTGGTGACGAAGAGCAGCACCGGGGCGCGCTGGAACGCATCGATGTAGTTGTTGAACGAGATATCGCCCACCGGCAGGAAGGCAGCGAGGCTCTTGGTGTCACCGAGCAGCTGCGCATCGGGCTTCAGGCTCGACATGATCATGAAGACGAGCGGGAAGATGAAGATGATCGCGATCAGTACGAGGACGAGATAGCGGACCGCGAGGCGCAAGCCGTGATTGTCGGGGTTGCGCGAGGTGGAGGCTTGAGCGGACATCAGCGCTTCTCCCGGGTCAGCCAGCGCTGGATGAGCGAGATGGAGAGCACGAGCACGAACAGGATCACCGAGATGGTGGACCCGCCCGAGATATCCTGCTTGCCATAGCCGCGCTGCACAGCCTGGAACACGATGGTCTGGGTGGAATCGAGGGGGCCGCCCTTGGTCATGACGTCGATCTGGCTGAAGAGCCCGAAGGCCTGCATGGTGATGACGACAAGCACGAGGACAGCGGTATTGCGCAGGCCAGGCCAGGTCACATAGCGGAACACCTGCCACTTGGAGGCACCCTCGATGGAGGCGGCCTCGTAGAGCGTGGGGCTGATGGTCTGCAGGCCCGAGAGCCAGATGACCATGTGGAAGCCCACCGCCTGCCAGACGGACATGACGATGATGGCCCCGAGCGCCGTTTCGGGCTGGCCGAGCCATTCGACCGATGGAAACGCGCCAAAAGTAAGCGATTTCAGCAGGTTGTTGAGCAGCCCGGAGTTGCCGTCATAGATGAAGCGCCAGAGCAGCGACACCACGACGATGGAGACGACCACGGGCATGAAGTAGATGGCCCGGAAGATGTTGATGCCGCGCAGCTTCTGGTTGATGAGCAGCGCGAGGCCGAGCGCCAGCCCACCCTGGAGCGGCGCGACGACAAGCACGAAGATGAAGGTGTTCACCAGCGCCTTCATGAAGACGACGTCGCGGGCGAGCATCACATACTCGGTATCGCCCAGCGTGATGGTGAACCATTCCCGCATGCCGTCATATTGCGGATAGTCGGGGTTGCCGCGCGTGAAGCTGCGGACCGAGGGATATTTCGCCGCGCCGGTTTCGTCGCGGACAATGGCGCCCGATGCATCGCGTTCGGGCTCGAGCGGCAGGATGTTGAGGCCCAGCAGCTGCTGGTAATTGGACGTGCCGACGAACTGGGTCGGGTTTGGCGACACCAGGCGCTGGTCGGTGAAGCTGAGCCCGATGGCGAACAGGAAGGGCACGACGACGAACAGGCCGATCAGGAAGATCGCCGGCCCTGCCATCGTCCAGCCTGCCCGGTTGGAGCGGGTGAACTTCGAAGCCAATTGGGCCTCCGGATGGAAGAAAGGGGGAGGGATCCGGCTTTCGCCGGACCCCTGGAGTAGCGGAAGATCAGTGGCCGTAGCCGTTGTTCTTCTCGATATCGGCGTTGATTTCGTCGACGGCGGCATCGAGGGTGGCCTCGACATCGGCACCCTTGGCGATATCGGCGGCGGCCTTCTCGAACACCTTGGCCTGGACGACGTAGCCCGGGGTCACCGGACGCACGAGACCGGTCTTGTTCGAGTAGTCGAAGAAGACATGCAGCGGGCCACCCGGCTTGTAGTTATCAACCAGCTCGGCGGCCGACGGAGTTGCCGGGATGAGGCCGATGCCGTTCGAGAAGGCGGCGAGGTACTTGTCCTGCAGCGCGAACTCGATGAAGGCGGCAGCGCCTTCCGGATGAGCCGACTTGGCCGAGACACCGAACTGCCAGGAGGCGGCGCCGATCTTCGGACCCTTGCCGAAATCCGGCGCGGGCAGGAACAGCGTGTCGCTATAGGCCGCGAGCGTGCCGAGGGCCGCCCAGTTGCCGTTCCACGAGAAGGCATAGGCACCGGAGTTGAAGCCGTTGTCACGGTCGGCCGGATCCTGCGTGGCCTGGGCATAGCCGTCGGTGAACAGGCTCTGCCACCAGTTGCCCCACGCGATCGCGGCTTCGCCGTTCAGTGCGCCTTCAGCGGTCTTGTAGGTGGAGCGATCGACGATATCGCCACCGAAGCTCTGCAGGAAGGGCGAGAAGGCGTAGGGATACCATTCGCCGGTCCAGGCGGTGCCGAGATCGAGGGCATACTTGAACTTGCCCGAGTCCTTGGCCTTCTTCAGGGCATCCATGAACTCGTCCTTGGTCCAGGGCTGGTCCAGGGTCGGGACGCGCAGACCGAGCTCATCGAGATAGGACTTGCGGGTAACGAGCGAGATCGCCGCATCCCACAGGCCGATGGAGTAGAGCTGGCCGTTCCAGATGCCCTTGGTGCCGGGCAGGAAGTTGGCAATCTTGCTCTCGTCGATCTTGAGCGGCTGCATGTAGCCGGCCCATGCCCAGTTCGGCATGTTCGGGCCGTCGACATCGAGGATGTCCGGCAGGTTGCCGGCGAGCGCTGCCGCGGTGACGCTGTCGTTGTAGACGGCCTGCGGGAAGCTCTGCAGTTCGACCTTCCAGTCGGACTGGCTGGCGTTGAAGTCGTCGATGACCTGGTTGATGAGCTTCCCTTCCACGTCGCTGCCGGCGCCGTGGTACCACATGGAGAGCGTGGTCGCGGCGAAGGCAGAGGTGCTGAGAAGCATAGAGGCAAGCGTGGCCCCGAGGAGCAGGCTGCGGCGTTTCATTGGAGGTCCTCCCTCACGATTTTGAGCTGGGGTAGTTTATGGGGCGCGGACTCGGTGACCGAGCTGCGCCAGTAGACCGGTCCGGCGACCAGCACCGGCTCGGGGACGTTCCGGCTTTCGCCGGAAATGCGGGACAAAAGCAGCTGCGCGGCGCGCACGCCCATGGCGATATAGGGCAGCTCGACCGTGGTCAGCGGCGGGTAAAGGGTTTCAGCGATGACGCGGTAATTGTCGTAGCCGGCGACCCCGATCTCGTCCGGAATGCGCAACCCGCGCGAGCGCAGGATGCCGTAGACGCGAAGGGCCTGCTTGTCGTTACCGCAGCAGAACACGGTGGGCGGCTCGGGCAGCGCCAGCATGCGGTCGATGACGGTCCAGAGCAGCTGGGTGTCGTCCTCGGCGCCGAGCAGTTCCACCGCCTGCACCAGCGCCGGATCGTAAGGGAAGCCGAAAGCCGCATGCGCATCGCGATAGCCGAGGATACGCAGGCGCGTGGCGTCGATATCGGGGCGGAGCGAGAGATAGGCGATGCGGCGGTGCCCGGCCTTGAACAGGCGCGTGACCAGATCGTGCTGGCCGCGCCGATCGTCGGGCAGAATGGCCGGGGTGCCGGCGTCGTCATAGCAATTGGCGAGGACAACGGGCGTGTCGGCCGGGATGGGAGGCAGCGCCACGCGCTGGTGATATTCGGCGACGTAGATCAGCCCCTCGACGCGATGCTCGAGGAAGGTCTGCACGAGGCCCGGCACCTTGTCGGGGCTGCCGCCGGAATCGGCGATCATCAGAGTACGGCCGGATCCGGCAATCGCGCGCTGGATGCCCTGCACGATGAAGAGTTCGGGAAGGCCGGCCGGCTGGGCCGGTTCAGGCGACATCGAAATTGCGCCAGTGATGAGGCCTACAATGCCGGAGCGGTTGGAGCGCATCATACGGGCGGCGCTCGAGGGCACGTAGCCAAGCTCGCGCATGGCCTTTTCCACTGCCTCGCGGGTAGCGGTGCCGACCGGCGCATCGCCGTTCAGCACGCGACTCACCGTCTTCGGCGATACGCCCGCGGCTTTCGCCACGTCGTAAATGGTTGCCATGAACTCCTCCCAGAGCGTCGCGACCCGGTATTCGATGGTTGTGACACCGATGTCATGACATCGGTGTCTTAGCGCGGCCTACGCGGAAGAGTCAATGGGGTGTTAAGTTGGGCAAGAGGGGAGCCATGCGACCGGCCCTACTTGACGCAGATGACGAAGATCGGACACTCGAAATCATGGCCCGAGTTTCCGCCAGGGTCTCACAGGGCGTTCCATTTCCGGGTCGAATGGCAGATGACGCGGCACTACGATCTCGTGACCTTCGACTTCGACGGCACACTCGCCGATAGCGCGGACTGGTTCCTGGGCGTGCTCGACGACGTTGCCAGACGCCATGGCTTCAGGACGGTGGCAGCCGACGACGTGGCGAGACTGCGGCAATTGCCGACACGAGAAGTCCTCCGTGCACTCGGCATCCGCTTCTGGCAATTGCCGGGTATTGCACGAAGCCTGAGACAGCTGAGCCACGAGCAAGCCGCCCACCTGCAGCTCTTCCCCGGCGTCGTCGACATGCTGGATGACCTTGAGGCGGCAGGGGTAACGCTGGCGGTCGTCAGCTCGAATTCGGAAGAAACGGTACGCAGGGTGCTGGGGCCTGTGGGCCGGCGCATCAGGTATTTCCGCTGCGGCAGCAGCCTGTTCGGCAAGCCCCGCAAAATCCGGGCATTGCGGCGCGAACTGGGGCTGGATCCGCGCCGGGTGCTGCATGTGGGCGACGAGACACGCGATGTCGAAGCGGCGAATTCGGCTGGCGTACTGGCCGGTGCCGTAACCTATGGCTATGCGGCGCCGGCGGCGCTCACGGCCCTGAAGCCCGAAATCCTGGTCGATTCACCCGGTGCGCTCGTCGCCGCAGTGCTGGGGCCGCGGGCGGTTGGATCAGCCTGAACCGGTCGGCACGGGTGGCACGAGGCGCATGGCCAAAGTACCCGCCGTTCTGGCACGGACATCCGGATGCGCGAGACAGCTCGCCAGCGCCTCGTATCCCCGGGCTCCGGGCACGGGCACGACCATGAATGGCGGCGCATGATTGGCGGGGCAGAAGAGGACGGCCTCGGCAGGCCGCAGATCGTTGAGGTCCAGGATGGCTGTCGAGCGGGTCATGAGGACGAGCGGCGGTGCCGATGTGGGGCGAGTGCGCAGATAGGAAATGAGTGCGATCTGGGTCGCATGATCCAGCCCCTGCTCGACCAGATCAACGACAAGCGGCCCCGTGCTGGCATCGAGCCCCGAAAGCAGCGCGAGAAGCGCGTCGGAGATGGTCGCCCCGTCTTCCTCGAGCCAGGCGAGGGCCGGCGCGAGACGGGCGAGGCGCTCCCGATCGTGTGGCGGCGGCGGAGCGCGATCGAGGCCAAGAAACTGCCCACCGGGCAGCACGTCGGCTAGGCGCAGGGCAAGCCGCGTCTTGCCACTGCCGAGTGGCCCGGTGAGGAAGGTGATGGGGGCGAGCGCGGCGAGTTCGAAGCGTTCGCCGCCCCAGGGCCACGGGAGATCGAAGCTCACCACCGCGGCCTTGTGTTCGGTGACCCTCCGCAGCAGCGCCGGATCGAGCGGCCTGCCCTGCTGCAGATCGAGACGCAATTCCCTCAGTCGCTGGATGGCGTCCGCCGTCGCGCCGGCCTCGGCTTCGAGGCGGAGCTGATGCTTCGCAAGCGCGGCTTCGAGCGCCACGACATCGCCGGCGAGCGCGGCCGCGATACCGGAAAGGCTGAGCCCAAGCGACCTCAGCGCCAAGATGCGCTCGGCCTGCTCCAGCTGGGCTGGCCCATAGGTCCGCCAGCCGGCGGCGCTGCGCAGGGGGTCGATCAGGCCGCGCTGCTCGTAGAGCCGCAGGGCCTTGGGAGATACGCCGAGGCGCGACGCCGCTTCGGAGGGGCTGAGGAACAGATCGGGCATGATGGCGACTCACCGGGTTGGTTCAATACCCGGTGCAGAAGCGTGGTGGCCCCTGGGGCAGGCGCAAGCGAATTCTCGCATGGCGAGAAGGTCCTCTTCTGCGCCGAAGAGTCAAAGGGGGCCCGGAGGCCCCCTTTTCGGTTCCATGAGCGCGATGCTTCGCCCTTCGACAGGCGCAGGGCGAGGCCGAACGGGGCGACCTCAGAAATCCATGCCGCCGCCGGCAGGCAGTGCCGGAGCCGCTTCCTTCTTCGGCTTTTCGGCGATCATCGCCTCGGTGGTGATCAAGAGGCCGGCGACGGAGGCCGCGTCCTCGATGGCGGCGCGAACGACCTTGGCCGGATCGATGATGCCCCACTTGTAGAGATCGCCGAACTCGCCGGTCTGGGCGTTCCAGCCATGCGCGTAGTCTGTGTGCTCGAGCAGCTTGCCGACCACGACCGAGCCATCGGCACCGGCATTGACGGCGATCTGCCGGGCCGGGGCCTGAATGGCGCGGCGGACGATATCGATGCCGGTCTTCTGGTCGTCGTTGATGGGCTTGAGGTCGCCCAGCACGCGGGCCGCCCGCAGCAGGGCCACGCCGCCGCCAGGCAGGATGCCCTCTTCCACCGCCGCACGCGTGGCGTGCATGGCGTCGTCGACGCGATCCTTCTTCTCCTTGACCTCGACTTCGGTGGCGCCACCGACGCGGATGACCGCGACGCCGCCCGCGAGCTTCGCCAGCCGCTCCTGGAGCTTCTCGCGATCATAGTCGGACGTGGTCTCCTCGACCTGCGCCTTGATCTGCGCGATGCGGCCTTCGATATCGGCCTTGGAGCCCGCCCCATCGACGATGGTGGTGTTCTCCTTCTCGATGGTGACCTTCTTGGCGGTTCCGAGCATTTCGAGGGTGACGTTCTCGAGCTTGATGCCCAAATCCTCGGAGATGACATTGCCGCCGGTGAGGATGGCGATGTCCTCGAGCATGGCCTTGCGGCGATCGCCGAAGCCCGGGGCCTTGACGGCCGCGATCTTCAGCCCGCCGCGCAGCTTGTTGACCACGAGGGTCGCGAGCGCCTCGCCCTCGACATCCTCGGCGATGATGAGCAGCGGCTTGCCGGTTTGCACCACGGCTTCGAGGATGGGCAGCATGGGCTGCAGGCTCGAAAGCTTCTTTTCGTGCAGGAGGATGTAGGGATCTTCGAGCTCGACGCGCATCTTGTCGGGGTTGGTGA
>CAYPYV010000090.1:0-12769 GCA_964414845.1 uncultured Devosia sp. | reverse complement strand
TTTGGGACGGGACTTGGCCCGTCCGGCGGGTGTGTTTCGGCGTACGGGCTAGGCGGCAATGGCGGCTGGCGCCGTCGTCGGAATCGCCGCAGCAGGCGCCGCCAAACTGGCGATGCCAGCAGAAATGCCGGAACGCGCACGACGCCGCTGCTTGGCGAGAATGTTGATGGCCTCTACCAGCACTGAGAAGCCCATAGCCGCGTAGATGTAGCCCTTGGGGATATGGAAGCCGAGCCCGTCGGCCACAAGCGAGACACCGATCAGCAGCAGGAATGCCAGTGCCAGGATCTTGGTCGTGGGGTTGTCGGACACGAATTTCGCGACCGCGCCGGAAGCGACGAACATGATGCCGACGGCAACCACAACCGCGACGATCATGACCTCCACCTGTTCGGCCATGCCTACGGCGGTCACGATCGAGTCGATGGAGAACACCAGGTCAATCACCACGATCTGGCTGATGATCGCAGCGAACGCCATGGTGGCCTTCCGGCCGAGGTCTGCCTCATGCGGCTCCTCGATCTCGGCATGCATCTCGTTTGTGGCCTTGTAGATCAGGAAACCGCCGCCGAGAATGAGGATCAGATCCTTCCAGGACGGTGCAAAGCCGCCGATATCGAAGGCAGGCTGCGTCAGCCCGATGATCCACGAGATCGCCAGCAGCAGCAGGATGCGGAAGATGAGGGCCAGCGCCAGTCCGATCTTCCGGGCGCGGTCGGCCAGTTCCTTTGGGAGGCGCGACACAAGAACCGAGATGAAGACGATGTTGTCGATGCCGAGGACGATCTCCATCGCGGTCAGCGTGAGGAACGCGGCCCAGACCTGGGGATCGGCAAGCAATTCCATCGTCGGCTCCGAATGCACCTTGCGGGGCGACATACTTAGGGCCTGGGCGTGCATTCTGGAAGGGCCCGCATCTGAAGACGCGTCCGCGCCGCTGCGGTTGCGCACGAGATGGAACGGCCGCTCGCGCAACGGCCGCCATGCGGGTAGGATTTTGCCCGTTCTCACCCCATGCGAGTATGTTCGACCGTAACTGCGGCTGGTCTTCATGCCCGCGTGCCGCGTAAGGTCAGTGGATCGACGCGAGTTTCTGGACCCATGGAACATTTCAGCCCCATCACCGCCCTTGCAGGAGGCAGCCTCATCGGGCTGGCCTCGGCCGTTCTCTGGCTCGGAAACGGCCGCATAGCCGGTATCTCCGGCATTTTCGGGCAATTGCTGCCACCTACTCACACAGTTCTGTGGCGACTCGTCTTCATCGCCAGCCTCGTTGTCGGGGCCTGGGTGTCATCTCTGCTCATCCCCGGTCTTGGAATGGGCGGCCCTGGTGGCGTGCCGGCACAGCTCGCGGCCCCGCCAGCGGGTTCCGGCATCCATCCGCTGGTCTGGATTGCCGCCTCCGGCCTGCTTACCGGCTTTGGCACGCGCATCTCCAATGGCTGCACCTCGGGCCATGGTGTCTGCGGTCTCGCCCGTCTCAGTGTCCGCAGCCTCGTTGCGGTGGTCGTCTTCTTCTCGGTGGCGATCGTCACCGTAACCCTCACGGGGATCGTATGATGTCGAAGCCCGCCCTCGCGCTGCCCTATATTGCCACGGCCGCAGTCAGCGGCCTGCTGTTCGGCGCCGGCCTCTATGTGAGCCAGATGGTCGACCCGCTGAAAGTGCTGCGATTCCTCGATTTTACGGCAATACCAACGGGTGGCTGGGACCCTAGCCTAGCCTTTGTGATCGTGCCCGCCATTGTGGTCATGTTCGTCGCCGTGCGCATCGGCCGCGGGCGCGCGACGCCGCTCTTCGACGTGAGGTTCCACGAGCCGGTGTTCAAGCAAGTCGACATGCCGCTGGTGCTCGGCGCCGCTCTGTTCGGCATCGGCTGGGGCATGTCGGGCATCTGCCCGGGCCCGGCCCTCGCGCTGATCGCTTTCTGGCCGCCCAATCTCCTGGTCTTTCTCGTCGCATTGTTTGCCGGGTCCTATGGTGGCACGTTGTTCATGAACTGGCGGGGCTATCCAGCCCTGGGAGCGTCTCGAACATGAAGCACCGCGTCGTCGTCGTCGGAGCAGGACTAGCCGGCGTTGCAGCCGTTTCGGCGCTCGCCGCGCAGGGCCTCCCGGTGACGCATGTCGCGCCCCCTGCCCCGCCAGACCGGCGGACCTCCGCATTGATGATGCCGACTGTGAACTGGCTGCTAGATTCCGGGCTGATCCCTAGCCCCGAAGCGCTCGGTATCCCGTTGACGCAGATCCGGATCATTGATGCTACCGGACGGCTCATACGGGCCCCCGAAACCTTGTTCGACGCCACGGAAGCGGGGCTTGGCGCCTTCGGATGGAACTTCGCGAACACGCCGCTTCTGGCCTCGTTCGAGGCAGCAAAGGTCGCCCGTTCCGGCATCACCAACGTCGTCGGCACGGTCTCGGGTCTCGATCGCGTCGACGGCAGCTGGCGCCTCACCCTATCCGACGGCACAAGTCTCACCGCAGATCTTCTCGTAGGGGCTGACGGCAAGAAGTCCTATGTGAGGTCGGCGGGCGATTTCCGCGCTCGGGAGAACGGCTTCGAGGAAGCGGCATTGGTCTGCGACCTCGAGCTGAGCCGGCCGCTCGGTGGTGCCTCGGTCGAGTTTCACTACCCGCGCGGCCCCTTCACCCTGGTCCCGGCCGGCGGCAACAAGGCCAACCTCGTCTGGATCGATGATCGCGAAGCCTTGCGGGCGCTCCAGTCCCAGGGGCGCGAGGCCGTCCTGGCAGCTATCCAGCTGAAGTCGCAGCATATCTTTGGGCGTATCAGCATGCTGACGCCGGCCCATATGTTCCTGCTCTCGAGCCTCAGCGTGCCGGAGGCCGGTCGCGCCGGCGCTGTGCTCGTGGGAGAAGCCGCGCACGCCTTCCCCCCCATCGGCGCTCAGGGGCTCAATCTCGGGCTGCGCGATGTGGCCGATCTGGCCGATGCCGTCGCCGAAACGGACCCGGACACTCCCGACTGGGCCGTCGAGGTGAGCCGAGCCTATTCCGCTCAACGCGCGGGCGACCTGCTCCGCACGGGCGGCATGGTGGACACTTTGTTCCGCTCGCTGCTCAGCGATTTCCTTCCCGCCCAGGCAATGCGGGCGGGCGGACTCTGGGCGCTCAAGCTGCTACCGCCTCTGCGCAAGGGCGCATTCAGCCTCGGCATGGGCGTGCGGTAAGCCACGCCCTTTCACAACGACTCCGCCGCAACCAACAAAAAAGGGCGCCGACGCGCCCTTTCCTGTTTCATCAATGTCCCAGCGCTTACGGCGTCGGAGTCGCGGGCGCATCGGTTGCAGGCTCGTCGAGCGCCTTGCGGAGCTGTTCTGCCCGGTCCTGCAGTTCCTTTTCGAGCTGCGCGGACGGATTGTTCTGCTTCGAATACTCGTCGAAGGTCATGGCGTTTGGGTTCGTATAGACCGCGGTGAACCCGGCGAGATTGATGCTGATCACCAGATCCTTGTTCTGCCGGTTCTTCGCCGTCAGCTTCAGCACCGAGCCCTTCTTCAGGCTGTTGAGATAGGCCTCGTTGATCACCAGCTGGGTGGCGCAGGATTGCGGGTCGCACAGCATGAACGGTACGCGGATCGGCTTGGCGCCATCGATCTGCCAGGTCAGCCCGAACGGCAGCAGCACGCCCACCGGTACCGCGGCGACTGCGAGCAGCCGGCTCTCTTCACCGGGATCGTCGCGCAGCAGGAACGAACCAAGGAACTGGTTCGAACCAGGAGTGGTCACCACCTGACGCATCAGGCAGGCCCTCTTGTCGGCCTCGGCGTTGTCGCACACCTTCAGCCAGTTCTTGGTGGGGTCGGTATTGCCCGGCGGGGTCGCAGTAGCAGCGGGCGCAGCAGCGGCGTCCGCGGCAGGTGCGGCCGGCGTCGGGTTGTCCTGGGCGAGTGCGCTGGCAGTCGGCGCCATCAGGGCTACCGCCGCCAAACCAGCGACAACGAGTTTCTTGAGGGTCATCGACAATCCTTGTGTTCCCCTGCCAGCCCGGCAAACCGGCCAGCTGGTTTTCCCGCGCTCTTCAAGGCACGAAATCGGGCAATAACATGACCGTCTCCGAAGGCAACAGGATTATGCTTTTACTGTTGCAGATCAGCCAGCCTCCGCAGCGATCTTGGCCATGCGGCTGAGGATCGCCGCAGTCCCCTTGAGGCGCGCTTCCGGGGTCGGCCAGTCGCGCTGGAAGACGATTTTCTGGTCCGGCTTGATGCGGACATGCATCATCGGGTCGCTGACCAGCTTCACGAGGCCGGCCGGGTTGGGGAATTCGTTTCTGCGCAGCGTCACCACGGCGCCCTTGGGGCCCGCATCGACCTTTTCGACATTGGCGGCGCGACAAAGCGCCTTGACCAGGATGGTCTTGAGCAGCGCCTCGACCTCCTCCGGCAGCGGGCCGAATCGGTCGATGAGTTCAGCACCCACGGCGTCGATCTCGCGGGCATCGGTGAGGTCACCGAGGCGCCGGTAGAGCTGCATCCTGAGCTGCAGGTCGGGCACATAATGCTCGGGAATCATCACCGGCATACCGAGCGAGATCATCGGGCTCCACTCTTCGCGCTCGACATACTCGTCAGAACCATCCTTCAGGGCGGCAACCGCCTCCTCGAGCATGGACTGGTAGAGTTCGAAGCCGACTTCGCGGATATGGCCTGATTGCTCGTCGCCCAGGAGATTACCCGCGCCGCGGATATCTAGGTCGTGGCTCGCGAGCTGGAAACCGGCCCCGAGCGACTCGAGCGACTGGAGCACCGACAGGCGGCGCTCGGCGGTGTCGTTCAGCTTCCGGTCCGGCGGGATAGTGAACAGTGCATAGGCACGCTGCTTCGCCCGCCCGATGCGGCCGCGGATCTGGTAGAGCTGCGCCAGCCCGAACGTGTCGGCGCGATGCACGATCAGCGTGTTGGCATTCGGAATGTCGAGGCCCGATTCCACGATCGTCGTGGCGAGCAGAACGTCGAACTTGCCGTCGTAGAAATTGTTCATGATGTCGTCGAGTTCGCTCGCGGGCATCTGGCCGTTGGCCACGACGAAGCTGACCTCGGGCACCTGGGCGCGCAAGAACTCGGCGATATCCGGCTGATCCTTTATCCGCGGCACCACATAGAAGCTCTGTCCGCCACGATACTTCTCCCGCAGCAGCGCCTCGCGCACGCTGATCGGATCGAAAGGCGAAATGAAGGTGCGGATCGCCAGGCGATCAACCGGCGGAGTTGCGAGCAGACTCAGGTCGCGCACGCCGGTCAATGCCAGTTGCAGAGTCCGCGGGATCGGTGTCGCCGTCAGTGTCAGCACATGCACATTGGACTTCAGCTCCTTGAGCCGCTCCTTGTGCGCCACGCCGAAGTGCTGCTCCTCGTCGATGATCAGCAGCCCCAAATCCTTGAACTCGATGTTCTTGGAGAGCAGCGCATGCGTGCCGATGACGATGTCGACCTTTCCGTCGGCCAGCTCCTGCTTGGTGTTCTTGAGATCGGTCGCCGACACGAGCCGCGACGCCTGCGCGACGCGCAGCGGCAGGCCGGAGAACCGCTCTCGGAATGTCTTGTAGTGCTGGCGCGACAGCAGCGTGGTCGGTACCACGACGGCGACCTGACGTCCGCTCATCGCCACGGCAAAGGCGGCGCGCAGTGCCACCTCGGTCTTGCCGAAACCCACGTCGCCGCAGACCAGACGGTCCATGATGCGGCCCGCAGCCAGGTCTTCGAACACCGCATTGATTGCGGTGAGCTGATCCTCGGTCTCCTCGTAGGGGAAGCGCGCCGCGAATTCTTCGTAGACGCCCTCGGGCACATCGGTCGCGGGCGCCGACGACACCTGCCGCAACGCCGCGATCTTGATCAGTTGCTCCGCCATCTCGCGGATGCGTTGCTTCAGCCGGCTCTTCTTGGCCTGCCAGGCGACGCCGCCGAGCTTGTCGAGTTCGATGCCGTCATCGGCGCCATAGCGCGACAAGAGCTCGATATTCTCGACCGGCAGGTAGAGCTTGGTATTGCCGGCATACTCGATCTCGACGCAATCGTGCGGTGCCCCCTGCACCTCGATGGTCTTGAGCCCGATGAAGCGGCCGATACCATGGTCGACATGAACGACGAGATCGCCGGTCGCCAGGCTCGCCGCTTCGGTGAGCGCGTCCGACGCCTTCTTCCGCTTCGGGGTACGAAGAATGCGTTCTCCGAGGATATCCTGCTCGGATAGAACCAGCATATCACCCGTCTGGAAGCCAGTTTCGAGTCCCAGCACCACGAGGGCGGTCGCTGCAGGCGATGTCGTCGCCGCGTCCCGCCAGTTCTCTGCCATGCGCGGATGCTCGAGGCCGTGGTCGGCCAGCACCTGCCTCATGCGGTCGCGCGAACCTTCGGACCAGCAGGCGATGATCGTCTTGCGCTTCGCCCTGCGCTCCGTGTCGAGGCGCTTGACCACGGCTTCGAACAGGTTGACGTCTGGCGCTTGCCGCTCTGCGGCAAAGCTCGGCGCCAGTCGGCCACCGAGATCTTCGGCCTTGCGGTCCTCGGTCGCGGCAAAGCCGGAGAGCTGAACGACACCGCCCCTTGGAGGCAGGTCATACAGCCCGCGCTCGGTTTCATAGAGCTGCGCCGGCGGCACCGGTTTATAGGGCGCCGCAGCGCCGGCGGGCTGCTTTTCGTGCCGCGCGGTCTCGCGCGCCTCATAGTAGTCGGCAACCTGCTCCTGTCGGTCGGCATAGGCCTCGCGCGCCTGCTCATCGAAGACAAAAGGGGCGTCGCCCGTATAGGCCGCGAGCGGGTCGAGGCTCTCGAAGAAGAACGCGAGCCAGTGCTCCACACCCGGGAAGCGCTGGCCTGCACTCACCGCCGCGTAGAGCGGATCATCGACCGTGTTGCCGCCGAACATCGTCGTGTAGCGCTGGCGGAAGCGCTTGATACCGTCCTCGCTCAGCAGCACTTCGCTCATGGGCGCAAGCGCAATCGACTTCAGCGTGCCCGTCGTCCGCTGTGTGCCGGCATCAAAGGTGCGGATCGTCTCGACCTGCTTGCCGAAGAAATCGAAGCGCAGCGGCTGCTCGGCACCCGGCGGGAAGAGATCGATCAGCCCGCCACGCACGGCGAACTCTCCCGTCTCGCGCACGGTCGGCACGCGCAGGTAGCCATTGCCGGCCGCCCAGGCAACCAGCCTGTCGCTGTCCACCACCTGACCAGGACGCGCCGAGAAGCTCATCTTCTCGACAACGGCGCGGGGCGGCAGTCGCTGTATCACCGCATTGACCGTGGTCAGCACAATGGCGCCCTTGGCTCCACCGCTCGCGAGCAACGACAGGCTGGTCATGCGCGACGCGATCGTCACCGCATTTGGCGAAACACGATCATAGGGCAGGCAATCCCAGGCGGGCACTTGCAACAGCTGGTGGCCCGGCAGCAACTGCTCCAGCACCTCTGCCATGCGCTGCATCCGACGACCGTCCCGCGCCACGAACACGGTAGCCACCGCCTCATCCGGCGCCCTGGTCAGGCGTTCCTCGACGATGCGCGCAAGCGCGATCGGCTGCATGCCATCCGGGACATTGGCGAGTATACGGTCGGGCTTGCGGTCGGTCATGTAGAGGACTTCGAATCAGTCTTGAAAGCGAGAAGCTCGGCCAGCAGCGCATGGTCGGCATCGGCGGGCGCCGGCTCCTGTCCCATCAGCCACTTCTGCAGGTCCGTATCGGCCTCGTCGACCAGCCGCTCGAACCGGTCAAGTTCGCCGACATCCATCGTATCGAGCCGCGCGTCGGCATAGGGTCCGAGCAGAAGGTCCATCTCCTTGGTGCCCCGGTGCCAGCACCTGTAGCGCAAGCGCTTCAGCCGAATGTCATGCTGCTCACCGGCGTCATTTTCGGATGCCATGATCGGGTCGTCCCTGCGATGTGGAGCCTGTGCTTATTCCGTTCCGTGCCGCTTGTCAGCCCGCACAGTGGCGATACGCAGCCGCTGCGCGCTTAGCTCAGTCGCACATCGACAACGCCGTCGAGCGACTTCACCGCGCCGGCAAGTTCCGGGCTCAGCCGATAGCCCCCCTTGAGCTCGATCTCGTATTCCCGTGCGCCGTTGTCGCGGATGACCACGAAGCTCACCTGCCCCTCGCCGCCGAGCTTCAGCTGCGAGCGGATGGGCCCGATGCACTTCTCGTGCCCGGCGAACACCGTCAGCCGACGCCCCACCTTCGCGGCGAGCCCATCGATGGGGTCGGCGCTGATCAGACGAAGCGAAATGCCATCAGGCCGCTCGTCGGCCTCGACATTCAGCACCACCGATGCACCCGGCTGCAGCCTGTCGCTGAACTGCGCCACCTGCTCGGAAAACGCGATCACCTCATAGCCGCCGCTCTGGTCGGACAATGAAATGATCGCCATTGGCGTCCCCTTCTTGGTACGCCTGTCGTTACGGGTTGCGATCGTGCCGGCGAGCCGCCCTGCCCGTGCCCCCGCCTCCTTCACCGCCCGTTCGAACTGCGCATAGGGCTGCACCCGCAACCTGTCGAACAGTTCCGCATACTGGTCGAGGGGATGCCCGGAGAGATGAAAGCCAATTGCCTGGTGCTCTCGTTGCAGCCGCTCGGCCGGCAACCAGTTGCTCACCGCCGCGCTGACAAGGATTGGCTCTGGCTTGTCGGCTGCGAACATGTCGACAATGCCATCGGCCTGATTGGCATTGGTGCGCTGCGCCGTGGCGATCACCGCATCAATGGCGGCAAAGGCCTGCTCCCGTCGCGGCACCAGTTGGTCGAAGGCACCGGCATTCACCAGCGCCTCGAGCGTCCGACGGTTAATGATGCGCGGATCGACCCGGGTGGCGAAATCGCCGAGGTCGGCAAAGGGCTTGCCGCCGCGTGCCTCGACGATATGGTCGGCCACCGCCTGACCCACGCCCTTCACCGCGCCGATGGCGTAGAATATCTTTTGTTCGCGCGTATCGAACACGTCGAGCGAACGGTTGACGCATGGCGGCACGATTTCGATGCCGTGCCGCTTCACGTCCTGCCGGAACTCGTTGAGCTTGTCGGTATTGCCCATGTCGAGCGTCATGGTCGCCGCGTAGAATTCATGCGGGTAATGCGCCTTGAGAAACGCGGTCTGGTAGCTCACCAGCGCATAAGTCGCCGCATGGGATTTGTTGAAGCCGTAATTGGCGAACTTCGCCAAGAGGTCGAAGATCGTGTCGGCAAGACCCGGCTTCAGCCCGAAACGGATGGCGCCCTCCTGGAAGCGCACGCGCTGCGCGTCCATTTCGGCCTTGATCTTCTTGCCCATGGCGCGGCGCAGAAGGTCGGCTTCACCCAGCGAATAGCCGGAGAGGATCTGCGCGATCTGCATCACCTGTTCCTGGTAGACGATGATGCCATAGGTCTCGTCGAGGACAGTCTTCAGCGCCTCGTGCGGGTACTCCACGTCCTCGCGGCCGTGCTTTCGGTCGTTGAAGAGCGGGATATTGTCCATCGGGCCCGGGCGATACAGCGCCACGAGCGCGATGATGTCCTCGAAGCGGTCAGGCTTCATGTCGATCAGCGCGCGCCGCATGCCCGCGCCTTCCACCTGGAACACGCCTGCCGTATCGCCCGCCTGGTAGAGCTTGTAGGTCTTCTCGTCATCGAGCGGGATATCCTCGATGCGGAACTTGCCGCCCTCGCGGTTGATCATGTCGACGGCGCGCTTGATGGTGGTCAGCGTCTTGAGCCCGAGGAAGTCGAACTTCACCAGCCCAGCCGTTTCGCTCCATTTCATGTTGTACTGGCTGACCGGCATGTCCGAGCGCGGGTCGCGATAGAGCGGCGCCAGTTCCTGCAGCGGCCTGTCGCCGATCACGATGCCCGCCGCATGCGTGGAGGCGTGCCTGAACAGACCCTCGAGCTTCTGCCCGATGGCGACGAGGTCGCGGACCTGCTCGTCCTCTTCCGTCATCGCCTTGAGCTGCGGCACTTCCTTCAGCGACCGCTCGAGCGTCCACGGGTCGGCCGGGTTGGCCGGCACGAGCTTCGCGATCCGGTCCACCTGCCCATAGGGCATCTGCAATACGCGACCCACGTCGCGCAGCACGGCGCGTGCCTGCAGCGTTCCGAACGTGATGATCTGCGCGACCTGCTCGTGGCCATATTTCTGCTGAACGTAACGGATCACCTCTTCGCGCCGGTCCTGGCAGAAGTCGATGTCGAAGTCCGGCATCGAAACGCGCTCGGGATTGAGGAAGCGTTCGAACAGCAGGTTGTAGCGCAAGGGGTCGAGGTCGGTGATCGTGGTCGCGTAGGCGACCAGCGAACCGGCACCCGAGCCGCGCCCCGGACCAACCGGGATGTCGTGCGCCTTCGCCCATTGGATGAAGTCGGCCACAATCAGGAAGTAGCCCGGATATTTCATGCGCTCGATGATGCCGAGCTCGAACTCCAGCCGCTCGCGGTACTCCTCCTCGGTGCGCCCTGGTCCGACGCCCGCGGTCTTGAAGCGATGCTCGAGCCCGTTGCGCGCCATCTCGGCCAGCGCCCGCGCCTCGGCAGCTACGGCCTCCGCATCGCTCAGCTCCGGCGCGGCGGCGAATTTGGGAAGCACCGGGTTACGCTTCTTCGGCCGGTAGCTGATGCGCCGTGCAATCTCGACGGTGGAGTCCAGCGCCTCGGGCAGGTCGGCGAACAGCGCCTGCATCTCGGCGCGGGTCTTGAAGTAATGCTGGTCCGACAGCTTCCGGCGCTCGGTCTGCGCCACCACTGTGCCACCCGCTATAGCCAGCAACGCATCATGTGCCTCGAAGTCAGCCGCGGCCGGAAAGAACGGCTCGTTGGTCGCAACCAGCGGAACGCCCTTCCGATAGGCATAGTCGATCAACCGGGCCTCGTTCAGTTGTTCCTGCGGCCGACCGTGCCGTTGCAACTCGATATAGAACCGGTCTCCGAACACGTCTCGACAAAGCTCGAGCCGCTGGTATGCGTCGGCGTCCTGTCCGTTGCCGAAGAGCACATCGATGGCCCCCTCTGGCCCGCCAGACAGGCAGATGATCCCCGTCGTCGTCTCCGGCGATAGCCAATCGTAGCGGGCGGCAACCTTGCCATTGTCGCCCTCGAGATAGGCGCGTGACACCAGCGACGACAGATTGGCGAAGCCCACCTCGCTCGCCGCCAGCAACACCAGCGCGTTCTTGCCCTGCCAGCGCAGGTGACCACGCTCCTGCATGCGGTCGCCATCGCGCGCGCCGGCCGGAAACTCGACCTGCAGCTCCACGCCGATCAGCGGCTGTATGCCCTTGCCCGCAGCCTTCTCCGAGAATTCCAGCGCCCCGAAAAGGTTGTTCGTGTCGGCGATGCCGATGGCGGGCTGTTTGTCGGCCTTGGCAAGATCGAGCACCTTGCCGAGCGGCAAAGCCCCCTCGAGCAGCGAATACGCCGAATGGACGTGCAGATGAATGAAGCCGGGACCCGCCATGATCCGTTCCTATGCCTGACGAGATGCCGCGCCAACCGGCAAGCACGTTTCGTCCACAGTGGTCACACGAGTCGCGTCGCGATATCCATCCAGGTAAGCGCTCCCGCCGAGAAGCCGCAAATGGTCACGAAAGCCAGCATGTCCTTCACGAAAGTCAGCATCGAACCCTCCATGTTCATGGCTTGTTCTTATATGTTCTTATTTCGTTCTTGTCCAGCCACATCGGTGTAACCGTGAATCAAGTGTTAACATCATGCATCGGGAGGACCTCGCGTGCCGTTGAGCGCCCATGATCGCGAGCGCCTCGTGCGCATCCTCAAGCTGCTGGCGTCTGATCAGGCGGGGGAGCGTGCCTCGGCCGCACTGGCGGCGACTCGGCTCATGGCGGGCGCGGGGCTCGACTGGGAGGATGTGGTCGATCCCCCCACTGCGACCCCGAAGGTCGTGGTGCAGCGCGTGCGCGGCTGGAACGAGGATGAGCAGGAGGCTGCCGAGGCGCGCATGCGACAGCTGAAGGATACGACGGAACGTCAGGAGCGGCAGATCCGGGCGCTGCGCAACCGCATCAATAAACTGAACGAGAACGAGCGCCGGCGCCGGATGGCCGAGGCGGAACGCGCCGAGGACTGATCACACAGCCGGTCTCAACATGCGTGCAACGCGCAAGGCCGCATCATAGTCGCGCCGCCGCTTCTGCCGGCGCTCCATCGCTTCCTCTACCGCACCCCAGAGCCGGATGTTGTGATCCTCGTCGACATGGGCGGCGGTCCACACCGTCTCTTCATCGAAGAGGCCCACATGCCAGCCAATGGTCAAAAGGCCCGAGCCGGTGATTCCGGTGATGGAGTTCAACGCCACGAGGTCGATCACGCCCGTACCGTCCAGGGCTGCTGCCAGCCGCTCCAGGGTCGATTCCGGTTGCGACTGATGCAGGATGCCGACTGTCGGCTGGAACCGCACGCCGAAATGCCGCGCCAGCGCCACGAGCGCCGCGTCCCACTGGCGCTCCTGCTCGGCCACGAGTTCGCGCGGGCTGTCCGCCCGATAGAGCAGCAGGTCGTTTCCCGCATACTTGACTATCTCGGCGCGCAAAGCCGGCACGCGGGCTCCCCCGGCCTCCAGGGCCGCATTGACCAGGCGGACGACCGGCATGGTTTCGGGGTTGATATCCTCGACCTGGGCCGCCCATTCCGCGGCCATGGCCTCGGCAAGGGCCTGGGAGGGGACTACCACTGGCGCTTGCCCCGGCGTACGCGGCGTCTTGCCGTCGAGCGTCACGGCAAAGCCGTCACCCACCGTGCCGACACCGACCTCCTTGTAGAAGCGC
>CAYPYV010000089.1:0-12893 GCA_964414845.1 uncultured Devosia sp. | reverse complement strand
CCAAACTCCCCTTTCGGTCGAGCCAACCACGCCAGCAAGCCGCTGCTCAATATCCGCGAGCGATACGCCCTGCCCTTCCCACCATGCCCGCCAGATTCGGTCGGCGGCGGTGTGGAATGACGGTGAACCCGCGCGAATTGGTACGATGGCAATTGGCGCCGTGGAAGCGTCCGTCAACTGCTAGCCTCCAATGCGCGCTCCTGAAGGTCGAGGACGATCTTATTGACAGGCCGCGTCGCATCGATCGGCTCGCCGAAGGCCGGATCGGCATGCGCCGCAACGCATTCGGCAGACCGACGCAGTTCCCACTCGGTCATGTCGCGGTTCTGCCGCGCCGCTCTTTGAGCAAGGCGGGCGCGAACCAGCTCCAGCGGGGCGACGAGACAAAAGCGCCTGACGGGGGCCTGCTTCTCGAGCGCTGCAGCGAAACCGTCGAGATAACCGAGATTGGTGAAGGCCATGGGCACCACTACGAAGTCCCTGCCGCCATGCGCATGGCGTCCGCCCATGCCGATCAGCCATCGCCAGAGCCAGAGATCCTGATAATCGTCCGCCTTGCGCAGACGGCCGGTCAATGGTGGCGGCAGGCGATGCAGCACGTAGCCCACGTCCTCGGGGTCGAAGATCGTCGCATTCGGCAAGGCCTTCACCAGCGCCTTCGAGGTGGTTGTCTTGCCGATCCCAAACGAGCCATTCAGCAGCACGAACATGCATGCCCTCCCGGCTGCATCTCGACCCTAGACCAAGCGTCGTTCCGTCTGCGTTATGGCGTGGCGCCGCCGCTGAAACACCACCTACTCCGCTGCGCTCTTGGTCCCCGCGCCGAATTTCCGCTCGATATAGTCGGCGACCATCTGCTTGAACTGGTCGGCCACATCGGCGCCGCGCAGGGTCGCGACCTTCTGCCCGTCGATGAACACCGGCGCGGCCGGGGTTTCGCCGGTGCCGGGCAGCGAGATGCCGATATTGGCGTGCTTGCTCTCGCCCGGCCCGTTGACGATGCAGCCCATCACCGCGACCGAGAGGTTCTCGACGCCGGGATAGCGTTCCTTCCACTCGGGCATGGAGGTCGAGAGGTGATCCTGGATTTCCTTGGCCAGCACCTGGAAGGTCTGGCTGGTGGTGCGCCCGCAGCCGGGGCAGGCCGCGACGACGGGCAGGAACTGCCTGAAGCCCATGGTCTGCAGCAACTCCTGAGCGACCTTCACTTCCAGCGTGCGGTCGCCGCCGGGCTCCGGGGTCAGCGAGACGCGGATGGTATCGCCGATGCCCTGCTGCAGGAGGATGCCCATTGCCGCCGAGGAGGCGACGATGCCCTTCGAGCCCATGCCCGCCTCGGTGAGCCCAAGGTGCAGCGCGTAATCGCCGCGCGCGGCGAGATCCTGGTAGACGGCGATGAGGCTCTGGACGTCCGAAACCTTGGTCGAGAGCAGGATATGGTCGCGGCCGAGGCCCAGCTCCTCGGCCCGCGCCGCCGAGCCGAGCGCCGACTGGATGATCGCCTCGCGCTGCACGGCGGCAGCGCTCACCGGGTTGGGCGATGCCGAGTTCTCGTCCATCAGGCGGGTCAGCAATTCCTCGTCGAGCGAGCCCCAGTTCACCCCGATGCGCACCGGCTTGTCGTAGCGCAGCGCCAGTTCGATCAGGGTCGAGAACTGCGTGTCGCGCTTCGCCTTGAAGCCGACATTGCCGGGGTTGATGCGGTATTTCGCCAGCGCCTCGGCGCAGGCCGGGTGGTCGGTCAACAGCTTGTGGCCGATATAGTGGAAATCGCCCACCAGCGGCACGTTGATGCCGCGCTGGGCCAGCCGGTCGCGGATATGGGGCACGGCCGCGGCGGCCTCGTCGCGGTCGACGGTGATGCGGACGATCTCCGATCCGGCGCGCCAGAGCTGCGCCACCTGGCGCGTGGTCGCCTCGATATCGGCGGTATCGGTATTGGTCATCGATTGCACCACGATGGGGGCGCCGCCGCCGACCATCACGCCGCCGACATTGACGCCAACCGATTTCCGCCGTGCAATCATCATCAGAGCTCCAGTGCCGCGCCCCGAAATAGGCCTTTGCCTGCGCCCGCGCAATGGTACGCTAGCGCCGCACGAGGGAGTGAAGATGACATTCGAGGCCTATCTCACCAATATCGAGAAGCAGACCGGAGTGAACCCGGAGGAGATGGTGCGCATCGCCACCGAGAAGGGCCTGACCGGACCGGGCAAGAAATCCCGCCCCGCCATCGATTGGCTGATGGCGGAGTACAAGCTCTCCAACGCCTATGCGATGGCGGTCATCCGGCTGATGCGCAACAAGGGCGTGCTCGACTAGCGAACGCTTGCCGCCCCGTTTCGAGCTTCACCCGGCTGCCACTCGGGCAGCGGGAACAGTCGGTCATAGCCCCAGTTGAAGACGAAAGCGTAGACCACGTAGAAGAGGGCCAGCGCCAAATCCATCACCAGTGCTTCCCAGAGACCGATGCCGAGATAGAGCGCCACGAAGGGCAACAGCAACGCCAAGAGCCCGAGTTCGAACATGATGGCGTGGACGACGCGGAGCGGCAGCGACTTCTCGGTCGAGCGACCGAGCGCCTTGAGCGCATGGTCAAAGCCCAGATTGTAAAGATAGTTCCACGCCATGGCGACAAGCGCGCTCACCACCACGATGACTGTGGAGGCTTCGCCCGGAAGGTGAAACACCAGCGCCGTGAAGGGCGTTGCGAGCAAGATGCCCAGAATTTCGAAGGCTATTGCATGGCGGATACGATCGGCGGTGCTGCGCATGGGCGCATACTCCATCTTGGCCGGGCCGTCCCGTCATGTCGTGAAAGCCGGCAGGTCGTCCTGCGGCGGCCGGGATATAAGGCTGCCAATCGGTAGTGGCAAGGGGCGGCGCCATACTCGCCAAGCTGCGCTTGCGGTCTCGATGCCGGCGCGACATCCTCACATCTTCTTCTCGATCATCAGGCGCGCCATTCCATGAATCTTCCAGACGTTCTCGAAGCAGTCGGGGCCGAGCATGGGAGCGTAGTGCGCCATGCAGACGGTTTCACGATCACCGCCGGTGCCTTGACCGACATCTATGTGCCGCCCGATGGCAGCCCGCCCATCGACAAGGTTCCTGGCCTGCGCATGAAATTGGGCGCGGGACCCGTGCGGGTTTCCGCCAAAGTGGCGCCGGCGTTTGTTGCAGACTTCGACGCCGGGGCCCTGCTCGTCCGCACGGATGCCGGTCATTGGGGAAAGCTCGCCTTCGAGTACGCGCCCGACAAGCGCACGATGGCGGTGAGCGTCGTTACCAAGGGTAGATCGGATGACGCCAATGGCGCCACGTTTGCGCTCCCAGCGCTGTATCTTCGCGTCTATCGCGATGGCAGCTTCTTTGCCTTCCATGTCTCGCCCGACGGCAAGGCCTGGGATTTCCTCCGCGCTTTCAGCCTCGACGGCACCAGCGCGACGTTCGAGTTCATCACCCAGTCGCCGCGCGGCGCCGGTACGGAGGCGCGGTTTTCGGAAATCGCCCTGATGGACGGCCGCCTCGACGATCTCCGCGACGGGAGCTGAGGCGGTTCGATGTCAGGCAGCGGCAAATTCGTCCAGCATCCCGTCGAGTTGGGTGAACTGCTCGGGGTAACCGCCGACGCTGCCGGAGGCGATGGCGTCGTCCAGTGCCTGTTTGCTCGGGTAGACATCGCTGATGGTCAGCAGCGTCACGCCATTGTTTTCCTCGAGGGTCAGCGTCGTCACGGAGCCCTCCTCGCCCTCCTCGTTTGTCCAGACGATGCGGGTCGGCTCGACCACTTCGAGGTAGCGACCGAAGAACGGGATGGGCTGGTCGCTGCTTGGGTGCCCGAACACATAGCGGTAGCTGCCACCGGTTCGGACATCCACTTCGCAGGAAATGAAGGTGATCCCGAAGGACTTGGGCGTCCACCAGCGCATGATGAGCTCTGGCGTGGTCCAGGCCTTGAAGATCACGCGCGCCGGCGCCTTGAACCTGCGCGTGACCACGAGTTCGCGATCCGACACGCGCGTCGTCGCCGTTCCGGCTCCGGACAATTCGCTAATTGGCGTGTTCATTTTTGGATTCCTCTTCCATCAACTCTGCGACGACGTCTTCCAGCGCCTCAATCCGCTCTGCCCAGAGCTGGTTGTAGCGCGCAATCCATTGGGCTTCGTCATCCAGCCGCGCCGGCCCCAGTCGGCATTTGCGTACCCGCCCGATCTTCTCGGTCGCGACGAGGCCGGCCTGCTCAAGCACGCTCACGTGCTTCTTCATCCCGGTCAGAGTCATCTCGAACCGATCGGCGAGTTCGGAGATCGAGAGATCCGAACGGGCCAGTTGTTCCAGCACGCCACGCCTGGTCGGGTCCGACAGGGCGGCAAAGGCAGCATCGACACGAGTGGGAATATAGTGAACCATGTGGTTCAGTATTCACGTCTTCGACGGGAGCGCAAGGGGGGTAAACCACCTAAACTGATTTATGCAGCGCGGTGTTGGGCTAAGATCGCGGCAGTGGTGGTTGGAGGATTCCACAATGGACAAAACCGCGACGTGCCATGTGGTTCGCCCTGGCGCTCATGAGTATCACGGCAAGCAGGGACTGGATTATCTCGAGGGCATCTCGGCAGAGAGCGTCGGCGCCAGGGGCATCTGCATGATGCTGCTGACCATGCCGCCCGGCGCGCGTGCCAAAGCCCACCTGCATGAGAGCCACGAGACAGCGATCTATTGTCTCTCGGGCGAAGCAGACACCTGGTATGGTGACCGGCTGGAACAGCATATCGTGCTGAAGGCAGGCGAGATGTTGTATATTCCCGCCGGGGTGCCGCACCTGCCGGCCAATCGAGGCGCCGTGCCCTGCGCGGCAATCATCGCGCGGACGGACCCGAACGAGCAGGAGAGCGTGAAGCTCCTGCCGGAGTTGGACGCGCTCGTGAGCGTTTAGGCGAGGTCGCTGGGAATGTCGCACGCATCGACCCATAGTCCGCCGCATAGTTCGACGAGCCGGTTCGTGGGCAAACGTACGGAAGCGTGTGTCGATCCCCCTGCGGGGATTACCTCGCCATATACACGCAGGGAGACATCGCAATAGATGGTCAGTGCGCCGGGGAGGCCGAAGGGACAAACCCCTCCCACCTGGTGGGAGGTCAGCCGCAGCACGTCGTCTGCGCCAAGCATCCGTGGTCTTCCTCCGAAGGCCTGCTTGGCCTTGGCGTTGGAGAGACGCGCATCGCCTCGCGTGACCAGCAAGAATTCCCGATCAGCCACGCGGATCGCCAGCGTCTTGGCAATTTGTCCTGGTACTACGCCGTGTACTGCCGCGGCGAGATCGACCGTGGCTGTTGATGCGTCGGTCACGATAACGGCGAGATCTGGCGCGCGGACGGCAAGATCGGCTTTGACGGATTCAAGCGACATCGCGAGACCTTTCAAACATTGGGCACGTATCCGGCGACGAGGAGAGCGCCGAACTGCAGGATGGCGAGCACGAGGGCAAGTGCGGAACGGCGACGAACGCGAGTCTGCAGACCAATATAGAAATCGACCAGCTGAACTGTTCCCGACAGGGTCGCCAACCATGTCAGGGCCTCTTTGCTACCAGCAAGCAGAGCCCCTGCCACCAGTAGAGCGAGCGCGACATTTCGGGCAGCCAGATACAGCAAGAGCGTCTCTGCATCGGGGGTGGCCTCAGATTGGAGTATAAGATCCGGCTGAACGAGTCCGGCAATTGCGATGCCGGCCCCGATGAAGACGACGAGCAGGGTCGCGATCCCAAGCAGCATCAACTGTGTCGATCGGCAAAGAAGCGAGCGGTTTCCCGCAACGGAACCGCCAACTCACCGAATGGCACAAGCGCAGTCAACGCCTGGTGCACCACATCGCCCAGTTGGCGCCGGGCTGCGTCGACACCAATCCGTGAGACTATGGTCTGTTTGCCTTGCTCATGGTCCTTCCCGGTTGCCTTGCCCAGCTCGGCCGCTGTTGCAGTGACATCGAGAATGTCGTCGGCGAGCTGAAAGGCCCGTCCGGCGGCTTCGGCAAAGGACGTGAGTCGGTCTAGGTCTGTGCTGTCGGCTCCTCCGATGATTGCCCCCATGCGCACCGCCGCGCGCATGAGTGCTCCGGTCTTCATGGCCTGCATCTGGGAAATCTCTCGCTCGCTCAAAGGCGAGGTTTCCCCATCAATGTCGCGCATCTGACCGCCGACCATCCCCCCCGTGCCTGCGCCCCTAGCCAATTCGGCGACAAGGCGAATGCGAGCAACAGGATCCGGATGGGCAGCATCCCCCGAAAGGAGCGCAAACGCATGCGTCAGCAAGGCGTCCCCAGCAAGGATCGCCGTCGCATCATCGAAGGCTTTGTGGACAGTCGGTTGCCCGCGGCGCAGATCATCATTGTCCATCGCCGGAAGATCGTCGTGAACCAGCGAGTAGCAGTGAACAAGCTCCACAGCGACGCCAGCTGGAACCGTTGCCTCTGGCCCTACGCCGAAAATTGCCGCGGCCTGAGCGACAAGAAGTGGCCGGAGCCGCTTTCCGCCGTTCAATGTTCCATGCCGCATTGCCGCGACGAGCCGCGACGGAGCCGGACCGGGGCCGGACAGCTGAGAGTCGGAGAGGTAAGCGGCCAGGGCCGCGTCGATGCGCCGGGCATTGGACTTTACATCGACATCGAAGGAGTAGGTCACGGCAGGCCTGTCGGGCGGGACGAGTTGGCAGGAAGGGCGATGCTCTATACAGGATCGTGGGCAGGGCGGAAACCAGTGCGGGCAATTGCTGGCGCGAAGCGACGCTTTTGTGACTTACGCCCCTTTTCAATGGGCCATTTGTGCTCTATAGACCCCGCCAATTCCCGACAGACCCCGTCTGTTCGACGCCGGAATCCTGTTTTCGGCGGGACCTGAAATTGATGAGGAGTACCAGCAATGGCCGTACCGAAGCGAAAGACTTCGCCGATGAAGCGTGGTTTCCGTCGGTCTGCCGATGGCCTGGGCGCCCCCGCCTATGTCGAAGACAAGGACTCGGGTGAGCTGCGCCGTCCGCACCATATCGATCTGAAGACCGGCATGTACCGTGGCCGGCAGATCCTGACGCCCAAGAACGCCTGACCCATTCTGGGCCACGCTTGCTTGCGTGACATGAATTGAATGCGAGCGGCCGGTCCTCACATGGATCGGCCGCTTTTCTTTTCCGGCCAAACGCCGGGCAGCCCATAGCAACCTTCAGGGGGTAGCATCGATGGCGATGCGCGTGGAATCCGATTCGATGGGCACGATCAACGTGCCGGGCGAAAAGTACTACGGGGCGCAGACCGCCCGGAGCCTCGCCAATTTCGATATTGGCGGGGAGAAGATGCCCACCGAGATTATCCGCGCGTTTGGTATCCTCAAGAAAGCGGCGGCGATCGCCAACAACAAGCTAGGGCTGCTCTCTGCGGAGTTGCGCGACCTGATCGTCGCGGCGGCGGACGAGGTCATTGAGGGCAAGCTCAAGGAACACTTCCCTCTTGTCGTCTGGCAGACTGGGTCGGGCACGCAGTCGAATATGAATGTCAATGAGGTGATCTCAAACCGTGCCATCGAGATGGCTGGCGGCACGATGGGATCGAAAAAGCCTGTTCACCCGAACGACCACGTCAACATGAGCCAGAGCTCGAACGACACCTACCCCACCGCGATGCACATTGCGGCGGTGGCTGCGATCGAGGACTACCTAATCGATCGCGTGAAGCTGCTGCGGAACACGCTGGACGCGAAGGCAGCCGAATTCATGACCGTGGTTAAGATCGGCCGAACGCACTTGCAGGATGCGACGCCGCTCACACTTGGGCAGGAAATCTCCGGCTGGGTGGCTCAGCTCGACCTTGCCATAGCTGCCATTAGGGCGACGCTGCCGCAAATGTACGAACTCGCCCTCGGAGGCACAGCTGTAGGGACAGGGCTCAACGCACATCCCAAGTATGGTGAGACCGTTGCCGCGGAGATCGCCACGCTGACGGGTCACCCATTTGTCACCGCACCCAACAAGTTCGCCGTTATGGCCGGGCACGACGCCTTTGTGGGCTCCTCTGGAGCGCTCAAGCAGTTGGCGGTCGCCCTCATGAAGATCGCGAATGACGTACGCTGGCTTGCCTCCGGCCCCCGCTCCGGCCTGGGGGAGATCGTGATCCCCGAGAATGAGCCCGGCTCCTCGATCATGCCGGGTAAGGTCAATCCGACCCAGTCCGAAGCCATGACCATGGTAGCCGTACAGGTGATGGGAAACGACGCGGCCATCGGCATGGCGGCAAGCCAGGGCAATTTCGAGCTAAACGTCTTCAAGCCGGTGATCGCATACAACTTCCTGCAGTCGGTCCGGCTGCTCGCTGACGCAGCCAAGAGCTTCAACGATCATTGTGCAGTGGGCATCGAACCCGACCGCGAGCGCATCAAGCAACTGGTAGACCAGTCGCTGATGCTGGTGACGGCGCTCAACCGCAAAATCGGCTACGACAACGCAGCCAAGATCGCCAAGAACGCGCATAAGCGTCGCATGACCCTGAAGGAAAGCGCCATCGAGCTGGGGCTGCTCACGGCTGAAGAGTTCGATGCCGAAGTGAAGCCGGAGCAGATGGTTGGCCCACTGAAGGTCTGAGGCCTCGCGCGCATTTGCACCAATTGGGCGGTATGAACGTCAATAAACTATGCGGCCTACTAGAAGGGTCGACGTGGCTTTGGCATTGTCTTCCCGCTTCGATCAGGAGGATGCAGCATGTCGGATAGCACGGTTTTCATTCCACCAGCCAACCGCAGTCGTGGCGGGTCGGTGATTCCGCCCCTGCTTCTCATCCCTCTGATCGCCTATAACTTCTTTGCGTTTCTGTTCATGGGCGGAAACCCTGCGGGCTGGTCGGCGCAAATGCTGGCCATACCCATGGTATCGGGGCAGGTCTGGGCGCTGACTGCAGGCGACCTGATCCTAGTGGTCGGCCTTGTCTGCCTGTTCTTCGAAGTGCTGAAGTCGACCAACACGGGCCGAGCGTCCGTAATCGAGCATATGCTCTCGACCGTCGTATTCGTGGTGTTCCTGGTCGAGTTCCTGCTCGTCGGCGCGGCAGCAAGTTCAGTGTTCTTCATCTTGATGATGATGGCAATTTTCGACGTCGTCGCCGGGTTTACCGTATCGATCACCGGTGCCGGACGAGACGTCTCGATGAACTGATGTGCGCATCAGACCGTCAGCGAACGATTATATCCGGCTGGCATTCTGCGCACAGTCTTCCGCGCGTTTTGGGAGTATAGGTCGAGCGCCACGGCAACCGGTTCTCGTCGCACTTCGTGAACGGGGGTAAGGCCGGATCGCTCAGCTATAACCTGACTCACAAAGTTCGCCGTCGCGCTACCTGCGGAAAAGGTCACGGCGGGACGAACCGCCCCGGGGGTCGGCAGCGCAACCAGCGGTGCTTTTCTGGTAGGTACAGCCATGCTTGTCCTCGACAGCCCAAAGGCCAGTCACAGACGGATGGTTGCACGAGAAGGTGCCGAGAATGCGCCAAACCTTAAGGAAGGGTTAACGACGGAGCCTGGTCCCTACGATGGACCGTAGGCTTCGAGAAATGTCAGGCAGGCTTGAACTCGTCTTTGGCGCGTCGAAGGGCGGCGAACACCACATGCGGTTCTGCGTCCTCGGGCAGACGCATGGCTCGAGCCAATGCCGGCTGGTCGGCACGTAGAAACGGGTTTGCCGCCTTCTCCAGGCCGAGGCTGACCGGAATCGTTGACATCCCCTGAGCGCGCAATCGCTCGACTTCTCCAGCACGAATCCGAAGCGCAGCGTTCTTTGGGTCTACCGAGAGGGCAAAGGCGGCGTTTGACTGGGTATATTCGTGACCGCAATAGACGAGAGTGTCGTCAGGCAATTCCCGCAGACGCGCCAGGCCTTCCCACATTGGCTTGGGGCTGCCTTCAAACATTTTGCCGACCCCAAGCGAGAATAGTGCGTCAGCTGAAAACAGGTGTCGGCCTTCTGGCTCGTAGTAGACCACGTGCCCCAGAGTATGCCCTGGCGCCTCAATGGTTACAAATTCGGTTTGACCCAGCGCGAGGGTGTCGCCGTCTGCCACGAGGCGATCGAGACCGAGAATTTTCGCGGCTTCGGCTCGCGGACCGGTGACCACAGCACCATATTCACGCTTGAGCGGCGGGATAGCTTCGACATGATCAGAATGGTGATGAGTAATGAAAATGTCGGTAAGCCTCCAGCCGCGACGGGCCAGAGCATCGCGTATCGGCTTCGCTTCAGGTGCGTCGATAGCGGCTGTACGTCCGGAAGCCACATCGTGGACGAGGTAACCATAGTTGTCGCTTCGGGCGGGGAAAACGTCGATCAGCAACGGCAAGGCAACATCCTCAAGTGGCAGAAGGGTGACATGGGCCTAGGCTTATGAGATGGCTAAAGCCATATGCGCCCAAGGGCAAGGTAGGTATGCAGCAAGTCGTTGATTTGATGCCGATTGAGATTTTGGGCGCGACTACCGCCCTCTGTCAGCGCGCAGGTAGTGCCTGTTGGACCCTGCCATGACACCTCACGTCGCCCGCCTCATTGAGTTCTACAAGTCGCCCTTGGGCAAGATTTCGCGCGCTCTTGTGCGGGAAGAAATCATCCGCATGGCCGGAAGCGTCAAGGAACAGCGTGTGCTTGGTCTTGGTTTTGCCTCGCCCTACCTGCGCTTCACGCTTGGCGAGGCAGAGCGGGTTCTGGCTTTCATGCCTGCGCGTCAGGGCGCTTCCGCGTGGCCACGGGAGGGGCCATCGCATACAGTGCTCTGCGACCCGCTTGAGATGCCCCTCACGGACTCGTCGGTTGATCTCATCGTTGCAGTGCACTCTTTTGAGCACGCGGCCGACGCGGAAGAGCAAATGCGTGAACTATGGCGCGTGGCAGCCCCGAATGCTCGACTGATTGTGGTAGTGCCGAAGCGACGAGGATTGTGGGCGCAGGCTGACAATACGCCCTACGGAGATGGCTATCCCTTCAGCAAGGGCCAGTTGGAGAAGCTACTGCGCGACCACAGCTTCGTGCCAGAGCAGTGGAAGGACGCGCTGTATCTGCCGCCCAGTAACCGTCCGCTGCTGCTGCGGTCGACCCGGTTCTTCGAACGTGCCGGGCGGCTTTTCGGACCAGCATTGGCTGGCTTGCTGATCGTTCAAGCCCGAAAGGAGCTGTTTCCCGCAGTGCCCCGCAGGAAGAAAGCGGAGCGCTATGTTCGCGTGTCGGGACTGTCGGCGCAGACGGCGCGGGAGATGCCGGAACGGTAGACAGACTCGCCCCAAAGCCTTTGCGTTCCACAAGGGCTTGACCTATGGTCCGGCCGTTTTCGACCGGTACAACACGATCGTCATGTCCTCGTCTGCCAAACGTCCCGTACCCCAAAAGGGCATTCTTGAGATTGCGCCGTACGTGCCCGGTCGATCGGACACGCCGCCGGGTGTGACATTGGTAAAGCTTTCGGCCAATGAAAGCCCTTTGGGCGCAAGCCCAAAGGCGATAGCGGCGCATCGTGCAATGGCCGACAAGCTGCATGTCTATCCCGAGGGCTCCTCGCGTCTCTTGCGCGAAGCCTTAGGCGAGGTGCATGGACTCGACCCTAACCTGGTCGTCTGTGGCTTTGGGTCGGACGATATTCTTCACCTTCTCGCGCAGGTTTACCTTGGCCCCGGGGACGAGGCGGTGATGAGCCAATTCGGTTTCAACGTCTACCCGATCATCACGCGTGGGGCGTCAGCTGAGATCGTGATGGCTCCTGAAATCGATTTTCGCGCCAATGTAGACAACATGCTGGCGGCGGTAACTGAACGCACCAAGGTCATGTTCCTCGCTAACCCGAACAATCCGACAGGCACCTACCTGTCGCGATCGGAAGTAGAGCGCCTCCACAGCGGCCTTCGCCCAGATATCCTGTTGGTGCTTGATAGCGCTTATGCGGAGTACGTGACTGCCGAGGACTATTCGGTGGGTGTTGATCTCGTCGAGCGTGCCGAAAACGTCGTGATGGTCCGCACCTTCTCGAAGATGGGTATTGCTGGTGAACGGGTCGGGTGGATGTACGGTCCGGAGCATATCGTCGACGCTGTGAACCGAATTCGAGGACCCTTCAACGTGACGCTCTCGGGACAGGCGGCTGCGGCAGCGGCGGCTAAGGACATCGCCTTCACGGCTGAACTCAAGGCCCACAATGCGAAATGGCGCGATTGGCTCACGCGTTCACTGAACTCGAATACCATCAGGGTACCACCCAGCCAAGGCAACTTCGTACTGGCGCTGTTCGAAGACCCGGCAACCGCCAAGGCGGCATTTGCTGCACTACGCGAGAAGGGCCTGCTGGTGCGCGAGATGAACGGCTACGGCATACCGCATGGCCTGCGCATCTCGATTGGGCTCGAGGACCCGATGCGTCGCGTTGTGACGATCTTGAAGGCGTTCGGCGCGCCGGGAGCAGAGTGACATGTTTGATAAGCTGGCCCTAATTGGTATCGGTTTGATCGGCTCTTCCATTGCGAGAGCGACGAGGCTCAAGGGCCTGGCAAGAGAAATTGCCATCTCGACCCGCAAGCGTGAAACGCTGGATGAGGCTCGCGCTCTCGGACTCGGAGACAGCTATACTCTTGATGCAGCAGAGGCAGTGCGGGGCGCGGATCTCGTGATTCTCTGTACACCCGTTGGTGCGTATGAAGGGGTGATGCAGCAAATCGCGGCCGCGCTATCGCCTGGGGCCATTCTGTCCGATGTGGGCTCGGTGAAGCAGCATGTCGTGAATGTGTTGACGCCATTGGTACCCGAGACGGTCCATTTCATCCCGGGGCACCCTCTTGCCGGTACGGAGCATTCGGGCCCCACAGCCGGATTCCCTGAACTTTTCAT
>CAYPYV010000088.1:0-12996 GCA_964414845.1 uncultured Devosia sp. | reverse complement strand
TTGAGGAACACGTAGCGATTGCCGTTCTGATCCTGCTGGAACTTCAGCGTATTGAAGCCGACAGCAACCGGCTTGGTGCCGATGCCCAGGAAGCCGCCGAAATCAATGATGACGGCTTCGGCAGTCTTGCCATCCTCGCCGAGGACAACGTCGCCGATGGTGCCGAGATCCTCGTCATTGGGGCCATAGGCGCGAGTGCCGGTGAGATCGTCGGTGGTGACGGTCGCGTCAGTGAGGGTCGACCGGTCGATGGCCGCGCGGGCATCGGCAGCGGCCTGGCTGGCGGCATTCGCCGTTGCATCGGCTGCCTTTCCGGCGGCATTGGCCGTGGCATCGACGGCGTTGTCGACTGCGTTGCCGGTTGCAGCCGCGGCATCGGCCGCCGCGTTTCCGGCTGGCGCCATGGCGTTGTCGTCTGTGGCATCATCCATGTCGCGGGCGACGAAATCTGGTGCTGCCTCCAGCGCGTCCTTGGTGGTGGCCAGCACATAGCGTTCGGAATTGTCCTCGGCGTTGGTCCATTGCAGTTCCGAGAAGTTCACCGCGACGTTCTTTTCGCCGATGCCGAGGAAACCACCGACGCCGATCACCACGGCGACGATGTCGCCATTCTGTCCGATGACGAGGTTATTGATGTCGCCGATATGCTCGGCATCGCCGGCGGCGGAGGCGTAGACCTGCCGCCCGATGATCTCGGTGGCGAGGTTGTCTTCGTCTGCAAGGGCATAGCCTGTGGCGAGGATGGAACCGGCGGCGCTATCGGCCGGTGCGGCCATCGTGCCATCGGCTGGCGCCTGCTGGGCCTGGGCATCCGGCGCGGGCGCTTTGGTGGTCGCATCCTGGGCGATGGCGCCGGACGCGAGCATGGCCGCCAGCGCGGTAGTGGTCAGTAGGGTCCTCAGCATCGTATAGTCTCCTTGTTCGTCGTTGCATGAACAAGGCCGTGTGGCACATCGCTTGGTCGTGGCGTGCCGCACGGCCGATGCAGGTCAACGCCATGGCCGAGGCGGCGTTCCCTCTCTCGATGCGGGAAAAGTCGTGATTGCGGCAGCGATCCGGGGGAACCCGGAAACGATCGAGGCCGGTTCACGCTTTGCGCGCGACCGGCCCCTTCCGCCTCCCCGGCGGTTCTCTGGATCGGGGTATGCTTTGGAGGTCACCCCACAATCGGAAAGGCTAACGGATTATTTCCGGCAGCGCGCGGATTGCCGGGTTAACCGGTTAAGCGGACGTTAACGTTGCCTGTGGCGTGCGGTTGATGGCCATCGGGCCGTCGGGGCCGGAGATGGTCCAGGCAGAGTGGCCGGCTTCGAAGAGCAGCCGCGAGATATAGCCAAGCTTGTCCATCACTGCCGGTCCGAGCACGAAGGGATAGGCGTCGTTCTGACCCACGGCGCGGTTGAGGTTGTTGATGAGCGAGGCCAGCGGCACCCAGTTCTCCATCAGCTCCGCGATGTCGTTTCGCGCATAGGGGTCGTAGGCAATGCGGGCGGTGAGCTCGCCCTCGCGGTCGACGGCGGGGCGGAGGCGCAGCCCGAAGGCCGAGGCCATCTCGGTGGTGTCGACCAGGTGCAGGTAATGCGCGAAGGTTTCGGCGAAATCCTCCCACGGATGCGCGGTGGCATAGCTCGAGATGTAGCCCTGCTGCCAGTCGGCCGGCGCACCCTGGGCGTAGTGCTGCTGGAGGGCCGCGCCATAATCGGCGCGCTCGTCGCCGAACAGGGCGCGGAAAGCGTCGCGCTCGCTGGCGTTGGCGGAGACGAGGATATCCCAGTAGTGATGGCCGATCTCGTGGCGGAAATGCCCGAGCAGCGTGCGATAGGGTTCGTTGAACTGTGTGCGGCGATACTCCCGCGCAGCGTCATCGGCTTCCCGGAGCGCGATGGTGACGATGCCGTTGTCGTGCCCGGTAAAGACGGGCGATGGCGAGGTATCCTCGTTGAGGAAGCGGAAGCTCAGGCCATGCACCGGATCTTCATTGCGCGTGGCGAGTGGCAGGTTGAGCCTCTGCAGCGAGTAGAACAGGCGTTTCTTGGCGCGCTCGATGACCTGCCAGCGCGCGCGATCCACCGGATCCTCAATATTGGGCACGAGTTCGTTGTGGCGGCAGGCGCGGCAGAACGAGTCGGCGCCCGGCTGGTGCGGAACGAGCCAGTTGCAGGCGCCATGCCGGGCATTGGCGCAGAAGACGAAGCTGCGGTTATCGAGATGCGGCGCGGTAAAGATTTCGGGACCGCCGTCGAGCGAAACGAGGCTGTTGCTCTGCGGCTCGTAGCCCAGTGTCCGCCCGCAGCGCTCGCAGCGGATGTTCTCGAAATAGAGCATGTGGCCGCAATGGTCGCAGCGGAAGAGCTTCATCGGTGACCCCTGATGGATGCGAGACCAGACAATGCTGCGGAGCCCCGGGTGTTCCACGGGCATGGCAGCTTTTCCTTAGCAGAATGCGGATAGTGTCGATGCGACATTCGAGAGCAGGGCAGTGCGATGGGCGAGGCGGGGCCGGCAGGAAAGGCGTTTGCGACGGGATTTGCGAATGTTGCGCCGAAGCTGGCGCGGATCGTGCTCTTGGTGCTCGCGTTGGTGACGGCGGCCCTCGTCGCGGTGGCGATCTCCGTGCCGGAAGTGCCGGTGGATCCGAATGCGCGCGGCGACCTCGGCACCTACAAGCAGATCGTCACCCGGCTGCAGGCCGGCGAGAACTACCATCAGGCGCTCCACACCGAACTCGTCGAGGGCGGCTATGGCACGCGCTCGGTGTTCAACTGGCGGCCGCCATTCTTTCTCGAGATGATCGCGCTGATGCAGACCGAGCAGGTGAGCCAGGCGGTGCTGGTGACGCTCTCCGTGCTGGCGGTGAGCCTCGCCGGATGGGTGGTGCTCAACAGCGCGGGTAGCGGCATGGCTGTCGCCGTTGCGGTGACGCTGGGCTTGAGCCAGATGGCGGCGATCGCTCCGGTGGCGTCGATATGCTGTGAGCTCTGGGCGGGCGCGCTGATCCTGATATCGGTCGCGGCCTATGGGCGCGGGCGCTACTGGCTCGGTTTCGCGGCGGCGCTCCTTGCGCTCTGGATGCGGGAGCTGAGTGGGCTCTATGTGCTGGTCGCGATCTATTTTGCCTGGCGGGCAGGGCGTCGCGACGAACTCGTCGCGTGGGCCATCGGGCTCCTCGTGTTCGCAGTGTACTTTGCCTGGCACGCGATGACGGCGATGAGCCTCGTGCTGCCGACGGACCCGGCCTACAAGGATGGCTGGCTGCAGTTCGGCGGCGCGGCGTTCGTGCTCGGGACGGCGCAGTTCAACGGATTGTTCCTGCTGCTGCCGCTCTGGGTGACGGCACTGGTGCTGCCGATCGCGGTGCTGGGCTTTGTCGCGTGGCAGCACCGTGCGGCGCAGTATGGGCTCGCCACAGTGCTCGCCTACATCATGCTGTTCGCGTTTTTCGGCCGGACGGCGAACGGCTACTGGGGCGGCATCTATGCGCCGCTGCTGATGCTCGGCCTGCCGTTCGGCGTGGTGGCGGTGAAGGACCTCCTGCGACAGGCGTTCGCAGGTGTCGGGCGGCCGGGTGCTTCGACAAGCTCGGCATGAGGGCTTCTCCAGGCGTGCCCGGGACTACACGCTCCCGATGGTCTTGAGGCGGACGCGGGGGTGGACCTCGTTCTGGCTCATGATCACCGTCTGCGGGCGGAAGCGTTCAACGATGGCGCGGATATGGGGCCTGAGCGAGGGCGAGGTGATGAGCACCGGGATCTCGCCCATGCGCGCGGCGTTCTCGAATGCCTTCTGCGTTGCGACGATGAATTGCTGCAGCTTCGAGGGCGCCATGGCGAGGTGGCGGTCATTCCCGTCACCGACCATGGCTTCGGCAAAATCGCGCTCCCATTGCGGCGAGAGAGTGAGGAGCGGCAGGTTGCCGTCGGGCCCGAGATTGGCGGCGCAAATCTGCCGGGCGAGGCGGGAGCGCACGTGCTCGACCACGGTCTGGGCGGTGCGGCCAGGAGAGGCGATCTCGGCGATGCCTTCGAGAATGGTGGGCAGGTCGCGGATGGAGATGCGCTCGGAGAGAAGCGCCTGCAGCACGCGCTGCACGCCGGAGACGGAAATCTGGCTCGGGACGATATCCTCGACAAGCTTGTGCTGTTCCTTGGGCAGGCCCGATAGCAGGCTCTGCACGTTGGAATAGCTCAGCAGGTCCGCCACATTCGCCTTCAGCACCTCGGTGAGATGGGTGGAGATGACAGTGGACGGGTCGATGATGGAATAGCCGCGCAGTTCCGCCTCGTCGCGCAGCGCCGGCTCGATCCAGGTGGCGGGGAGGCCGAAGGTCGGCTCGGTGGTATGGATGCCGGGGAGGCCGATCTCGTGGCCCATCGGATCCATGACCATGAGCTGGTGGGCATAGACCTGGCCGTGACCGGCCTCGACCTCCTTGATCTTGACCTTGTAGTGGTTGGGCTCGAGCTGCATGTTGTCGAGGATGCGCACCGGCGGCATGACGAAGCCGAGCTCGGTGGCGAGCTGGCGACGCAGCGCCTTGATCTGCTCGGTGAGCCGATCGGTGCCGGTATCGTCTTCCTTCACGAGGCTCAGCAGGCCATAGCCCAGCTCAAGCTTGAGTTCATCGATGCGGAGGCTGTCGGTGATCGGCTGCTCGTCGACCTTGCCGCCGGACGCGGCAGGCGCGGCGGCGATTTGTGCGGCAAGCGCCTCGGCAGCCGCCTTGGCCTCGCGGACATTCTTCTTCTTGGTGGAATCGAAGGCGAGATAGGCCACGCCGCCGGCCAGCGCCAGGAAGGGCAGGACCGGCATGCCGGGCAAGAGCGCGAGCAGGGCGATGACCGCCGCGGACATGCCGAGCGCCTTGGGATAGCCGGTAAACTGCGTCATCAGCGCCCTGTCGGCGGATCCGGAGACGCCAGACTTGGATACGAGGATACCGGCGGCAGTGGAGACGATGAGCGCGGGGATCTGGCTGACGAGGCCGTCGCCGACGGTGAGCAGCGTGTAGATGCCGCCGGCTTCCTCGAAGCTGAGGCCTTCCTGCAGCATGCCGATGATCATGCCGGCAATGATGTTGATGAAGGTAATCAGCAGGCCGGCAATGGCGTCGCCGCGCACGAATTTCGACGCACCATCCATGTTGCCGAAGAAGGCGCTTTCCTGCTCCAGCGTCTGGCGCCGGGTTCTGGCAGTGGCTTCATCGATGAGACCGGCCGAGAGGTCGGCGTCGATGGCCATCTGCTTGCCCGGCATGGCATCGAGGTTGAAGCGTGCCGCGACTTCGGCGATGCGGCCCGAACCCTTGGTGATCACGATGAAGTTCACGATCAGCAGGATGGCAAAGACCACGACGCCGATGACGAAATTGCCGCGCATCACGAACTCGCCGAAGGCCTCGATGACGTGGCCGGCGGCATCCGTGCCGTTATGACCTTCGGCGAGGATGAGACGCGTCGTGGCAAGGTTGAGGGCAAGGCGCAGCATTGCCGAGACGAGCAGCACCGTCGGGAAGCTCGAAAACTCGAGCGGGGTCTGGATGAAGAGCGCCGTCATCAGGATCATCACCGAGAAGACGATCGAGATGGCGAGCAGGATATCGAGCAGCAGCGGCGGCAGCGGGACGATGAGCACCAAGATAATGCCCATGACGCCCAGCGCGAGGCCGATATCAGCCGTGGCAAGCCAGCTCCGCAACTCCCTGACGGAGGGGACCTTGAAGCCGGGTCCCGGGGGTTTTCCGGGCGAGGCGGAGATATCGGCCATGGCTCAGTCGTGCTCCGGCGTCAGGCGGCGTTGCCGCGGCGCTCGCCGGGCGCGGGGACTGAAATCCCCTCGTCGGCATATTCGTTGAGCTTGTTGCGCAGCGTGCGGATGGAGATGCCGAGGATGTTCGCGGCATGGGTGCGGTTGCCAAGCACATGATCGAGCGTGTCGAGGATCAGGTCGCGCTCGACATCGGCGACGGTGCGGCCGACCAGGGTTTCGGCCACGCTCTGCGCCGTGCGTACCGCCTGGGTGGCAACGGACTCGCGCGCGGCGTCCTCAAGGCCCGTGCCATCTGGCATGAGGATCGCGTCGGGACCGATGGTTTCGGATGTGGCGAGCAGCACGGCACGATGTAGCGTGTTCTCGAGCTCGCGGACATTGCCCCGCCAGGGCGCGCGCAAGAGCATCTCGCGGGCTTCGCCGGAGAGCACGCGGCGACTGAGGCCGTTGGCCTTGACGTATTTGTCGACGAAGAACTCCGAAAGGGCGGCAATATCCTCCGGGCGCTCGCGCAGCGGCGGGAGCTTGAGGTTCACCACGTTGAGGCGGAACAGCAGGTCCTCACGGAAGCTGCCTTCCTTCACCGCTTCGGCGAGATTGCGGTTGGAAGTGGCGATCACCCGGATATCGACCGGTACTGGCTTGGTGCCGCCGACACGGTCGATCAGGCGTTCCTGCAGGGCGCGGAGGAGCTTTGCCTGCAGCCGCACGTCCATCTCGGAGATTTCGTCGAGCAGCAGCGTGCCGCCCGAGGCTTCCTCGAACTTGCCGATACGACGGGCGATGGCGCCGGTGAAGGCGCCCTTCTCATGCCCGAAGAGTTCGGATTCGAGCAGGGCTTCGGGGATGGCGGCGCAGTTGACCGAAATGAAGGGCTTGCCGGCACGCTTCGATTTGGCGTGGAGGTGCTTGGCCATCACCTCCTTGCCGGTGCCGCTTTCGCCGGTGATCAGCACCGAGGCATCGGATGGCGCGACCTGCTCGGCGAGCTTCACCACCCGGGCCATGGCCGGGTCGCGATAGAGGAAGTCGGTCGACTCGCGGGCCACGGCGGCGATGATCGCGGCGATCAGTTCGGCATCGGGCGGGAGGGGGATATATTCCTTGGCGCCGGCGCGGATGGCGTTCACGGCGGCGGCGGCATTGCTCTCAGTACCGCAGGCGACGACCGGCACGACGATGCGCTCGGCATCGAGCCCCGCGATCAGCCCAGCGATGTCCATGATGACATCGACGAGCAGCAGGTCGGCTCCGCGCCCGGCGCGCAGCGCGGCAAGCGCTATTTCGATGGAGGGGGCGTGGGCGACCTTGGCGCCACCCTGCATGGCGAGCCGCGTCGCTTCGGTGAGCTGGCCCTCGAGGGGGCCGACGATCAGTAAGCGCATGGGATATCTCCAGTGGCGGCAGCCGGCAGTCGGGAACGGCAGGCAATCGGCAATCGGCAATCGGCAATCGGAAAGGGGAGGAAGGAAGACATGGCGAGGGGCAAATCGACTGCCGATTGCCGATTGCCGATTGCCGTCTCAGGCAAATGGAACGCGCTGTGCATCATCATCACGCCGCCTTGATGATTTCGGTCATGGTGACGCCGAGCCGGTTTTCGACGAGCACGATCTCGCCGCGGGCAACGAGGCGGTCGTTGACGTAGATTTCCACGGCCTCGCCGACCTGGCGATCGAGCTCGACGACCGTGCCGACATCCATCTTGAGCAGCTCCGCCACCGGAATCTTGGCCCGGCCGAGCACCACCGATATGCGGACGGGGACATCGAACACCGCCTCGAGGTCGGCGGCGGTGCGCTCGCCGATGACGGGCTGGCCGTCGCGGGCCTGGGCCTGCATTTCCTCGAAGCCGCCCGAACCCATATCGCCGGTGCTCATTGGGGAATCTCCTCGTCAGGATGGGCCACGATGTCAGTCACGATGCCATGGGCGGCGAAGTAGTCGGCGATGCGCCGGTCGATCTCGGCATTGATTTCGGCCGATGAGCGCACTACGCCGCCATCGGCCCATTCGAGCCGTGCGTCGCCAAGTGCGATATCGGGATCTCCCAAGACGACGAGGCGACCGGCAAAGCCTGAGGTCTGCATGCGCTGGGTGGCGATGTCGCGCACCGCATCGGCAAGCTCGGGCGTGCAGCGGATGACGAGATGCGGCACGCCGTTGAGGCTCGACATGCAATCGGCGATGAGGGCAGACAATTCACCAGCCGGCTCGCGCTCGACAAGGGCGCCCGCAAGCTTGCGGGCGATGGCGGCGGCGAGGATCACGGCCTCCCCGGTGGCATGGCGACCGAGATCCTCCATGCCGGCGACCAGCGCTGCGGCCTGGTTGCCGATGGAGTCGGCCGCCGCAAGCATCTGCTTGTTGGCCTTGGCTATGGCGGTCTTTTCGCCATCGACGAGTCCGGCTGCGTAGCCTTCCTTGCGCGCCGCCTCGAGCTGCCTTGCGAGGGCGCTCGCGGTGATGAGCGAGCCCTTCTCGGCGTTGCGGCCGAGATCAAGGTCAAATGTGAACTTGGCGGGGGTGGCGCTCATGTCAGCCGATCATCGCGTCGTCGGACTTGTTCTTGGTGATGACGATCTCGCCCTTGGCGGCAGCATCCTTGGCGGTGGCGACCATGCGGCCCTGCGCCTCGTCGACATCCTTGAGGCGCACCGGCCCCATGGCCTGCATGTCGTCCTTGAGCATCTTGGCGGCGCGGCCGGACATATTGGTGAAGAACACGTCCTTGACCGTGTCGGAGGCCCCCTTGAGCGCGAGGGCGAGCTCCTTCTTGTCCATCTTCTGGATGAGAGTCTGGATCGCCGCGGCCTCGAGCTTCGACAGATCCTCGAAGGTGAACATCAGCGACTTGATGCGCTCGGCGGATTCGCGGTCGCGCTCCTCGAGCGTGGTGATGAAGCGCGCCTCGGTCTGCCGGTCGAAGGCGTTGAAGATTTCCGCCATCTGCTCGTGGCTGTCGCGGCGCTTGGTATGGCTCAGGGTCGACATGAACTCGGTGCGCAGCGTCGTCTCGATCTTTTCGAGAATTTCCTTCTGCACCGGCTCGAGCGAGAGCATGCGCTGCACGACTTCCATCGACAGCTCCTCGGGAAGCGAGGCCAGAACCTTGCTGGCGTGCTCGGGGACGAGCTTGCTGAGCACGACGGCGATGGTCTGCGGGTATTCGTTCTTCAGGTAGTTCGCGAGGATGTCTTCCTGAACGTTGGAGAGCTTCTCCCACATGGTACGGCCGGCGGGACCGCGGATCTCCTCCATGATCGCGTCGACGCGATCGGGCGGCAGGAAGGAGAGCAGCAGGCGCTGGGTGGTTTCGGCATTGCCGGAGATATTGCCCTTCGACGAGACCACCGTGATGAACTCGGCGAGGAGCATGTCGAGCATGTCCTGCGTGATGGGGCCGAGCCGAACCATGGCGCGCGAGAGCGTGCGGATCTCCATCTCGTCGAGCTGCTCGAGGATGGGGCGGCCGAAATCCGGGCCCAGCGCGAGCAACAGCACGGCGGCCTTTTCGTCGCCGGGCAGGTTGCGCTGCGTGGCCTGGGCGCCGACGATCAGGTTGCCCGCGAAGCCCTGCTGCTGGTTGCCGGTATTGAAATCAGGAACGGCCATCTAGTCCTTGCCTGCTCAGGTGGCGTTGGAGAGCCAGTCGCGCACGATCAGCGCGGCCTGCTTGGGGTTTTCCTCGATGAGACCACCGACGGTCTTCATCGTCTGGATCTGCTGCTCGCCCATCGACTTGGCATTTCGGATCCAGTCGGGGAGGCCCTTGTCGATCTCTTCCTCGGGGTAGGAGGAATTGCCTGGCAGCTGCTGGATGGGCGAGTTGATGGCGACGGTGCCGAAACTGCCCGGGCCGCCGGCGCCCATGCCTGCGCCGCCGATTTCGGCACTCTGCGGCAGGGACAGCGGCGCTTCGGGCGCCATGACCCGCTTCAGGAGCGGACGCATGATGAACAGGATCAGGGCCAGACCGAGGAGGACCGTCACGGCCATCTGGGCCATGTTCATCAGATCGTCGCGCGTGAAATCGAAGAGGCCGGGCGCGGCAGTACCCTCGGCGGTGAGTTCAGGCCGGTCGGCAAACTGCAGGTTGGTGACCTGGATCTGGTCGCCACGGGTATCGGAAAAGCCCACGGCGGACTTGACCAGCGCGGTGATCTGATCGAGCTGCGCCTGGTCGCGCGGGGCGTAGGTTGACTGCCCGTTGGCATCGGTGGTGTAGACGCCATCGACAACCACCGCGATCGACAGGCGCTTGATCGAGCCCGCCTCGGTCATCTCCGTCTGGGTGACCTTGGAGATCTCGAAATTGGTGGTCTCCTCGGTGGTGGAGCCCTGTTCGGACGTGCCGCCATTGGCCGTTCCGTCGCCGGATGCGCCGGGGAGTTCGTTGGCGACCGTCACCTGGCCACCATCGCCCGGACCTTGCGCGGAATTGGCGAGTTCTCGCGTCTGGGTGGACCGGGCGACCTGACCGTTGGGGTCGAAAGTCTCCGAGGTCTTGGTCAGCCGGTTCATGTCGAGTTCGGCGGAAACCTGCACGCGCGCCCGGCCCGAACCTACGATGTTGGCGAGCATGTCCTCGACGCGCTGGGTCAGACGGGTTTCGACGGCAATCTGCCGCTCCTCGGCCTCGCCGGCGGCGATATCGTTGGGGCCATTGCCGGCGCCAGAGGCAAGGAGCCGGCCGGAATCATCGACGATCGAAACGCGGGTGGGGGTCAGGCCCTCGACTGCGGAGGCGACGAGATGCTGAATGGCACGGATTTCGCCGGCGGAGAGTTCGCCGCGCACCGAGACGACGATGGAGGCCGTCGGGTCCTTCTGCTCGCGGCTGAACAGCGCGCGTTCGGGCAGGACCAGGTGGACGCGGGCGCTCTTGATGCGGGCGAGGGACGAGATGGTACGCGACAGCTCACCCTCGAGCGCGCGCACATTGTTGATGTTCTGGACGAAGCTGGTGGAGCCGAGGGTCGACTGCTGGTCGAAGATTTCATAACCGACCTGGCCACGCGTCGGCAGTCCATTCTCGGCCAGCGCCATGCGCAACTGGGTAATCTGGTCGCGCGGCACGAGCACGGTGTCGCCATCGCCGCGGAGCTCGTAGGGGACGTTCTGGGTCTGCAATTCCTTGATGATCGCGGCGGAATCCTCGAAGGAGAGGCCCGAATAGAGCGGCGCCAGCTGCGGTGTGGAGGCGCGCATCACGAGGAAGACGATGATGCCAAGGGTCAGCAGCGCCACCATGCCCATGGCGGCAAGCCGCGCCAACCCGAGCCGATTAAAGAACTGCAAAACCCCGTTCACGCGCCGAACCCGACCTCTGGACCCCCAGCGAGAGGCGGTTCCCCGACTCCTGCCCGATAGGCAAAAATTACCGAGCGGTTGGTAAACAAGTGGTTAATGCCGTGTTGCAATTCGCGACGGCGGGCAGGTTTTGCCGGGGAGAGTCAGGGCTTCGTTAAAAGGTGTCGCAGAATTGCCGGCAGGAGGGCGGTCGGCACCCATGCCACCGGACGCGAAAGCCCGCCGCAGCGATGCCGGGGCGGGCCTTTGAACTCGCGGGGGGAAGGCGGATCAGCCTTCGCGGTAGTGCTGGATCCAGGTGGTCCGCAATCCGGCGAGACCATGCTTGTCGATTGCCGCCTGCCAGTTGAGGAATTCATCAACCGACAGGGTATAGCGCTGACAGGCTTCCTCGAGGCTGAGGAGACCACCGCGAACGGCGGCGACGACCTCTGCCTTCCGGCGGATCACCCAACGGCGGGTATTGGTCGGAGGAAGATCCGCAATGGTCAGCGGACTGCCGTCCGGACCGATGACATACTTCACCCGAGGACGCATTTGGACGGTCATTGTACTCACTTACTCAACCCTGACCACGGCTTGAACACTACCCGAACGCGCTTAAAATTCGGATAAGACATTGCTTACAATGCGTTAAAAGCTTTCAGCATTTCCCTGCAAACGGTTCGGAAAGACGCAGAATCCGCAAGGGCGCGCAGAGTCTTCGCGGCTGCCCATGTGGGCAATAGTGCGGAAGTCTGAGGGGCGGAGGAGGGGCAGCCGTTGTCCGCCGCAGCCGGCACGCCTAGTGTGCCGGCACGAACAGGGGGGCCGCCATGGCCAAGGATTACCCGGCGTTGACGCCGCACCTGCGCGAGTTCATTTCGCGCCAGCATATCTTCTTCACCGCGACCGCTGCGGCAGGGACGCGCGTGAATATCTCACCACGGGCGACCGACCAGTTCCGCGTGCTCGGCGACAATGCAGCCTGCTATCTCGACCGCACCGGCAGCGGTAACGAGACAAGCGCGCATCTTCGTGCCGATGGTCGGATGACCATCATGTTCTGCGCGGTTGAAGGCCCACCGCTCATCCTCAGGCTCTATGGAAGAGGTCGGGTGATCCACCGCTCGGACGCTGAATATGCAGACCTTCTGTCGCAGCAATTCGCCGGCGCAGAACCGTTGGGGGCGCGGCAGATCGTGTGGCTCGACTTCGATCTGGTGAAGACCAGCTGCGGCTATGGTGTGCCGCTGATGGCCTATGAGGGTGAGCGCGACACGATGGACCGCTGGGCCGAGGCCAAGGGCGAGGACGGTATCCGCGCCTATTGGCAGGAGAAGAACCTCGTGAGCATGGACGGGCTGCCCACTGGGTTCGTCGAATGATCAGTTGGTCGTCGTCTTCTTCGCCTGCACGGTGTTGACCGCCGAAAGTGTGACGCGGCCGGTGCCCAGCAGCAGCACGGGCTCGTCGCCCGAGAAATCCACGCCAGTCACTTCGCCTGCCATCTGGGTGGAAACGCTCACGACCTTGCCATCGGAATCCTTGGCGCTGATCTTGAGCGTATAGGTGCCATCGGCGCGCTGCTTGCCGTCGGTTCCGATGCCGTCCCACTGGAAGACGCTCTCGCCCTGCGCGACATTGCCCTGCTTGGTGAACACGGTATTGCCATTGGCATCAACGACGCTTGCGGTAATCGATGCCGCCTTGGGCACCGAGAAGTGCCAGCTCGCTCCGCCGTCGGTCAGCTGCGATTTGGTGCCGTCGGCGGTGACCATCTTGCCGACATAGCTGACTGCCTGGGTATTGGTGGCGCTCTGCGTCGCCGCCATCATTGCCGCAAGATAGTCGTTAGTCTTGAGCTGCTGTTCCACGCCGGTGAACTGCACCAGCTGCTGGGTGAACTGGTTGGTATCGAGCGGATCGAGCGGGTTC
>CAYPYV010000087.1:0-13010 GCA_964414845.1 uncultured Devosia sp. | reverse complement strand
CGACGCCTTCTTCGTTCATCAGGTAGTCGACGGCCGGGATGGCCTGCTGGTTCGGAGCGGCGCCGGTGTAGAACACGTTGCGCTCGGATTCCTCACCCTCGTACTGCACGGGGTAGAACAGGATCGAGTTCAGTTCCTTGAACACGGGCAGCACGGACTTGCGGGACACGGAAGTCCAGCAGCCGAACACCGCGGCCACCTTGTTGACCTGGATCAGTTCGCGGGCCTTCTCGGCGAAGAGCGGCCAGTCGGATGCAGGGTCGACAACGACCGGCTCGAGCTTCTTGCCCAGCAGGCCGCCCTTCTTGTTCTGCTCATCGATGAGGAAGAGCATCGTGTCCTTGAGGGTGGTTTCCGAAATCGCCATCGTGCCCGACAGCGAGTGCAGGATACCGACCTTGATCGTGTCTTCCTGTGCCTGAACGGCCACGGGAGCGAGCGCCCCGGCAGTCATGGCCAGGCCCAGCCCCAGGCCTGTCAACATGCGGCGAACGTCTGTCATATTACCTCCGACAGTGTGGTTGTTTGCACCGCGGAGAGAATTGCAATCGCCGTGCCACAGCTTTCGCCTTTGGCTAAGTGCCTGAAATCATTAGCTGTGACGTGCTGCCACACCGTGGAACCTGTATGCAGGCCTAAAGTGGGCGCGCCCATGTGCCTACTTTTGAGGCTGCCTTGATCGAACGTGGACAAAAAGTAAGCATTTGGTAAGGGGCGCGATTTCCCGTGCCGTTTTTCGATTTCACGTGGGCGGCAGGGATGCAAAAGAGCAGCCGGAATTTGCTTCGGCCGCAAAGCAGGCTATTCTCCGCACACCGGAGACAAACCTCCGGCAGAGGTTGTTTGCACCACAATCTCGGCCCCACGACCCTCGGGTCGTGGGGCTTTGGGGCCCCCGGCGGCCCCGGCCGATGGACCCCACATGCCGACGCACAAATGCGTGCTTCGCCTTCAGCGGGTCCCAGCCGACGCAACCATTGCGCCTATGCCTGAGTTGAAGACGCAGAACGCTGGCGCATGACTTTGCGCGGCGACGGCAATCGGTCGGGCCGGTGAGGGTTGACGCTCCCCCATTGGCCTGCCGAGGGGCGCGAAGCTTCGGCTTCGCGCCTTTTTCACGCCCTGAGCCGCTGCGCCAGCCAGGGATGTCCGGCTCTTTCGGCATGGGCGGCGGCGTCGAGGCCATCGCCGGATCGGGCGAAGCGGTCTGCCCCGAACAGCAGCAGGAGCCCCGTCATCGCCGCATCTCCATGCTGCGCCGCGGCATGGATGGGCCGGAACTCATTCTGCTGGGTGACGTTCGGGTCGGCGCCTGCGCGCAGCAAGGCTTCTACCATCTGTAATTGCCTGGAGGCCGCTGCCGCATGGATGGCCGCCACCTGCTGCGGGTTGTCGGCGCGTCGATCGAGATCACTGGTGAGTGGCAGCAGCCGCTCGAACAGCGCCTGCTGGCGGAAGAATGCTGCGAGGGCCAGTGGCGGAAACCCGTCAGGCGACAGCGTGTTCGGATCCCACCCCGTGGCGAGATGCGCCTCGAGGGCGGCGATGTCGCCGAGGATGATTGCCTCAAAGGGGTCGAGCCCTGGCTGCAGCGCGCGCAGATAGGCGGCGATATCGGACTCGCCCATATAGGCCGCCCAGGCGATGGGCGAGGCACCCGAGACGTGTCGTGCGTCCAGCAGGCCAGGGTCGCCGTCGATGGCTGCCGCTAGGCTCGCATGATCGAGCGTCGCGATGAGGTCGAAGATGCTGTTCATGGTCATTCCCCTCCACCAGAAAGCTAGCACCAGGCGCACCCACTGTCAGCGACATGCGGGTTTCGGCTCGTTTACGCCGTCGTCCTGCGCTATTTCTCCTCGGACGAGGAGTGCGCGGCATGAGCATGGACGACAAGCGGCAGGTAGTGGGTGGCGGCGCGAAGAAGCTGCTCTATACCGTTGAAACCATTCGGCAGATTGGCGTCGGCAAGGCCGCCAAGGCGCTCACCGCAAAGAATACCTGCAAGGCCTGCGCCTATGGTATGGGCGGGCAGAAGGGCGGCATGACCAACGAGCTGGGCGAGTTCCCGTCGGTCTGCAACAAATCGGTGCAGGCGCAGTCGACCGATATCCAGCCGGCTATCCCCGCCGAAGCCTTCCAGCACCCGCTCAGCGACCTGCAGCAACTGACCGGCCGAGAGCTCGAAAAGCTCGGGCGGCTCGATACGCCCCTGTTCCGCGCCCAAGGCAGCGATCGCTATGCGCCAGTGACCTGGGATTTTGCCATGGCGCATGCCGCCGAGCGGCTGCGCGCTGCCGCGCCCAACCGGACATTCTTCTATTCATCCGGCCGCTCGTCGAACGAGGCAGGCTTCATCTTCCAGCTGCTGGCGCGTGTGTGGGGCACCAACAACGTCAATAATTGTTCGTACTATTGCCACCAGGCGACGAGCGAGGGCCTCGCGACCACCATTGGCAAGGGCACGGCGACGGTCGAGCTCGAGGACCTGACCGGCGCCGACATGATTTTCGTCATCGGCGCCAACCCCTCGTCCAACCACCCACGCTTCATCCACATGCTGAAGCATTGCCGCGATCGCGGCGGCGACGTTGTGGTGATCAACCCGGCAAAGGAGCCGGGGCTCGTGAAATTTGCGGTACCCAAGAGCCCGGGCTCGCTGCTTTCGGGCGGCACCGAGATCGCGTCGGAGTACCTGCAGCCGCGTATCGGCTCGGATATCGCGCTGTTCAAGGGCCTGATGAAGGCTATTCTCGCCATCGGCGCCGAGGACCGCGCCTTCATCGCCACCCACTGCAGCGGCTTCGAGGTACTCGCCGCCGACCTCGCGGCGACCGGGTGGGACGAGATCACCGCGCGCACCGCCCTTTCCCGCGATGACATCGAGCGCGTCGCGACCCGCTATGCCGAGCGGCGCAATGTCGTGTTCGCCTGGGGCATGGGCATGACGCACCATGTGCACGGCACGGCCAATGTCGAAGCCATCGCCAATCTCGCGCTCATCCGCGGCATGCTCGGCCGGCGCTATGCCGGGCTTTTGCCGCTGCGTGGGCATTCGAATGTGCAGGGCATCGGCACGATCGGCGTCAAGCCGGTGGTCTCGGCCGAAGTGTTCGCCGCGATGGAGAAAGCCTTCGGTGTCACGCTGCCGCGCGAAAAGGGCATGGATACGCTCGCCTGCCTCGAGAGGGCGGCCTCTGGCGGCATCGACGCGGCGGTGATCATGGGCGGCAATCTCTGGGGCGCGACGCCCGATGCCGCCTTCGCCAGCCGGGCGATGGGGGCGATCGGCTTCAAGCTCTTCCTCACCACCACGCTCAACCGCGGCCATGTGCATGGGTTGGGCGAGGGCGAGAGCCTGATCCTGCCCGTCACGGCGCGCGACGAAGAATGGTCGCCGACCACGCAGGAATCGATGTTCAACTATGTGCGGCTCTCGGATGGCGGTATCCGGCGCCTCGCGCATGTGCGGCCGGAAAGCGTTATCCTTGCTGATCTCGCCAAGCTCATGATGCCTGATTGCAAGGTGGATTTCGCCGCCTTCAAGCATCACCCGACTTTGCGGCAGGCGATCGCGAAGATCGTGCCCGGCATGGAAGGGCTCGCCGATATCGATGTGGCGAAGCGCGAGTTCCATGTCAGGAACCGCGTGCTGCACAAGCCGGAATTCGGCACTCCCGACGGCAAGGGGCATTTCGTCGTGACTCCGCTGCCGGCGCTGGCGGAAGGCGTGCTGCTCGCGACAGTAAGGTCGGAGGGGCAGTACAACACCATCATCTACGAAGAGACCGACAGCTACCGCATGAAGGCGGGCCGCGACGCGGTGTTTCTCAACCGCGATGATATGTCTGCCTGGGGCCTTGTGGCTGGCGCGCGGGTGCGCATCAGCTCGGAGGCAGGGGAGATGCAGGCGGTGGCGACACCGTTCGACCTGCCGCGCGGCTCGGCGCTGGCCTATTACCCCGAGGCCAATGTGCTGACGACGACGCGCTTCGATCCACGCTCGAAGACTCCGGCCTTCAAGTCGGTGCCGGTCCGCATCGAGGCCATGGCATGAGCCCTTTCGTCCCGGAGACGCTCACATTTCTCCGGGCTATTGCCGCCGACAATTCCAGGGCCTGGTTCGAGGCGAACCGGGCGCTCTACGAAGCGGGCTATGTCGCGCCGGCCAAAGCGCTGGTGACAGCGCTCGGGCCACGCCTCCGCGAGATTTCGCCGGAGGTGCAGTTCGAGCCAAGGGTCAATGGCTCGATTGCGCGGATCAATCGCGACATCCGCTTTTCCAAGGACAAGCGTCCCTACAAGGATCATCTCGATCTGTTCTTCTGGCATGGCGAACGCCGCAGCTTCAATGCGCCGGGCTTCTGGTTCCGCCTGACCGGGCAGGAATTGATGCTCGGCGTCGGCAGCTTTGTTTTCGAAGGCGAGGCGCTCGACGGGTTCCGACAGGCGGTGATGCATCCGCGTTCCGGCAAGGCGCTGCTCGCTGCGGTCGATCTGGTCAAGTCATGCGGACCTTACGAGATTGGTCAGAAGACGCGCAAGCGTCCGCCGGCCGGGTTTTCGGCTCCGGAAGGATTGTCGGGCTACCTGCTGCATGAGGGGCTGACTGCGGCCATAACGCTGCCATATGAGACGGTCCTCGATGCTGGTCTCATCGACAATATTTTGAGGCATTACAAAAATATGTGGCCGATCGCCGACTGGATCATGCGCGAAATATAGTTTCGCTGGTTTTCATTTACCGAATCATGCGTATTCAGGCTGTGTTACCTGCGTCTCATGGGGATGTGGCGCGGTAATGTAGTGGTAGTCATGTCATCTGGGGGATGATAAACGTGGCTAATCAGCATAGCTCTGTCGCATCCGATCAGAATTCGGGCGTCACCGATGTCATCGAGCAGATCAGCGCCGAATTGCAGCGCTATGGCGCTGCCAACCATCAGGTGGTGACACAAACCAAGCTACTGGCGCTCAATGCCGTCATCGAGGCGGCGCGGGCTGGGGAGTCCGGCCGAGGTTTCGCCGTGGTCGCGCAGGAAGTGCAGAAGCTCGCGGACCTGCAGGCAGAGCGGTCGCGCATGTTTCAGTCCGACGTGCAGGAGCGGATCGATGAGAGCCGCAGTCTGGTATCGGCGCTGGAGACCACGCGGCTCGCCGACCTGGCGGAGTCCCTGGTGCAGTTGATTGTCCGGAACCTCTATGAGCGTACCGCCGATGTGCGTTGGTGGGCGACCGACCCGGCACTCTGGTCGGCTCTGGAAGCTCAGGACGCCGCGAGCGCCGCGCTGGCCAGAGACCGGCTCGGCATCATCCACCGCTACTACAGCGTCTACTCCGATCTCGTTCTGGTCAACAATGCGGGCAGGGCGGTGGCCAGCGCCAATTCCAGGTACCGCGAGCGCGTAGCCGGTTCGCATTATGCGCCCGCCTCCTGGTTTCAGAAGGCCATGCAGACCCGCTCCGGCGACGAATATGTTGCAGATGAGGTACGTCGCTCAAGCGCCCAGGGCGGGCGACAGGTCTTGGTCTATGCGACGGCGGTGCGGGCAGGGGGGCTGGGCTCGGGTCGCGCGCTTGGGGCCCTGGCGGTCTATTTCGATTGGGAGGCGCAGGGCGCCACCATCGTGGAGAACGAGATTGCCTTGGGTGCGGCGGAAAAGGCCCGCACTCAGGTGCTGTTGCTCGACGGCAATTCGCGGGTCATCGCCACGACGGAGTCATCTTTGCTGTTCCAGAGCTTTGCGCTCAGGGCGCAGGGTCAGGCCAAGGGCAGCTACGTGGCCGAGGATGGCGCGATGGTGGCCTTTGCGCGCACGCATGGCTACCAGGAATATGATGGGCTGGGCTGGACCGGGGTGATTGTCCAACGCTCGGCGAGTGGGCGTTCGAGGCGCCCAAGTCATTAAAATTGCAGATAAACGCCCCCTGAATACAGCATTCAATGCGAGTACAGGGGGCGAGGACTAGGGTCGAACCATGCAACGAGCCAATGCGGCTCACTGGAGGACCCCGAAATGAAGACCATTACCGCCCTTGTCGCCGCCTCTCTTACCCTTGCCAGCTTTGGCGCCGTGGCGCCGGCCAGCGCCGAACCTCTGCTCTACGGCCCGGATACCTGCCGCCAGGGCTTTGTGTGGCGCGAAGCGAGCTTCGATGACCGCGTCTGCGTGCGCCCCGCCTCGCGCAATGTGGTCCGTCAGGAGAACCGCACCGCGAATGCCCGCATCGATCCGACCGGTGCCTATGGCCCCTATACCTGCATCGACGGCTTTGTCTGGCGCGAAGCCTTCGTGGGCGATGTTGTCTGCGTCACACCGGCCCGCCGCGCGGCCGTAGCGCTTGAGAATGCGAACGCTGCCCGCACTCGCGTCCTGAGCTAAAGCGCCTTCAGGAAAAGTTGCATGACTTTTCCGGTTCGAAAGCGCGATCAAACAAACACCTAGGTCATTTCGACGTTTCAGCTGAAACGTGACCTGATCTAGGTGCTCAGGCGAGCGGGTAGGCCACATAGGCCAGACGCTGCGAATCCGGCGACCAGGAGTTGACGTTGATCGTCCCCTGGCCGCCGTTGAATCTTGCAATGTCGATACGGTCCCGGCCATCGGGGCGCATCACGCGCAGGATCACGTCCCGATCCGGCGGGTGGCCCGCGGTGCCCGGTGGATAGCTGAGATAGACCAACCATTGTCCGTCGGCGGAAAAATGCGGAAACCAGTTGACCCGTTCGTCGAACGTCACCTGTGACTGTTCCGAGCCATCCGGTCGCATGCGAAACAGCTGGGCCTGGCCTGGGGAGCCGAGTTCGGAGTTGAACCAGATCCACTTGCCGTCCGGTGTGTACTCGGCGCCGTCGGAGGGAACGAGCGCATCGGTCAGCGCCCGGTCAGGGCCGCCGGCTGCGGGAATGGACCAGATGTTCACCCGGCCCCAGTCATTGCCGTCATGGCGGTTGACGCCCGTATAGACCAGCATTCGTCCATCGGGCGAAATGCCGTGCAGGTAATAATGGTGGCGATGGGGATGGCTGTTGGAGATGCGCACCGGCGCGCCACCCTCCAGGGCCACGCGGTAGATGTGGCCATCGTCCGAACTGACGAAGACATGCATCCCGTCGGGGTCGAGCACATGGTCGTTGTTGAGGTCGAACAGGCCGGTTTCGATCTTCAGGGGTGTGGCCCCGGCGGCCGGCGCGACGCGCCAAAGCTCGCCGCCTGCATTGAACACCAGCCACTGCCCGTCCAGCGTCCAGTTGGGCGCCTCGATTACTTCGTCGGCGGTGAAGACGACCAAGGGGTTGCCGCCGTCGCGGTCTACCACCCTGAGTTCGGCGCGCTGGCCGGGCTGCAAGCTGCGCCTCCTGCGGGCGAAGTTCGGTCGTTGTGGCATGGCAGTCTCTTCCGTCTCGCCGTATTAGCGCTCAAGCGTCATCTCTGCCAGCCTCTGGCTGATTAGACCCCAGGCAGGGCCATCAGCTTTCCAGGGATTGAGCGAGAAGAGTTTCGCGTAGTTTGAACCGCATGATCTTGGTGTTTTCGTTCCGTGGGATCGCGTCGACCAGAAACACGCGATCTGGCACCTTCTCGTTCAACACTCGGCGAAGCGCCTCGATCAGCGCGGCGGCATCGATCGGAACCGTTGCGACGACACCCGCCCAGATTTCATCGATGCCAGCCGCATTGGGCACCGGCACGACGCCGGCATCGCGTATGCCCGGCACAGCCTTGAGGACATCCTCGATTTCCTCCGGCGCAACGACCATGCCGCCGCGGTTGATGACATCGCCGGCCCGGCCGGAAATGACCAACAGGCCATCGGCCTCGATGCGGGCGATGTCGCCGGGGTAGAACCAGCCCTCGGCATCGGCGGAAGGCAGCAGTTGCCCTCGTTCGTCGACATAGGGCGCGAGTTCGTCGGTTCGCACCCGAAGTATGCCATTCGTGCCACGTGCTACGGGAGAGCCGGCATCGTCGACCGTCTCCACCTCCACCCAGGGCACGATATAGCCCGCCGCGCCATCCTGCGCGAGCGCGCGCGGCGACAGGCTGGTGGCAACCTGGCCCAGTTCGGTCGAGCCATAGCCGGCCCGGACGCCGTTGCAGAGCCGGGACTGGATTGCCGTCAGCAGATGCGGCGAAATCCTCGAACCGGCGGCGGTAACGAACTTAAGCGACGATGGCGGCGGATCGTCGCCAATATGGTCGAGCAGGCCCGCCACCTGCGCAACACTGCCGAAGAGATCCGATATCGAAAAGAGCCGAACCAGTTGCATGGCCTCGGCCGGGCGGCCAGAGGCACAGAACATGCCGCCCGATATATGGGCCATGAGCGGCAGCATGGTGCCCAGAATGGTCGAGAAGCCGAGCATGTTGAGAATGCGCCCTGACCGCACGCGGCTTGGCGCCGTGCCAACGACGCGCAGCAGGCGCAGCTCCAGGTTGGCGGTGGTGAGCGCGACGCATTTGGGCGTGCCCGTCGTACCGGACGAGTAGATGTAACGCACGATATCGTGCGGATCGGGGAACCCGGGCAGGTCGAGCAGCCGCTGGTAGTCGATCGGCATGGCCGGGTCGAAAGCGAACCATCGCTGATCCACCCGCCGTGTGGGCAACCCCGCCGGGTCGACATCGCTCCGATCAGTAAGGAACAGGTCGGGGCGAGGACCCGCGCGATCGACCAAGGCGGCATTTCCAACGGAGGCGGAGCGGAGGCCCAGCAAGGCAAGGGCGTAAATCAGCGCGACGTGATGAGCTGGGTTCTGAACATCGAGCAGCACATAGCCGCCCGCGGGCAGGCGAAGGGCGAGCAAAGCATCGACGGCGGCAGAAACCGAGCCTGCCAGCCCACGATAGTCGACGATGCCGCCACCCATGCCGATGGCGGGCTCCGTGGCATGGGCGCGGGCCTGGAAGATGGCGAGTTTGGCGAGCTTCACCGGCGCCGCCTAGAAATGGAAGTTGACGCCGCCACGCAACACCATCCCCGAAGGTGTGTAGTCGGCGTCATATGGGCCCTTGCCGTTGTCCCCCGTGCCGGAGAGTTCCGCGAACTGGTAGGCCAGCCCTTCCGTCTTGAGGGTGAGGTTGTCGGTGAGCGTGTATTCGACGCCGGCACCCAGAACCGGACCTGCGACGAAACCGGACCCAAGGGCTGCCGTCGGCGTCGTCGAGTAGCCTTCGTCCCGGAAGGTGGAGAAATTCGCCTGGCCGCCGCCGATGCCGGCGGTGCCGTAATAGAGGATGCGCCCATCGGTGAGACCGATGCGACCGCGGAGACTCAACAGCGAATCAAGGCCTTCCGTATAGCTGCCCTGGTCATTCAGGCCGACCTTGGCTGCATCGGCCTCCATGCCGTAGACCACCACACCCGACTGGACGTTGTAGCCTGCGGTAAGGCCCCAGAGGGTGCCGCGCCCGTCAAGTGTTGCAGGGCTGATGTCGCTGAAATCGATGTTGCTGTCGGTGTTTACGGTGCCGGCCAGAAGGCCTGCATAAGCGCCGGACCAGTCCATAGCATCCAGCGCCGACGCGGGCGCCGGCAACAGAAAGCCAAGGATGGTGCAAAGCGCGGTGCCGAACCGAAGCCGCCAGCTCATGAGTGTCCCCTCATGGCCGGCAATTCCCCCCCAGCCACATCATCATCACGCTACGCCTGATTGCCCATGCCAACAAGCGCGCAGACGACAAGGTGCCCTGAAGATGCAAATCCGTAACGGGCACAATAGCTTGGGCGGGACAGGCAGGGCGCCTGCCACAACATGCCGCCAAACTCGCAATCACCGGGTGCGGCGAAACTCCGCTCTCGTGCGTTAGGAGCCGGCGGAGGGGCAGATGAACACATCGCAGATCCTGTCATTTGCCGTCATCGGCGCGATGATGGCGGCATTCCTGTGGGGCAAGGTGCGCTACGATCTCGTGGCCGTCGCCGCTTTGCTCGCGGCCGTGGCAGTCGGCATCGTGCCGGCGGGCGAGGCATTCTCGGGCTTTGCCGACGATATCGTCATCATTGTCGGCTCGGCGCTGGTGGTGAGCGCGGCCGTGTCGCGCTCCGGCGTGATGGAGGTGCTGCTGCAGCGCGTCGCGCCCAATGCGACGCGGCCACGCGTGCAATTGCTGATCCTTGTCGGCACCGTCGCGCTGCTCTCGGCCTTCGTGAAGAATATCGGCGCACTCGCCATAATGATTCCCATCGCGTTCCAGATGGCGCGGCGATCGGGTGTGTCGCCGGCGATGTTCCTGATGCCCATGTCGTTCGGCGCTTTGCTCGGCGGGCTCATGACGCAGGTCGGCACCTCGCCCAACATCATCGTGTCTCGGCTTCGTGAGGAACTTACCGGTACGCCGTTCCAGATGTTCGATTTCACGCTCGTTGGCGCGGCGCTGACCCTCGCGGGCCTCGCCTTCCTGGCGCTGTTCTACTGGTTGCTGCCGCTCCGCCCCCGCGATGGGCTGGCGCTGCAGGATGCCATCGAGATCAAGAACTACACCACCGAGGCCACCGTGGGGGAGGGCGCCGCGGCGGCGGACACGACCGTCGCAGAACTGCATCGGCTGGGCGGCAACCGCGCCATGGTGACCTCCATCATGTCGGCCAAGGGGAATCGCCGCGTGCCCTTGCCCGATGCGACCCTGCGTGCCGGCGACCGGCTGATCCTGGAAGGGGAGCCGCAGGCGCTCGACAAGCTGGTGGAGCAGGGCGGGCTGACGCTGGGCCAGCGCGGCACCGGTGCCGATCAGTCGACCATCGAGGCGATCATCGGATCATCGTCGCCGCTGGTCGGACAATCGGCGCGCGACTATGCGCTGTTCGCACGCACCGGGCTCGACCTGATGGCGGTGAGCCGGCGTGGACGCCGGTTTTCCGAGCGGCTGTCGCAGATCCGGCTCGAGGCCGGGGACATCGTGCTGCTGCGCGGGCCCCAGGCGCGGCTCGGCGAATGGCTGAAGGAGCTCGACTGCCTGCCGCTGGCCGATCGGGCGCTGCAACTGGGCCGGGTGCGTAACCGGCTGGAACCCGTCATCATCCTCGGCGTGGCCATGGCGGCGACGGCGACCGGCATGGTCCCGGTGACGGTGGCGTTCTTTGCCGCCGCGGTGGCCATGCTGTTCTCGGGCGCGCTACCATTGCGCGATGCCTATCGCACGCTCGACGGCCCGATCCTCGTCATGCTGGCGGCGCTGATCCCGGTATCGGAATCGCTCCGCACGACGGGCGCAACCGACCTGATTGCTGCTGGCCTCTCGAGCCTGGCGCAGGGCATGCCGCCCTGGGGGGCGCTGGCGCTGATCCTCGTCACCGCAATGGCGGTGACGCCCTTTCTCAACAATTCCGCAACAGTGCTGGTCATGGCGCCGATCGCCGCGACTTTCGCCGGCGATCTTGGTCTTCGCCCCGAAGCCTTCCTGATGGCGGTGGCCATCGGGGCAGGCTGCGATTTCCTCACCCCCATCGGCCACCAGTGCAATACGCTGGTGATGGGGCCGGGCGGCTATCGCTTCGGCGATTACTGGCGGCTGGGCCTGCCGCTCTCGGCACTCGTCGTCGTTGTCGCAGTGCCGTTGCTGCTGATCGTATGGCCGATGTAGCCGGCCCCTGCGGCGGCGTGGAGCGTTTCGCCTGGCTTCGATCATTTCCGATGCGTGTCATCCGCAGATGCGCTGCGACGCGCCATTGCCCCCCGCGGGCACATTCAGTAGAAGCAGCGCCAAACTCCCCTACATGCGGCAGGACACCCTTCATGGCGCGCCAGTTCATCTACCACATGCATGGCCTCAACAAGGCCTATTCCAACGGCAAGAAGGTGCTCGACAATATCCACCTGAGCTTCTACCCCGACGCCAAGATCGGCGTGCTGGGCCCGAACGGCTCGGGTAAGTCGACGCTGCTCCGCATCATGGCCGGCCTCGATACCGATTTCACCGGCGAGGCCTGGGTGGCCGATGGCGCGAAGATCGGCTACCTCGCGCAGGAGCCGCAACTCGACCCGGCCCTCGACGTCAAGGGCAACGTCATGACGGGCGTCAAGGAAAAGGCCGACGTCCTCGCGCGCTACAACGAACTGATGATGAACTATTCCGACGAGACCGCCGACGAGGCGACCAAGCTCCAGGACATCATCGACAGCCAGAACCTGTGGGATCTCGACAGTCAAGTCGAAGTCGCCATGGAGGCGCTGGGCTGCCCGCCGGGCGACGCTTCGGTCGACAAGCTCTCGGGCGGCGAGAAGCGGCGCGTCGCGCTCTGCGCGCTGCTGCTCTCGAAGCCCGACCTGCTTCTCCTCGACGAACCGACCAACCATCTCGACGCCGAAACCACGGCGTGGCTCGAAAACCACCTGCGCGAATTCCCCGGCGCCGTGCTGATCATCACCCACGACCGCTACTTCCTCGACAACGTGACGGGCTGGATTCTCGAGCTCGACCGTGGCCGCGGCATCCCGTACGAGGGCAATTACTCCGCCTATCTCGGCGCCAAGGCCAAGCGCTTCGCGCAGGAGCAGAGTGAAGACGCTGCCCGCGCCAAGGTGCTCGAGCGCGAAAAGGAATGGATGGGCCAGAGCCCGCAGGCGCGCATGGCCAAGTCCAAGGCGCGTATCCGCGCCTATGACGAGCTGGTGAAGGTCAACGAGGCGCGTACCCTCAGCCACACCGCGCAGATCATCATTCCGCCGGGCGAGCGGCTCGGGCAGAACGTCATCAATGTCGAGGGCATCACCAAGTCCTATGGCGATCGCGTGCTGATCGACAACCTCACCTTCAAGCTGCCGCCGGGCGGCATTGTCGGCATCATCGGGCCGAACGGCGTCGGCAAGACCACTTTGTTCCGCATGCTGACCGGGCAGGAAAAGCCGGATTCGGGTACCATCACCGTCGCCGAAAACGTGCATATGGGCTATGTCGACCAGAGCCGCGACACGCTCGCGCCCAACAAGACCGTGTGGGAGGAAATCTCCGGCGGTAACGATATCCTGATGCTGGGCAAGCGCGAAATGAACTCGCGCGCCTATACCTCCG
>CAYPYV010000086.1:0-13043 GCA_964414845.1 uncultured Devosia sp. | reverse complement strand
GGCCCCACCGCTACTGCACCGCCGCGGCGGATTTTTCGGCCTCGTCGGCCACGGGCACCTTGCCCACCCAGAACGCGTCCGCGCGGCCCACTGGCGCTTCCACCATCTGGGCCATGTCGAACCCGGCGCCGGTATCGTCCGCTGTTGCCGGCGTCACCAGTTCGGCCGCGCGACGCGGCGCGTGCGTCAGCGAAATCACCGCACCGGCCACTTCCAGCAGCTTCATCTGCCCGAGCCCCTGGTAGGGCGGCCTCAGCATCGCCTGCGCCTCGGTGCCGTCCAGCGGGTCGGCCACCGCCAGCCCCACCGCCCCGCCACCGCGGTAATAGGTGCGAAGGCTCTGGCTCAGGTAAAACGCCAGCTTGTCGGCGCCGCCGGTCGAATAGTGGATGCCGTCATCCTTCCGCATGCGCACGACATTCCCGTTGAGGTCGGGTCCGCGCGTTGTGTACTTGCCTTCCTCATTGGCGAACTTGTCGTAGATGTCGAGAAACTCAGCCCCGCCGCCAAAGGCGGCAAGCCGCTGGATTTCGTTGACCTGGATCATCGCCTGCCCGAATTTCGGCGCCTGCATCGGCGGCAGGCCTACCCAGATCGTCGGTTTGTTCGCGGCCCTCAGGGCCTGCACGATCCGCGTGACGCGGGCAGAATACTCCGTGCTCCATTCCGGCGTCAGCGATTTGAAGCTGCCCGTCTCGAGGTTCATCGTCTGCCGGTCGTTGATGCCGATCACCACGATGGCAATGTCGAAGCTGTTCGCCGCTATCTCTTCGGCAATCTTCTTCGGCCAGTCATAGTAGTCCGGCCGCACCAGCCCGGAATTCCCCTGGCTTCTGGTCAGCACCGTGAGATTGGGGTCCTCAGAGTAGAAGCGATCGAGCCCGCGCCCGACATCCTCGGCCAGCGAGTCGCCGAACACCGCGACCCGTATAGCATTCTCGGCCTTGGGGATTTTGGGCGGCGGCGGTGGGGCGGCAGCCACATTCTTGGGCTTGGCCACCGCATTTTCTTCCTGCTGCTCGGCCTGCCGCTCATTGTCTTCATCGCCACCAAACAGCAGTTCCAACAGCGTCTTGCGCTTCTTTGGCTTCTGCTGCACCGGCTCGTCCGCCTGCGCCAGCAGGATCACCCCATCGGCTCGCTCGGCTACCGCTGTGGGGCGCAGTTCGGCCGCTTGGCTATAGATCGGCAGCAGGTCGGCCAGCACCATTGCCGCCGCAGCAAGCGCCATGATCACAAGGCCGATTTTCTGAATAGGTTTCATGGCGCCCATCTTGCGGAACTTCGCGGGCAATATGAAGGCACTGGCGCGAAATTTACCGCACTACTTCGTCGCACTCACCAACTCGTCATGGGCGGCAAGCGTGATGAACCCGTCTGCCACCTCGCCGCGGCTCGCCTGGAAGCGCGCATAGGCCGCCTGCGATTTCGGTCCGATCCGGCCATCGGCCGTGCCATCGAGCAGGCCGAGGCCGATCAGGGCCTTCTGAATGGCGATGCGCTGCGCGAGATTGGGGAACTTCGTGTCGCGCGGCCAGGGGGTCACGTAGGCCCCGCCACCCTTCAGCCGGTCTGCCAGATGCGCCACGCTCATCGCGTACGAATCCGAGAAGTTATAGCCCTTCAGCACCAGGTAGTTGCGCGTCATCAGGAATTTCGGTCCCTTCGCGCCGGCCGGCGCATAGAGAAACACCGGAATGTCGAGCCGCGCGAACTTTCTCCCCTTCACGCGCTCTACGCCCTTGTCCGCAAAGAACGCGATGGGCCGGAAGTTCTCCCGATCGGCCAGCAGATAGTCGAAGCCCTTGGGCACGTCCACTTCGAAACCCCAGTCGAGCCCAGGCTCATAGCCGATATCGAGCAGGAATTTCGCACTGGTGGCGAGTGCATCGGCCAGCGAGCGATGCAGGTCTATCACCCCGTCGCCATCCCCGTCGCTGCCATGGGCGACCACGTTCGAGGGGTTCACCTGCAGGTGGCCGATCGCGCCTGCCCACGAGCCGACCAGCGCGTCGGGCGCCATATGGTTCATCTCGATCAGCCTGAGCGCGCCAATCAGGTCCGCCTCGTCGCCCGCGAGCCGTCCGCGCCTTTGCCACACCAGGGTGGCAAGCGAGCGCACCACCGGGCGGATCAGCGACTTCGAACCCAGCACCGCACCATAGTCGGTCTCCATGCCCCAGATCGCCCCGAGGATCGCCGGGTCGACGCCAGTCGCCTTCCCCACGCGGTCGAACAGCGCCTTGTTGGCCGCCATCGCCGCCTGCCCGCGCTTGATGCGGTCGGCAGTGATGCGCTTGTCCATGTAGTCCCATACCGGCGTCGTGAATTCCGGCTGCTTCTCGACGAGGTCTGGCACTTTCGGGTCTGCAGTCAGGCCTTTTGTCGCCGCGCGATAAACCGCCTTGCTCACGCCGGCCGCCAGCGCCTTCGTCTCGAAGTTGCGGATGAAATCGCCGAAACTCTCGATTGGCGCAGCCTGAACGGCAGTCGTGGAGAATAGAAGGGCCAACAGGATCAGGTGTTTCAAAGCATCCCCTCCATATCGGCGGGCGACTCGCCAGCGGCTAATCGCTACCTGTTGCGTGTGGCCAAATAGCGTTCCCAGGTGAGCGCAGTGCTGACGATTTCCTCGAGCGGCTGGTGTTCGGGCACCCAGCCGAGCACGCTCCTGAGCCGGTCCGCCTTGGCGACGATGGCCGCTGGGTCGCCGGCCCGCCGCGGGCCCTCGACCACCTCGAAATCCACCCCCGACACCGCCTTCACCGTGTCGATCACCTCGCGTACCGAGAATCCCCGTCCATAGCCGCAATTGAGCGTCACGCTCTCCCCACCACCGCGCAGATAGTCGAGCAACAGCCGGTGCGCCTTTGCAAGGTCGGTCACGTGGATATAGTCGCGTACGCCTGTTCCATCCGGCGTCGGAAAATCCGTCCCGAATATGGACATGGATTTCCGCTGCCCCAGCGCTGCCTGCGCCGCCACCTTGATCAGGTGGGTCGCCACCGGGCTGCTCTGCCCGCTGCGCCGGCCGGGGTCGGCACCAGCCACGTTGAAATAACGCAGCACGCCAAATTTCAGCGGATGCGCCGCTGCGACATCGGCAAGCATCATCTCGGTCATCAGCTTCGAGCGCCCATACGGGCTCTCGGGCTTCAGCACCGCGTCTTCGGATACCGCCTCGCTGCCGGTATTGCCATAGACCGCCGCCGTCGAGGAGAAGATGAAATGCTTCACCCCACCCTTCACCGCCGCCTCGATCAGGTTGCGCGAGGCGGCTGTGTTGTTGCCGTAGTACTTGAGCGGGTCCGTCACCGATTCCGGCACCACGATCGATCCGGCGAAATGCACGATGGCATCCACATCGTGCTCGGCGATCAGCCTCCCCACCAGTTCCATGTCGCCGATCTTGCCGGCGATCAGCGTCGCGCGCCCGTCGACGGCCCAGTCGAAACCTGTGGAAAGGTCATCCAGCACCACGACCCGTTCACCGGAATCGCACAGCGCCAGTACCATGTGGCTGCCGATATAGCCGGCGCCGCCCGTAACCAGTACCGTCATGATGGTATCCGTTCAAACCTGTACCCGATACGCAAATCCTTTAATTCCCGGGTGCTAAGAAACGGCTTACATCCGTTTCACGCGAGCTTTGGAGCCAGCCTTGCCTAAACGCGTCCGCACCGCCGTCTTCCCCGTCGCGGGCCTCGGAACCCGCTTCCTGCCGGCGACCAAGGCGATGCCAAAGGAAATGCTGACGGTCGTTGATCGTCCGCTCATACAATATGCGGTCGATGAGGCGCGCGAGGCCGGTATCGAGCATCTGGTCTTCGTCACCGGGCGCAACAAGGGCGTCATCGAAGATCACTTCGACCGCCAGTACGAGCTCGAGCATACGCTCGAAATGCGCGGCAAGACGGAAGCCCTGAGCGAGCTGCAGAAAGATCTGCCCTCCGCCGGCCAGACCAGCTTCACCCGCCAGCAGGAGCCGCTGGGGCTGGGCCACGCGGTCTGGTGCGCCCGCGAGCTCGTTGGCAACCAGCCCTTCGCGCTGCTGCTGCCTGACATGGTGTTTCGCGCCAAGCCCGGTGTGCTGAAGCAGATGATGGACGCCTACGAGGAATATGGCGGCAACATCATCGGCGTAGAGGAAGTCGACCCCAAGGATGTGTCGAGCTATGGCATCGTGGCGCGTGGCGAAGGCAAGGATGAAGGCTTCCGCATCACCGGCATGGTCGAAAAGCCGAAGCCGGCAGATGCACCGTCCAACCTGTTCATCTCGGGCCGCTACATCCTCCAGCCCGAAATCTTTGCGCTCCTGAGCGAGCAGACCCGCGGCGCGGGCAACGAAATCCAGCTCACCGATGCCATGCAGATATTGATCCGCACGCAGGAATTCTGGGGCGTCAAGTATCGCGGCAAGGTGTTCGACTGCGGCAGCAAGCTGGGCTTCCTCACTGCCAACGTCGTCATGGCGCTCGACCGGCCCGATCTCGCAGGCCCCTTCATCCGCGAAATGAAGGCCGCGCTCTCGGCCATCGACGAGACACCCTGAGCGTGGCGACGGGCAACTGTTGCAGCTGATCCAGGTCCTGACGCTGTCGAGATGTCAGGATCAGCGTAGCGGTTGGGCCGTCAGGCGGCTTCCACCGTCAGCACGGCGCCATCCGCACCCGTTACGCGCACGCGGGCGCCCGCCGGCAGGTCTGGCCCGGTCACCCGCCAGATCGTGTCATCGAGTGCCACGCGGCCAGTGCCGCCCGCCATCGGCTCGGTCAGCTCTACTTCGCGGCCGACATAGCGAGCCGCACGCCGGTTGAGAAGCGGCCGGTCTGTCTGCCGCTCGGCCGGGCGGAGCTTCAGCCAGAGCCCCAGCGCAACCAGCGCCAATACGCCATAGATCAGAAACTGCAGCGGCCAGAAGATCGGCATGGCGAGTGCCAGCCCGCCCGTAGCGAGCGCCGCAATGCCAAGCCAAAGCAACACGCCGCCCGGTACCACCAGTTCCAGCGCCAGCAGCACCAGCCCCGCCACGATCCAGGACCAGCCACCATAGCTGCCGATCAAAGCAATGATCTGCATGGGTTGGCCTCAGCTTTCGCGTGTCGAAGGTGGTCGGGCGCCGGTAGCGTTGCGGGTCGGCTTGTCGCCACCAAAGGCCTCCCGCGCGATCTCCGCTATGCCGCCGATTGCGCCGATCACGCTCGATGCTTCCACCGGCAGCATCAGCACCTTCTGGTTGGGCGAGCGCGCGAGGCTCTCGAGAGCCTTGATATAGTTGTTGGCGACGAAATAGTTGATCGCCTGCACATCGCCCTGCGCGATCGCGTCCGAAACCATCTGGGTTGCCTTGGCTTCGGCTTCGGCCGCGCGCTCCCGCGCCTCTGCATCGCGGAAGGCTGCCTCGCGACGGCCCTCGGCCTCCAGCACCTGCGCCTGCTTCGCGCCTTCGGCCGAAAGGATCGCCGCCTGCCGCTTGCCCTCCGCTTCGAGGATCAGGGCGCGCTTCTCGCGTTCGGCCTTCATCTGCCGGCCCATAGATTCCACCAGGTCCTTGGGAGGGTCGATATCCTTGATCTCGATGCGGGTGATCTTCAGCCCCCACGGGCTTACGGCCGCATCCACCACGCGCAGCACGCGGGTGTTGATCTCGTCGCGATGGCTCAACAACTCGTCGAGGTCCATCGATCCCATCACCGAGCGGATATTGGTCATGGTCAGGTTGAGGACGGCCACTTCCAGCTGCGCCACCTCATAGGCGGCCGCCGCTGCATCGAGGATCTGGTAGAACGTCACGCCATTGGCCGTCACCGTCGCGTTGTCGCGGGTGATGACTTCCTGGTGCGGCACGTCCAGCACCTGCTCCATCATGTTCATCTTCTTGCCGATCGAGTCGATGAACGGCACGATGAGGTTGAGGCCCGGCTTCAGCGTCCGCGTGTACCGGCCGAAGCGCTCCACCGTGTAGTTGTACCCCTGTGGCACCGTCTTCACGCCGGCGAACAGCACCAGCACGGCCAGCACCGCGATCGCGATAAGCGTCAGGCTGAAGCCGTCGAGCAGAAAATCCATTGCAAATCCCTCTAGCCCGGACCTTCAGCCCCCGCCCTGGTCCACGGCCAGTATTTAGTGCGCCGCTCCCGCTGCTGCAATCGAGCCGGCGCCGATTGTTGGAACGCTCTTGCTGCGTGGTCGTTTCTTGCCTGAGCTGGAGATTGCCCGATGCCTGCGCCGCGCCGCGACAATGTCGTCGACCTGATGACGGCGCTCAAGCAAAGCCTCGAAGGCAGCGACGAAAAGGCGAAAGGCGCACCGCGCCGAGTGAGCAAGACGCGGAAGGCCAGCTGATGCCGCCCGACGACGCCCTTTCCTCCTACAACGTCAGGCGCGATTTCACCAAAACCGCCGAGCCTTCCGGCAAGCTGCGCAAAACCAGGGCCAAGTCCCTGCGTTTCTGCGTGCAGAAGCACGATGCAACGCGGCTGCACTTCGATTTCCGCCTTGAGCTCGATGGCGTGCTGAAGAGCTGGGCGGTCACCCGCGGTCCCTCTACCGATCCTGCCGACAAGCGCCTCGCCGTGCGCGTCGAGGATCATCCCTTCGATTATCGCGATTTCGAGGGCACCATTCCCCAGGGTGAATATGGCGGCGGCACCGTCATGCTGTGGGACGAGGGCGCCTGGGAACCGGTCGGCGATCCACATCAGGGACTCGCCACCGGCGACCTCAAATTCCGGCTCTTCGGCCAGCGCCTCAAGGGCGTATGGGTGCTGGTCCACATGAAGGGTCGGGACAGGCAAACCCGCTCTGGCACGCGCGAAAACTGGCTGCTGATCAAGCATCACGACGATTTCGCCACCGATGGGCAGGGCGCGCGCCTCGTTTCGACCGAACGCACCAGCATCAGCACCGGGCGCACCATGGAAGCGATCGCTGCCGGCGAACAGCCGCCAAAGCCACGGCGCGCCATATCGACAGACACCGAGCCCAGCAGGTCTGGCGACCCGCAACCCCCGGTTGTTGCAAGGCCCATAGCCAAGTCGAAAGCCGCGCCTAGGCACGACTCCGCCAGGACGTTGCCGCGCACCAGGGCTCGCGCCTTGCCCGCGTTCCGCCCACCGCAGCTCGCGACCCTCGTCGACGAGGTGCCCGCCGGTCGCAACTGGCAGTTCGAGCTGAAATACGATGGCTATCGCTGCCTTGCGGCCATTGCCGGCGACGAGGTCCGTCTCTACACCCGCAACGGCAAAGGATTGGACCGATACCTTCGGCAATCTCGTCCCGGCGCTCCAGACGATTACCAGGGGCACGCTGCTGCTCGACGGCGAGATCTGCGCCATGAAGGGCGGCCGCACTGATTTCTCGGCCCTGAAGGATGCGCTGGGCGACGGCGGTCCGCTCACCTATTTCATTTTCGATTTGCTCGAACAGGACGGCGAGGACCTCGCCGTACTCACGCAAGTCGAGCGCAGCCAGCGCCTCGACGATATGCTTGCCGACCTGCCGGAAGGCAGCCCGCTGGTCCGCTCAGTTGCCGTTCATGGACATGGTGAAACCGTGTTCAACAACGTCTGCGCGGAGGGATTGGAGGGCGTCATCGCCAAATCCACAAACGCGCCCTATCGCGGCGACCGCTCCCGATCCTGGCTCAAGATCAAGTGCCTCAAGCGTCAGGAATTCGTTGTTGGCGGCTGGCGTAAGTCCGACAGGAAGTCGACCTTTGCCTCGCTGCTGCTCGGCACGTGGGAAAAGGGGAAGCTCGTCTATCGCGGTCGCGTCGGCACCGGTTGGAACGAGAACGATATCAAGGAGTTACAGGCGGAGCTCGATCGGCGCGACGTCAGTGCGACGCCTTTCGATCCGGCCCCGCCGAAGCTCGTGATGCGTGACGCGACCTGGGTAAAGCCTGGATTGGTGGTCGAAGTTGCCTATACGGAGCTGACGCCTGACAATTACTTGCGCCACCCCAGTTTTATTGGCTTGCGGCGCGACAAGCCCGCGCGCACAATCGCGTTGGAAACGCCCGTGAGCACGAGGGAGGTCTCCGCCATGGAAGCGTCCGACCCGAAACTGGACCTGTCCGATGCGCGCGGCATCGCGGTCGCGAAGCGCGAAGGGGTCAACCTCACCCATCCCGACCGTGTCGTGTATCCGGGGCAGGGGGTAACCAAGGCGGAGATCATAGCCTATTATGACGCTGTTGCGGAACGTATGCTGCCGCATCTCGTCAAGCGGCCATTGAGCCTCGTCCGCTGCCCTCAGGGTCGCAGCAAGTCCTGCTTCTTCCAAAAGCACGCGTCCAACGGCTTTCCTGAGCAGTTCAAGTCCTTTACCATCCGCGAGAAGGACGGCACCGAGGATGACTACATGTATGTCACCGGCCTCGCCGGCCTCGTGGCGGGGGTGCAGATGAACGCCCTAGAATTCCATGTCTGGGGTAGCCGTATTGCAGATATCGAGCGTCCGGATCGCATCGTGTTCGATATCGACCCAGACGCGGGTCTCGACTTTGGCGACGTGAAGCAGGCGGCGCGCGACATCCGGCAGCGCCTCGTTGACCTTGGGCTCGAAGCCTTCCCTATGGTCACCGGTGGCAAGGGGATTCACGTCATCGCGCCGCTCGCGCCCCTGGCCGCCTGGCCCGAGGTCAAGGCCTTCTGCAAAGCCTTTGCGCAAGGACTCGAGCTTGATGAGCCTGCCCGCTTCGTAGCCAACATGAGCAAGGCCAGGCGCAAGGGGCGCATGTTCGTTGACTATTTGCGGAACGAGCGCGGTTCGACGGCCGTGGCGCCCTTTTCCACGCGGTCGAGGGAGGGCGCGCCCTGCGCCGTCCCGGTGTCGTGGGATGAGGTGCCCGAACTCCGGGCCGCCAACCAGTATTCGTTGAAGGCCGCTGCTGCCCGCGCCGCCGTCCCCGACCCTTGGACAGGGTACGACGTGCTCAAACAGGCCATCGACGCCGAAAAGCTTAGGGCCGTCGGCGCCGAGGTGGAGGATTGAGCTAGATCCAGCCCTGCAATTCGTTGCGCACGACCGATTCCAGCATGTCCATGCCGATATCGCTATCGTTGAGGCAGGGGATATAGGCGTAGTGGTGCCCGCCTGCTTCCTCGAACTGCTCGTGTCCGGTAATGGCGATTTCCTCGAGTGTTTCGATGCAATCGACCGAGAAGGCCGGGGCACAGATCGCCACCTTCTTGCCTGCCTTGCCGAGTGCCATGAGCGTCTCGTCGGTATAGGGCTGCAGCCATTCCGACGGCCCGAATCGGCTCTGGAACGTCACCATCAGCTTTTCCTTCGGCCACCCCAGATGCTCTCTCACCAGGCGGGTCGTCTTGAAGCACTCGCAATGGTAGGGGTCGCCCTGTTTGAGATAGGTGATCGGCATACCATGATATGATGTGATCACCACGTCGGGCTCGAAGTCGAGTTTGGCCACGCCCTCGGCAATGCTTGTCGCCAGCGCCTTCACATAAGGCTCCGACTCGAAATATGGCGGCAGCGTTCGAATAGCTGGCTGCCAACGCATAGTCTTCAGCACATCGAAAGCCTTGTCATTGGCTGTTCCGGTAGTCGTTGCAGAATATTGTGGGTAGAGCGGCGCCAGCAATATTTTCGTGCAACCGGCTTCCTGCAGTTGCTTGATACCCGTCTCGGTCGAAGGGTTGCCATAGCGCATGCCATAGGCCACCAGCGCCGCGTCACCCAACCGAGCCTGCAGCTTCTCCACCTGCCGCTTGGCGATCACGCGCAGGGGGCTGTCACCAGCCTCCTTGTCCCAGATGCGCGCGTAGTTCGCGCCGCTTTTCTGCGGCCGCACCGACAGGATGATTCCCTGCAAAATCGGCTGCCAGATCAATGGATTGACCTCAATGACGCGCCGGTCCGACAGGAACTCGGAGAGATAGCGCCGCATGGACAGATAGTCCGTCGCGTCCGGCGTCCCGAGGTTCAGCAGCAGCACGCCGACCTTGGGCGGCTTCACCGGGGGATGGTCGGGCGGCAGGTGATTGGCCATGTGGGCTCAGGTCTCCGGTAGAACTACATCGAGAAAATAGCCGTCGGGGCCGCGGGCACAAGGCCCCGATTGCCCGGTTACGGAAATGTCGCAACGAGCATTACGAGGCCAAACAGCAGCACGATCACTCCCCCTAGCAGCTCTGCACCCCAGATCAGCCGGCCGAAGAGTGGATTGCCCGATTTTCCAAGCCTTTGCGCCAGGCCCTTGGCACCCACTGCGAGGCTCGCCAGCACCGAAACGGTGAGCGCCGTACCAAGCCCCATCAGCAGCACTGCCGCTATGCCTGCGGCCATGACGCCCTGGCTCAGCGCAAACACCAGCACCACCAGTGCTCCGTTGCACGGCCGCATACCCACGCTCATCACCACGGCCAGTTGGTCGCGCCAATCCCCCCGGGTCTCGGCCGGGGTTATGATGTGCTTGTGGTCATGGTGCGCATGATCGTGGTGATGGTGGTGGTGATGATGGTCGTGCTCGGTTCCATGATTGTGGCCGAAATGTGCATCGCCATATTTGCGGCCGAACGCATCCTTCGAAAACTGCCGTTCATCTTGAGACTTGATGGGTGGCTGGAACTGGAACGGGCTGCGTTCGGTGGCAAGGACGGTGGTCTCCTCGTGCAGGTGGCGGCGCGCCTTGCTTGCCAGGTCCGCCGATTCTCCGTGGCCATGGTGGTGGTGGTGGTGTCCGAAGCCAAAGATGCGCTTTCCGATAAGCCACAGGCCAAGGAGCACGATAAGGCCGTAGGAAGTAATTTCGAGCCATTGCACGGCATTGCCCATCGCCGCGGTCGACAATCCGAGCAAAGCCGCGGCAATCCCCACGAATACGATTGCGACAAGCGATTGCAGCATGGCGGCGGCAAAGCTCAGCAGCACGCCGCGGCGCAATTGGCGCTCTGTCGCGAGCATATAGGAGCCGATCACTACCTTGCCATGGCCTGGGCCCGCAGCATGGAATACTCCATAGAGGAAGCTCAGGCCGCCCAGCACCCAGAAGGCGGTCCAGTCACTTCTCAGTTGGCCGAGAGCCGCGTTGAGGCCGACATAGAAGTCTTCCTGGGTCTGGCGGATCCAGCCAAGGAACCCCGAATTGGGCAAGTTGAAGCCTGGCTCCCTGGGTGGGCCGCCGAATGGCAGGGCTGGCTTCTGCGCGGCCACCTCGTTCACCGCGTCGAGTGCAGAATCCGCCCGCACAGTCTCCGGTCCGAGGCCATCGCAGTTGACCCGGATGGAGCCTTGGACGCCCCGGAGTGCTGCTTCGAGATCCGGCGGCAGATCGGTAACGTCGGGGGGAATGGCAAAGAGCCTTGCCGCGAGGTCGTCCGACATCTCCCGCGGCGGTATCTTCTGGAAGCTGCACGCCTGCGGTGCATTTTCCAGCGCCACGTCGGTGCCCGACTTGAAGGTTATCGCCACATAGTATTCGGGGTCGGCGATTGCGATGTCGATCGGTTTCTCGATCCGGTAAGGCGTCTTGAGCCTGATGGTGAAATCGAGCGTCGACCGATTGTCCTTGTAGCTGAACTTCTGGTCGCCTGCGGCCTCGAACTCCAGGCTCTGCAACCCTTCCCCGGCCGACGTGTAAAAATTGTAGTCGGCGAGACCCTTCATGTTCTCGTTGGCGAGGTCCTGCATCTCCTCGCTGGAGGTAACTCCGTCGCCATTCGTATCGAGACCCTGGGTTTGCCAGACCGAAAAGGCTTCGTCGAAAGTCCAACTGTTCTTGATCGCAGCAAGGTCACCCTGCTGGTCGAACACCAGCACCGCCTTTGCGTCGATCATGATATGCGGGTGCGCCAGTGCAGGGGTGACAAGCGGTGCGACGAAGATAAGGCCGCCAAGCAGCTTGAGCAAAGTCTTCCGCACAGGTTCCGCCCTCGTCTCCGGTCAAACCACCGGGTGTATTTCAAACCACTCGACCAGATGGTCGATCAGAGCCCGCACTTTGCCGGCAAGGTGTCGCCGGTGGGGGTAAACGGCCATCAGATTCGGGCCCTCGGTCATGCTCTCGTCGAGTACCCGAAGCAGCTTGCCTTCAGCCACCAGCGGCTCAGCGAGGTAGGCGGGTATCATGGCAAAGCCAAGGCCTGCCACTGCCGCCTGCATCGACGCCACGGGCGAGTTGACGCGGGCAGGGCCACCTACATGCACCGAGATCGTCTGGCCATCGTCTACGAAGCGCCAGCTTGTGTGCGAAGGCATGTTGGTATCGAGAATGCAGGGCTTGCCCCGCAGGTCATCCGGCCGCTCGGGCTTACCGACACGACGGATCAGGTCGGGAGAAGCGTAGATGATGTGCCGGATATCGCCAAGCTTCCGGGCAATCAACGACGAATCCGACATTGTCGAGATGCGGATCGCCACGTCGATGCCCTCCTCGACGAGATCGACAAACCGATCCTCGAGCCGATAATCCAGCGACACCATCGGGTTCTTGGCGACAAATCCGAAGATTGCGGGCGCCAGTGTCGTCTCGCCAAAGTTCCGCGGCGCCGATATCCGGATCATGCCGCGAGGCTCCGCTGTCTGATCCGAAATGGTGGAGTCGAGATCGTCAAGTTGCTGCAGCAGCTGACTCGCTTCCCGGTAATAGGCTTCACCGGCCTCCGTCAGGCTCAGTTTGCGCGTGGTGCGGTTCATCAGCCGCACACCGAGGTAGTCTTCCAGGTCAGTCACATATTTCGACAGCAGAGCCTTGGAGCGGCCATGCACCCGCGCCGCAGACGAAAACCCTCCGGCGTCGAAGACCTGCACGAATGCCCGGATGCGCGCCAGATCCTGAGTCATGAACTACGGCCCTTGCTGGATTGCGAAACCGACCGGTTCCCGGCCATCGGAAATCAATCGATAGTCGATCGGCACTTTTGGAACAATCGGCGGCTGTCGGGGCTTGGCTATGCAGCCAGTCTGGTTAGGATAAGTTGATGAAGAGGTCCGTACCCGAGGATGTAATCCACCCGCCCATGTCGAAGACCAAGGTTCGCGCCGCGCTCTATCGCCTCATCGACGCGGGCCCGCTCGCT
>CAYPYV010000085.1:0-13111 GCA_964414845.1 uncultured Devosia sp. | reverse complement strand
TGGTGCTCGACAATTCCAACTCGATGAACCAGTCGAGCCGGATGACCAACCTGATAGCCGCGGCCAAGTGCGCCGAGAACATCCTGTTCAACGGCGATTGCAACTCCACCGCGACCACCGCCACCTCGACCGATGTCAAGATTGCCATCGTGCCCTTCACCCTCGCGGTCAATGTCGGTACCGGCAATGCCAGCGCCAGCTGGCTCGATCGATCGGGCGCCAACTCGGCGCTCACCCGCAACAATTTCGACAGCGACGACAATGAGGCCACGCCCTTTGCCGGAACAATCGACCGAATATCGACCATGGCATCGATGACCGGCATGAGCTGGGGCGGCTGCGTGGAGGGTCGCATCCACGACACCGCATCGTCTCCCCAGCGGCTTTACGACACCGATGACACGCTGCCGAGCAGCGCGGTGCCCTATTCGATGTTCACGCCCTATTTCGCGCCGGACGAGCCGGATTCGGGCGGCTACAACAACAATTACCTCAATGACCGGCCGGCAAGCTGCACGAACAAGGATCGCGGCAGCTGGAGCTGGACCCAGAACAAGTACAGCTGCACGCAGAACGCCAACAATTACGACTCGGCGACCTGCGACCAGACGCGCACCACCAACTCCTATTCGCAGCTCGACCAGAACGGCAATGCGGTGTCGCCGGCCGCGACGACGCAGCCCAGCCAGATCGGTGGCAACAACCCGACCTGCAACACAACCTACACGACCGTGTCGAGCTCCGGCTCCGGCTCATCCCGGCGCTTCCAGATCCGACGCGACATCACCTGCAACTACAGCTTCACCGATCGCGAGGTGCAGGAGCGGCTCTGCAAGTACAATGGCAATGCCCCTTCGGGCATCAGCCAGGCGAGCGTGAAGGGGCCGAACGGCGATTGTCCTGTCAATCCGATCCTACCCCTGACCAGCACCAAGAGCGCGGTGACGAGCGCCATCGACGCGCTCGCGCCGCAGGGCGGTACAAACATCCACGCCGGCGTGGAGTGGGGGTTCCGCGTGCTCTCGCCCACGGCGCCATTCACCGAGGGGCTCGCCTATTCGAACCTCACCTCGAAGGTGATGATCGTGATGACGGATGGCGAGAACACTGCCTACCAGCAGAACAACATGAATGGGGCGACCTATTATTCCTACTACGGCTATCCCTATAATGCGCGGCTGGGCGACCTGAGCTCGACCGATGCCCAGCTGCAGGCCGAGATGGATGCGCGCATGCTCGCCACCTGCACCAATGCCAAGGCGGCCGGCATCGCCATCTACACGGTCGGGCTCGCGGTTTCGTCCACCTCCAACCCCACCGCGACCACGCAATTGCTGGAGGATTGCTCGAGCGGCGCCGGCTACGCCTATTTCCCGGCAAGCTCGTCCGATCTCGTCTCGGTGTTCAGCTCCATCGCCGACCAACTCGCCAATCTCCGGCTGGCAAAATAAGTGATCGGGCGGCAGGGGCGCCAACGTGTTGACAGGGCGCGGAAATGGGGCCATTGAGCCCGTGTCGGTGCCACTGGCGCCGCTTCCCGAACAGGATCTGATCCCCATGAACCCCGACGGTCGAAGTCGACTATCGATCCAGGTTCGGCTCTGACGCCCTCGTCCCGCTGACGAGCGCCGGCAGGGTCTGAACGCACCTGCCCAAGGAGCTCGCCAATGCTCAATGCCTATGCTTACCAGGGGGCGCAGCTGGTCCGGCGCGATGCGCTGGCCGCCGTGGCACCCGTTTCCATCGCAGCAGCCGACGACAGCGTCGCGACCTCACCGCTGGTCTGGATCGACCTCTACAATGGTAGCAAGGACGAGAACCAGCTTGTCGAGAAGCAGCTCGGGCTGACGCTGCCCACCATGGCCGAGATGGAGGAGATCGAGATCTCCTCCCGGCTCTACAGCGAAGACGGCGCGGAATTCCTCACCATCATCGCGCTGAGTGCTCTCGAGAGCGACGAGCCCCGCAAGACGCCGATTACCTTCATCATCAAGGGCCAGACCCTGATCACCGTACGGCATGACGAGCCGCGCTCGATCCCGGCCTTCGTGGCGCGTGCGCAGCGGCCCAACGCCATTTCCTGCCGGACGGGCGAGCTGGTCATGCTGGGCATCATCGAAACCCTCATCGATCGCATCGCCGACAGCCTGGAACGCACTGGCGACGTGGTCGACCGCATCTCGAACGAGGTGTTCCGGCCCACCGACACGAAGGTATCGAAGAAGACCCGCAACCTGCAGACGGTGATCGAGCGGATCGGCAAGCAGGGCGACCTGCTCACCATGTTTCGCGAAAGCCTCGTGAGCATGAGCCGCCTCACCAGCTATCACACCGCCATCGACGAGGTATCGAGCAAAGCCACGGCGAAAGAAGTGCGCACGCGCCTCAAGATCATCCAGCGCGACGTGGCCTCGCTCAGCGACCACGCGGCATTCCTGTCGAGCAAGATCAATTTCCTGCTCGATGCGACGCTCGGTCTGATCAACCTCGAGCAGAACCAGATCATCAAGATATTCTCGGTCGCGGCCGTGGTCTTCCTGCCGCCGACGCTGGTCGCGTCGATCTATGGCATGAATTTTGACCTGATACCCGAGTTGCACCTACCCTTCGGCTACCCGCTGGCGCTGGTGCTGATGGTGATCTCCGCCGTGCTGCCGTACCTGTATTTCAAGCGACGCGGCTGGCTGTAGAGGCTGAAGTCAGCTCGCGAGCACGAAGCGGCGTCCGCCGGGGAAGGCCGCGAGCGCCTTGTGCTGCTCTTCGGGACTCAACCCTTCGAAGCTGACCAACATGGGAAGTTCGGGGCGGTCTGCCGGCAGGACATGTGGGCGGCGCATGGCTCGGCCTTCCTTGGCCGCAAGCCAAAGCCTTCCTGCGCCGACCATCGGGGGCTGGATTTCCGTCTTTACGCGCCGTTCCATCACTCGCTTACTCCTCTGTCGCCGTAACGCGGGTGCAGGGCCTTTGGTTCGCCCACTTCACTCCATGGTGACAGCGCAAGTGTAGCGGCAAGAACTGAAGAAGCCCCAAACGCTGCGTTCATGTGACGTTCAGCGGATGGATAGCGGCGGCGCCCTGCCTGAGGACGGCACGACCCGTTACTTGCGTGGAATGGCGATGCTGAACCGGGCGCTTTCGCTGGGCGTCGCTTCGATGCGGTCCGAAGACGGCGACAGGTCGGATTCCTCGACCACGCGCTCGTTGTTCTCAGCGATGCATTTGACGCGATAGAGCAGCGGGCCCTTGTCGTGGGGAAGACAGGCCAGCACCTCGCATGGGCCCGAGGGCCTGTTGCTCAGTCGCGGGTTGGCGCGCAGATCAAGCGTCTCACCCAGGCGATAGCGATGCTGCATGTCGCGCTCCTTGCCATGTACCGGACTTACCTACCGGCGGGATCGCGCGGATGTCCGGGCTCTTGGGGAGCGCGCAGGCGTTGGCGCAAGGCTCCCGGAGCAGGCAGCGGGCATCTGGGACGCCCACCGCCGGTTCAGTCGGGCGGATTACGCCGCGCGGAGGTTTACGGCGGACTCACGACCGTCGCGGCCGCGTTCCAGATCATAGGTCACGCGCTGGCCTTCGTTGAGGGTCGACATGCCCGAACGCTCGATGGCGGAAACATGGACGAACGCGTCCTTGCCGCCGGTCTCGGGGGAGATAAAGCCGAAGCCCTTGGTGGAGTTGTAGAACTTCACGGTGCCGGTGTGCATTTTGCGGCGCCTTTCTTGCAGTGCTCGAAGCTTAGCAAACGAGCGATTACCCTCGCGCAGCATGCGTCGAGGGCCTAACAACGTTTGCAGTTCGGATAGAAAGCCAAGCCGCCGGCAGTGCCGGAGATCAGATCCGCCCACCGGGCGGCAGAAAACGTATCTTTCGACTGTCTGCGCTTTTTGACCACAAGTCAAACGCAATCGCCTGCAGATCAGAAAAACAGCATGGGCAAGGGAGGATTTCCGGGCGGGTGAGGATGGTACCGCCTCCCCGGTTCGAACGGGGGACCCCTAGATCCACAATCTAGTGCTCTAACCAACTGAGCTAAGGCGGCCCGGAAAACGCGCGGACCATAGTTTCGGTCGCTCGCTTTGGCAAGCCTCGATTTTGGCCTCTGTTGGGTCCTCGCTTAACCATTGGCAGCGAATGGTTTCTTCGAACGGCGCGCTGGTCTGGACCGGGTCCCGAGGGCGCGATACATAAACGTTCCATTAAGTTCCGCGTTCGGTTTGTACCAAACTGGCACAAACCGGGAAGAGTAGGGTGTGGATCAGCACTGGATCAAATCGCCGACGGCGCGCCGGGTGCTCATGCATTGGGCCGATGCGCGACCCGCCTGGCTCTGGTCTCAGGACGGTGCGGAGCTCGTTTGGCGCAACGAGGCCGCGGCCGCCTTTGCTGCGCGTTCACGCCATGGCCGCGTCGCATCGCCGGTTGAAGCGGTGCCGATCCGTGGGCAGATCACCCGACTCATGCGGCTTGGAACAACGGGGCGCACCAGCCTGAGCCGCGTGCAGTTCCTTGCCGGCGACCGCCCCCTGGCCACAACCTGCCATTGCACACCCCTGGCGCTGCCGGATGGGCAGCCCGGTCTGCTGATCGTCGGGGTGGACGCCGTCGCGCCGGAGCAATTGGCGGCGCGCGTCGAGCAAGGCGCTCGGGATGACCGGTTGCCGCTCGCACTGTTCCCCAAAGGCAGCGACTACCTGCTGGTAAACGAAGACGGGCAGATCGCCACCGGCTCCGCTGCCGCCGCCGAGCGCTATGCCCCGCAGATCGAAAGCGAAGGCTTGCCGCCGCTCGCCGAGGGCGATAGCGGCACCTTCCTCATCGGCGGGCAGCATGTGGCGCTCAGCCGTTTTCGTGCCAGCCCGCAAGACGCGATGCTGCTGGTCTTCACAGCAGCGGAGACGTCGCTACCGGCTGTGGACCGGGCAGAGGCAGCGCCATCGGCACCGATTGCCATTTTCGATATCGGTCCGGAGGTCGAGGCGAGCGAATTCGACGCTCCGGCCAAGGACCTGCAACCGGAGGCGCCCGTTGGCGGGACCGCGTCCGAACCCCTCGGGCCTCGCCAGACCATCTCGCCATGGCCGGGCGGGTCAACGCAGAGCCTTTCCGAGCTTTTCGATGCCCTGATGGTGGATGAAGGGCTCTATGAGCCGCTTGGCCCCGCCGACGAACACTTTGCCGGCCCGCCGCCCGACCTGCCGCCGCCTGCACCCGCTGCCGAAGAAAGCAGACAGATTGAAGCCCCTTTGGCTCCTGCGGCGGAGTCCGAGGTCGTCGGGGCGGGGTCGCTGGACGTGCCGACCATCGCATCCCTCCGCGAGGACGAAGGGATCGACCCAGCGCCGCATCAAGCCGAGCCGATGCCCGCCGAAGATGCGATCGGCGCCTTGATCACCGATGCGGCGGCGGAGCAGTTTGCGGAAGATGCGTCGGCCGAGACCTTCGAGGCGACATCTCCCGGTGCCCTTGTTGCAGAGGCTTCCGTGTCGCTGGTTGAAGTTGCCGAGCAGCCCGCGGCTCTCCTTGCCAAGCCGCCGGCCGAGATTGTCGAAGCGGCCGCGCCTGGTGCGCCAGACGCCGCCGGTTCCAACACTACCGAGGCTCCCGCCTACGATGGCCCGGTGACGGTTTGGCGCGTCGTCGGGCGCGGGTTCACTCCCCTTGCACCGGCTGCTCAGCCCCCTGCCGAAGGCCCGGATGACGAGCTGCCGGAGCCGGTGGAGACGGGCGCCGTCGGGCTTTCCGCCGATGAGCTGGCTGGTACCGAGTCCGGTATCCCCGATCGCGAGACGGTCGAGCGGGTGTCACGCTACAATTTCGACGAGTTGGGCCGCATCCTGTCCGACCGCGTCGCCAATCCGCGCCCGGAGGACAAGCCGAAGGCGCCGGCCGCGCCTGCTGACACATCGCTGGTGTCTCTGCCCGGCGAAACGTTGGTGCTCAACCGGTTGCCGCTCGGCATCCTCATCTTCCGCGACCAGCAGGTGCTTTTTGCCAATCGCGCCATGACGGAGCTGCTCGGCCACGAGAGCGTCGAGTCGCTGCGTCGTGCCGGGCTCGAATCGGTGTTCCCGACCGAGCTCGTCGCCGGGCCGGTAACCCGACTGGTGAAATCCGATGGCACTGCCCTGCCGGTATCGGCGCGGCTGCAGTCGATCGGCTGGCATGGCAAGCCCGCGCTCATGCTTTCGGCGGCCACGGCCGAAACCCGCCTCGGCCACGAAGCCGCCGTGCGCACCTTTGCCGAACTCGCTGCCGAAACCGCCGAGGACGGGTTCCTCATGGCCGATCGTGCCGGGCTCGTCACCCTGGTGTCGCTGCATGGACGTGTGCTGCTCGGCCGGCCGGAAGCCGACCTCGAAGGTCGGGCCCTCGCCGGTCTGGTCGCGCCCGCGAGCGTGCCGGAGCTTCGCAGCTTTCTCGAGCGCCCGGCGCGCTTCGCCGAGACTTCCCGCCCTGCCGTGGTGTTGCCGCTCGCCGAGGGCGAACGCGACCTCATCCTGTTTGCCGAGGGTCAGGCGGGTATCATTGCGGGCTATTTCGGCTTCATCCGGCGGCGCGGCGCTCGCGCTGAAACAGGAGATGCCGACCAGGTAACCGGCGCCGAGATCGAACCCTCCATCCTTGCGCGCATCAGCCGCGGCCTGCGCCGTCCGCTCAATACCGTCATTGGCTTTGCGGACATGATCCGGCTGGGCAACGAGGCCGGCCGCGCCGAGGAATACGCCACCGACATCAAGTCGGCCGGCGAGGAAATGGCGCTGCTCGTCGGCGAACTCGACGATTACACACGTCTCAGCGAAGGCCGCTATCCGCTCGAGCCCGACGAGATCGACCTCGCGAGCCTGCTCGAATCCTGCCTTGTCCGGGTGCGTGGGCAGGCGGCGCAGGCGCGGGTTTTTGTGCGCAGCGCCGTCAGCGAGCACCTGCCGCATATCTCGGCCGATCGGGCCTCGCTGACGCAGGCGGTGCTGAATCTCCTGGCCAGTGCGATCGACCAGACGCCGCCGGGTGGCTCGGTCATCCTCTCGGCACAGCGCGAAGATAATGGCGCGGTCGTGGTAAACGTGCGCGACAGCGGCGACCCGCGCCGAGATCTGGGCGAGCGCTTCGTGGTGTTCCGCGATGGGCTGGGGCGCAATGGCGAAGCGCTCATGCCGGTGCGTTCGTCGGTAGGTCTTGCCCTCACGCGGTCTCTGCTGGCGGTGAATGCACTGAAGCTGACCGTCGATCCGGCGGCTGCGGGCGGCACGCTGTTCTCGCTTTTCGTGCCGCCGGACCTCGTGCGGGCGGGTTAGGCAGCCCGCCCCAAGAAGCTTCCGAATGCCGGCAGCACGACACTGCCATGGCTGACGTCCGTCACTGTCGACGGTGCCTCCACCGGCGCAACCGCCAGTCCCGCGGGCAGCGTCACGGTCACGTCCTCCGCGGACATGTTGTGGATGATGAGCCAGCGCTCGCTGCCCAGCGTGCGGGTGAACATGAGGACGCCGTCAGGCGCATCGAGCGTTTCAATCGTACCGTTCTGCAGCGCCGGATTGTCTTTCCGGAACCTGAGCCAGGCTCGGTAATGGTGCAGCATCGAGGCGTTCGACTGCTCCTGCACGTCGACCGCCTTGCCGAGATGGTCGGACGGCACCGGGAGCCAGGCCTTTGAAGCGGACGAGAAGCCGCCGAGATGCCGCTGGCTCTGCCAAACCATCGGCGTACGGCAGCCGTCGCGGCCCTTGAACTCGGGCCAGAATTCGATGCCATAGGGGTCGACCAGATCCTCGAAGCCGAGCTCCGCTTCGGTCAGCCCCAGTTCCTCGCCCTGGTAGAGGCAGACCGATCCGCGCATGGTGAGGATCAGTCGCGCGGCGAGCCGCCCGAAGGCTTCGCGATCGCCGTGGTTCATCCAGCGGCTGACATGGCGCACAACGTCGTGGTTGGAGAAGGCGAGGCAGATCCAGCCATCGGGCGCTTCGGATTCGCTGAGATCGATGGACTTCTTGAAGTGCCCGGGGCTGAACTCGCCGCCCAGGTAATCGAACGTATACGCCATGTGCAGCTTGTCGCCGCCCGAGGTGTATTCGGCCATGATTTCGAGCTGGTGCTGGCTGTCGCCGATCTCGCCGACGCTGGTCGTACCCGGATACTCGTCGAGCAGCGCCCTCACGCGTTGCAGAAAGGCAAGGTTCTCCGGGCGGCTCTTGTCATAGACATGCTCCTGGAAATTGTAGGGGTTTACCGCCGGCGCGGTCGAGGCATTGAAGTCCTCGGGCTTCACGACCGGGTTGTCCTCGAGCCCCAGCGAGCAGAAGTAGAAGTTCACCGTGTCGAGGCGGAAGCCGTCGACACCGCGATCGAGCCAGAAGCGCATGGCCGAAAGCAGCTCGTCCTGCACCTCGACATTGTGGAAGTTGAGGTCCGGCTGGCTCGCGAGGAAATTGTGCAGGTAATACTGCATCCGGCGGCTGTCCCAGGTCCAGGCCGAGCCGCCGAAGATCGAAAGCCAGTTATTGGGCGGCGTGCCATCGGGCTTGGGGTCGGCCCACACATACCAGTCGTGCTTGGGGTTGGTGCGGCTCTGCCGGCTCTCCTGAAACCATGGATGCTTGTCGGAGGAGTGGCTGATCACCTGGTCGATGATCACCTTCAGCCCGCGCGAATGCGCCTTTTCGAGCAACCGGTCGAAATCGCCGAGCGTGCCGAAGATCGGGTCGACATCGCGGTAGTTCGACACGTCGTAGCCGAAATCCTTCATCGGCGAGGTGAAGAAGGGACTTAGCCAGATTGCGTCGACGCCCAGATCGGCAATGTAGTCGATGCGCTCCGTGATACCCACGAGGTCGCCGACTCCGTCGCCATTGTGATCCTGAAAGGAGCGCGGATAGACCTGGTAAATCACCGCGCCGCGCCACCAGTCCTTGTTCACCGGATCGGTCGGCGTCGACATCTGCGCCGTCATCGGCGCAATGGAAGGCGGGACAGTCATGGGTGGCACCTTTCGGGGAGGAGGTCGGTCCTATCTCCGCTTGCGCCCGGAACCTGTCAACAGGAGCAGGTGCATGGGTGCCCCGCTGGCTCTTCCATCCGGCTGCCCGCACCCCTAGATTAGCCTCAGCTTTTTCTATTGCCGAGTTTCCCCGACATGACCGACCACGCCGCCTTCGATCTCGTTCGCACCCAGGAGATCAGCGAGATCGGCTCCCTCGCCAAGCTCTACCGGCACAGGAAGACCGGCGCCGAGGTGCTGAGCCTCATCAATGACGACGAGAACAAGGTGTTCGGTGTCACGCTCAAGACCCCGCCCGAGGATTCGACCGGCGTCGCGCATATTCTCGAACATTCGGTGCTGTGCGGAAGCCGCAAGTACCCGGTGAAGAAGCCCTTCGTGGAACTGCTGAAGGGCAGCCTCCACACCTTCCTCAACGCCATGACGTTTTCGGACAAGACGGCCTATCCGGTCGCGAGCCAGAACCTCAAGGACTTCTACAACCTCGTCGATGTGTATCTCGACGCCGTCTATTTCCCGCTGATCTCCGAGGATACATTCCGGCAGGAAGGCTGGCACTACGAGCTCGACAACACCCAGGGTCCGATGGTGTTCAAGGGTGTGGTCTTCAACGAAATGAAGGGCGCCTATTCCTCGGCGGCCGCGGTGCTCGGCAAGGTCAGCCAGCTGTCGCTCTATCCGGACACGACCTATGGCGTGAATTCGGGCGGCGACCCGGCAGCGATCCCGGACCTGACCTATGCCTATTTCAAGGAATTCCACCGCCGTTTCTATCACCCGTCCAATTCGCGGGTGGTGTTTTATGGCGATGATGATCCGCTGAAGCGGCTGGAGCTTCTGGAAGAGTATTTCAGCCTGTTCGACCCGATCGATCCCAAGGCCGATGTCACCCTGCAGCAGCGCTGGTCGGCCCCGATCAGGAAGACCGAAACCTATGCGGCAAGCCCCGAAGAGGCGGGCCGCAAGGCGGCCATGGTATCGGTCAACTGGATGCTCGACGAGGTGACAGATCCCGAGCTGTCGCTCGGCCTCAACGTGCTCGAATCCATCCTCGTCGGCACACCGGCCTCTCCGCTCAGGAAGGCACTGATCGATTCCGGGCGCGGCGAGGGCCTCACTGGCTCGGGCTATGTCGAGGGCATTCGCCAGCCATACTGGACCTTCGGGCTCAAGGGCATCGATGCCGCAGATGCCGACAAGGTCGAGGCACTGATCCTCTCCGAGCTCGAACGGCTCGCGAAGGAGGGCATCGACCCACTGACCATCGAGGCGGCGATGAACTCGGCCGAGTTCGCGCTCCGCGAAAACAATACCGGCTCGTTTCCGCGCGGCATCGCGCTGATGTTCCGCGCCATGGGGTCGTGGCTCCATGACGGCGATCCGCTCGAGCCGCTGACCTTCGAGGCGCCGCTTGCCGCGCTGAAATCCCGTTTGGCGCTGGGCGAGCGCTATTTCGAAGGCCTGATCCGCGATTATCTCCTCTCCAACCAGCATCGCAGTACCGTCTTGCTCACGCCGGATCCGGAAAAGGCAGCCCGCGACCAGGCGGTGGAGCGCGCCCGGCTCGATGCGGCGCAGTCGGCGCTCGATGCCGATGGCCTCGCGCAGGTCGCGGCCGAAACCGAGCGGCTCAAGGCATTGCAGGAGGCCGTCGATCCGCCCGAGGCGCTTGCGAAGATCCCGGCGCTCGGCCTTGCCGATCTGCCGCGCAGCAACAAGCCCATTCCCACCGACAAGGGCGAACTGGCCGGCGTGCCGGTCTATGGCCATGAACTCCACACCAATGGCGTGGTCTATCTCGACCTGGGTTTCGATCTTCACGCGCTGCCGGGCCGGCTGCTGCCGTACCTGCCGCTCTTCATGCGGTCGCTGACCCAGACGGGCACATCGAAGGAAGATTTCGTCTCGCTGATGCAGCGCATCGGCCGCACCACAGGCGGGGTCGGCGCGTCGCGCTGGAGTTCCAGCCGTCGCGACGAGGCAGGCACTGCGGCGTGGCTATTCATCCGCGGCAAGGCGACGCCCGACCATGTGGGCGACATGTTGTCCATCATGCACGACGTGCTCACCGATGCGCGGCTCGATAACCGGGACCGCATCCGGCAGATGGTGCTCGAAGCCAAGTCCGGCTTCGAATCCTCCCTCGCCGGGATGGGCAATGGCATTGTCTCGATGCGGCTCCGCGCCGGGTTCTCCGAGCCCGACTGGTTCACAGAAAAGCTGGGGGGCGTATCGCATTATTTCTTCTTGAAGCAATTGGCCGAGGAGATCGACAGCGACTGGGCCTCGGTGCAGCACAAGTTCGAAGAAATCCGCACGCTCCTGATCGGGCGGAAGGGCATGGTGGCGAACGTCACCGCCGATGGTTTCGCCACAGCAGCGCTCCGCCCGCAGCTCGAAGCCTTCATTGCCGGCTTGCCGGAAGGCGCCGGTCCGGCAGCCGAGGGCTGGGGCTATCACCCCTCGCCGCTGTCGGAGGGTCTCACCTTCCCCGGCCAGGTCAACTACGTGGCCAAGGGCACTAATCTCAAGGGCATCGGCTTCCAGCCGAATGGCGGAACGGCCGTCGCCATCAAGCACCTCAACACCACCTATATGTGGGACAAGGTGCGCGTGCAGGGTGGCGCCTATGGCGGCTCGTCCGGGCTCGATCCGTTCTCGGGCACATTCGCCTTCACCTCCTATCGTGACCCGAACCTGCTCGAAACGCTCGATGCCTATGATGGTGCAGCGAAGTTCCTGACAGCTGGCGTCGGCGCGCAGGACCTCGTCCGTTCGATCATCGGCGTCATCGGTTCCGTCGATACCTATCGGCTGCCAGATGCCAAGGGCTTCACCGCGCTTGCATGGGAACTGACCGGCGACAGCGCGGAAGACCGGCAGCGCCGCCGAGATGAAATCCTCGGAGCGACCGAGGCCGACTTCAAGGCCCTTGGGGAGGCGCTGGCCGAAGTCGCGAGGCGCGGCGAAGTGGTGGTGCTCGGCTCCGACAAGGCCATCCGCGCCGCGAATGCCGAGCGCGGCGATTTCCTCACGATCACCAAGGTGCTGTGAGGCCATCGGCAGCAGCTGACGGCCGCGAGACTTGAACCGCGGCCGCAATCGCGGCGTTATCAGGGGCATGCCTTTTCTCGCGCGCGACCTCTGCGTCACCCCGATCAACGCCTTTATCGACCCGCCGCAGCCGGTTGAGCGCGCCATCATCACGCATGGCCACGCGGACCATGCCCGTGCCGGCCACGGGGCAGTGCTCGCAACGCCCGATACCATCGCCATCATGCAGGAGCGCTATGGCGCCAATTGCGCGAGCAGGTTCCAGCCGCTCGAGTTCGGCGTGCCGCTTCGGGTCGACGATGTCACCATCACGTTCTTCCCTGCCGGGCATATACTGGGCTCGGCGCAGGTGCTGCTCGAACACAAGGGCATGCGCATCGTCGTCACCGGTGACTACAAGCGGCTCCGCGACCGCACCGCGCAGCCTTTCGAGCTGGTGCATTGCGATCTGCTCGTCACCGAAGCCACCTTCGGCCTGCCGGTCTTCCAGCATCCGAAGCCGCAGGACGAAATCGCGCGGTTGCTCGGTTCGCTATCCGCCTATCCCGAGCGCGCGCATGTCGTCGGCTGCTATGCGCTGGGCAAGGCGCAACGGGTGATCGCGCTGATCCGCGATGCGGGCTATGACCGGTCAATCTGGCTGCATGGCGCCATGCTGCGGCTTTGCGCCCTCTACGAAGCGCGCGGCATTGCCCTGGGTGATCTGCGCCCCGCCACTGAAGCGACGAAGGCCGACCTCGCCGGGCAGATCGTCATTGCGCCGCCCTCCGCCATCAAGGACCGCTGGAGCCGCCGTCTGCCCGATCCTGTGCTCGCCGTCGCGTCAGGCTGGATGAGCGTCAAGCAGCGCGCCAAGCAATCGGGCGTCGAACTCCCTCTGGTCATCTCCGACCACTGCGACTGGGGTGAACTCAACCAATCCATCCTCGAGACGGGTGCGAGCCGTATCTGGGTGACGCATGGACGCGAGGATGCGCTGGTCTACCAGTGCCAGAAGCTCGGGCTCGATGCGGAGCCGCTCAACATCCTCGCCTATGAAGATGCGGGGGAGGGCGAGAC
>CAYPYV010000084.1:0-13456 GCA_964414845.1 uncultured Devosia sp. | reverse complement strand
ATACCAAGGGTTACGACCTCGTGACCATGGATATCGTCTGGGCCGGCGCCTATGCGGAAAATGGCTACTCGGTCGATCTCACCGATTGGGTGAAGCGCGACGCCGCCGAACTCGAACTCGACGACTTTTACCCAGTCATACTCTCGGCTCTCGGCCAGTATGACGGCAAGTATGTCGCCTTCCCCTTTGCGGCCTATGCCAATGTGCTTGCGTATCGCAAGGATCTCTACGACGCCGCTGGCCTCAAGGCGCCCGCGACCATGGAAGAGCTGGTCGAGAACGCCAAGAAGCTGACCGACCCGTCAAAGAACCAGTATGGCTTCGTCGCCAACGGGCAGAAAGGCCCTGCCGTCGCGCAGGACTGGATGCAGTACAACACCCAGATGGGCGGCTCCATCCTCGGGGCCGACGGCAAGCCGGCGCTCAACTCCGAAGCGAATATCAACAGTCTCACAGTCTACAAGCAGCTCTTCGCCGAAACGGCCCCTCCGGGTGCCATCGAGTATGATTGGGGTGGGCGTGAAGAGAGCTTCCGCCAGGGTCTGGCTGCCCAGATGCAGACATGGTCGGTGGGCGCGCCGGGCTATTCCGACCCCTCGATCTCGAAGGTCGTCGGCAAGGTCGCCATCGCCACCGCACCGGTCGCGGCCGGCCTCAAGCCCGAGTATGGCGTGGGCGGCTGGGGCATGGCCATCAATGCCGATATCGACGACAAGCAGAAGGAAGCCGCCTGGACCTTCATCAAGTGGCTGGTGAGCAAGCCCGTACACAAGGAGTTCAACCTCCTCGGCGCCGGCTCCTTCATGCGCAAGTCGCAGATGACCGACCCGGACCTGACCGCCAAGTTCGACTTCCTGCCGGTCGTCGCCACCACCTATGAAAACGGCAATGGCGACTACCGCCCGCGCATCCCGCAATACCCGGAAATCCAGGACATTCTCGGCTCGGCCGTGAACGCCGTGCTGGCCGGCGCCGCGGAGCCAAAGGCCGCCCTCGATGAGGCGCAGGCCGAAGCCGAAAAGCTCTTCTGACCCGCACTTGGTGACCTCATGGCGAGCCTGTCGAACTTCGAGAGAACAGAAATCGCTCCGGTTGAGCGATTTCCTCGAAGAAGGCCATGAGAGCAGGGCTCGAATGGCAGGTGTCACCGTTCCGGTCACCCTCATCCTTCGACAAGCTCAGGATGAGGACGATATCTGACCCGAAGTCCCTCCGACGGGTTCAGCCCTGCTCCTCGCCCGAAAGGGCGGGGAGCGCACCAGACTGAAACGCCCCAGAAGGACCGTGATGAGCGCGCCCAGAGCCGTATCGCCGAAGCTCAAGGAGTCCGGCCCAATCCGCCGCAACTTCACCGATGCGCGCCGGTTCTTTCTGTTCTTCATGGCGACGCCAGCCATTCTCTACGTGCTTGCGGTCGGCGTCTGGCCTCTGGCCCAGGGCGCCTTCTATTCGTTCTTCAACTACAACCTGTTGAAGCCCAAGCGCACCAGCTTCGTCGGGCTCGACAACTATGTCGAGATATTCTCCGACCGCTCCGCCCGCCAGGCGATCATCAACACCTTCCAGTTCACGCTCACCAGCGTCACGTTGCAGCTCGTCCTCGGCTTCATCCTCGCGCTGCTGCTCTGGCGCGACGGGCGCTTCAACCGCATCGCCCTCGCCTTCCTCTTGATTCCCGCCACCATCACGCCGCTCGTGGTCGGGCTCATCTACAAGGCGCTGCTCGGCGCCGATTACGGCCTCGTCGGCTATTTCCTCGCCCAGGCCGGCATCGGGCCGCGCACGGGTCTCCTGTCTGACGCCAGCACGGCACTCGGCGTGCTGATCTTCATTGATGTCTGGGAATGGACCCCACTGATGGCACTCATCCTGCTCGCGGGACTGAAGGGCCTACCCAATGATGTGCTCGAGGCAAGCCGCGCGGACGGCGCTACGGCATGGCAGCGCTTCACGATGGTCATCATGCCGCTGATGCTGCCCTCGATCTTCCTCGCGCTTGTGCTGCGCACCATGGATGCATTCCGGGTCTTTGACTCGGTCTTTGTCACCACCGGCGGCGGGCCGAACGACGCCACCAACACACTCATGGTGCTCGCGGTGAAGGAAGGCCTGCAATTCTTCAACATTGGCTACGCCTCCGCCATCGGCAACCTCACCATCATCTTCATAGCCATCATGGCCGCGGTGCTCTTGCTGGTCGTCCGTGGCGCCGATGTGCGGATCAACGGGAAGTAAGCGCGATGGCACATGTCTCACCCCGCCAGGTCTTTGCAGAACGCGCCGCGGTGTTCGTCATCACCTTGCTTTTCCTGTTGCCGGTAGTTTGGCTCATCACGACCGCCTACAAGCCTTCGAACCAGATATTCTCCATCCCGCCGCGCCTCGATTTCACCCCCACACTCGACCAGTTCCGCGCAGTACTGTCCTATTTCGATGTCGGATCGCTGGTCCGCTCGTCGGTGATCATCTCGATCGGCACCACTATCCTGTCGCTGTTGCTTGGTGTGCCCGCGGGCTATGCGCTCGCCCGCTCGCGGTCGAAATATGCCGTAGGCTTCGCCTACTTCTTCCTTGCGATCCGAATGGTGCCGGCTATCGCCTCGCTCATACCGTTCTATTTGATGATGCGCGACATCGGACTGCTGGGTACCTGGTGGGCGGTCATCATCATCAACACCATGCTCAACTGCGCCTTCGTCACCTGGATGATGTTCTCCTATTTCCGCGCCCTGCCGCGCGACATGGAGGAAGCGGCCATGACGGATGGCTGCACGCAGATCGGCGCGTTCTGGAAGGTCGCTGTCCCGGCCGCTCGCTCGTGCATCATCGCCTGCGTGCTCTTCTGCGTCATGTTCTCGTGGAATGACTTTCTCTACCCGATGTTCCTCACGAAGCTCGACTCCAAGCCCATTTCGGTAGCCCTGCTCACCGCCTATGGCACCAAGGACATCACCTGGGGCTCGCTCGGCGCGCTGGCGCATTTTTCCACTATCCCCATCGTGCTGATGGCCTTGTTCCTAAACCGCTATTTCGTTCAGGGCGCCACCAACGGCGTGCAGTAGGAGACCCCGGCTATGGCCGAGATCGTGTTCGACAAGGTCTCCAAGACCTATGAGGGCGGGCATTCCGCCGTGCGGGAGCTCAACCTCCACATCCGCGACGGCGAGTTCATGGTGCTGGTCGGACCGTCGGGCTGCGGCAAGACCACTGCGCTCCGCATGATCGCTGGCCTCGAGGACATCACCCTCGGCGAACTGCGTATCAATGGCGATGTCGCAAATGGCCTCGCCCCGCGCGACCGCAACATCGCCATGGTCTTCCAGTCCTATGCGCTCTACCCGCACCTGACCGTTGCCGACAACATCGCCTTCGGCCTCAAGGTCCGCCGCGTCGACAAGACCGAGATCGACCGCAAGGTGCGCGAAACCGCCGAACTGCTCGAACTCACCGAATACCTTAACCGCAAGCCGGCCAAGCTCTCGGGCGGCCAGCGCCAGCGCGTCGCCATGGGCCGCGCCCTGGTCCGCTCACCCAACGCCTTCCTGATGGACGAGCCGCTCTCCAACCTCGATGCGCGGCTGCGCGGCCAGATGCGTGCCGAAATCGCCAAGCTGCAGAAGCTGAGCGCCGTCACCACCGTCTATGTCACGCATGATCAGGTCGAGGCCATGACCATGGGCGACCGCGTCGCGGTGATGAACAAGGGCACCTTGCAGCAACTCGATACGCCACGCGCGCTATACGACAGGCCGGTCAATCTGTTCGTCGCAAGCTTCATAGGCTCCCCGCCGATCAACTTCATCGAGGCGACCATCGCGGCCCTAGGCGGCGGCGCGTCCGCCATTGCCGGCAGCTTCACCCTGCCGCTCGGTGAGGTCGGGGCGCGCTGTGCCGACCATCTTGGCAAGAAGGTCATTCTCGGCATCCGGCCCGAAGCCCTGCGCCCCGTTCTTGCCCCTGGCACCGGCACGATCTCGGCCCGCTGCGCCTTTGTCGAGGATCTCGGCGCCAACCTGCTTCTGCATCTCGACCTAGCCGACGCGACGGTGCTGTCGGGCGGCGCCATTGAGGAAGAGGATGATCTGAAGGCCATCCGTCCCCGTCTCCGCGCCATGGTCGATGGCAGCCTCACCGTCCGTCCGGGCGATGCGTTGAACTTCGCCGTCGCCCCAGGCGCCATTCACGTCTTCGACGCGGAAACCGGCATGGCGCTATGAAGCACCCGCGATCTGCCGGCGCGCCACTTCGGACTTTTGGCTTGGCCCAGATATCGACCCACCCACGATGTCACCCCGACATAGGTCGGGGCCCATCCTGAGGTGCAAGAGCAGCCACCTGGCGGCTGCCGAACGACCTCGAGCTGGATCCCGACCTATGTCGGGATGACACTGCGCCGAACTGCTGGCACTACCCCACAACCCGCCCCTGCGGCCGCTCGAAGCTCAACCGCCCAGCCTTCCAGCCCTTGAGCGGCTGCGCCACCCGCCGCACTGCATCCGATACGCTCGCCGCATCGAACAGCACGAGATCAGCCTTCGCCCCCACCACGATCTCGGCCTTCAGGCCGATCATCCGCGCGGCGTCGCTCGTCACCATGGCGAACGCTGCGGCTAGATCCTCATCCCGGCTCAGCTGCGCGACATTGGCGAAGAGATTTGCAATCCGCATGAGGTTCGCATCGCCATAGGGCGTGAAGGGGTTCAGCACATTATTGGTCGCCACCGCTGTCAGTGCGCCATGGCTGCGAAGCTGCATCAGCGGCGCATAGCCCCTCGGCACAAGCCCCTGGCTGTCGCGCCCGAGCAGGAACAGGTCGGTCGCCGGCAGCGTGATCACGCCGACCCCCACCGCCGCCAACTGCTGGGCAATGGCATCCACCGCATCCTTTCGCATCGCAGCGAGCTTGGTCACATGCCCGCACGCGACGCGCCCCTGGTAGCCCCGCGCCTCTGTCTGCCGGATGATTTCCGGCAGGTCGGCCCTCTCGGGTTTCAGGTCGAAATCGACATGGAAATCCGCATCCACCCCGAAGCGCTGCGCCAGGTCGAAAATCCGGCTGATATGGCCCGCCGGGTCCGGGTCGGTATAGGGGCAGCCGCCAACGAGATCGGCGCCCTGCTCCAGCGCGGCGACCAGCATCGGCTCGGTTTCGGGCTCATTGCTCAGCCCCTCCTGCGCGAAGGCGCAGATCTGGATATCCACGAGATGCGCGTAATCCGCCTTCACGCGCCTGAGCGCCTCGAACGATCGCATCCCGGCGCGCGGATCGATCTCCACAAAGCTGCGGATTGCCATCGTACCGTTGAGAACTGCGCGTTCCACCACCTGCGCAGCGCGCCGGTACACATCCTCTACGGTGAAGCTGGCCTTGGCCTTCGCCGTCTCCCGAACCGCCTCGCCCAGCGTCCCTTCGGCGATGACGACGCGATCCAGGATCTCCGCCTTGTCGAGATGAATGTGGCACTCGACCAGCCCCGGCGACAGCAGACACCCGTCCGCATCCTCGCGCGGCACCTCGGCGGCGATCTCCGGCGCAATCTCGGCGATCTTGCCCGCCGCAACGCCGAGGCTCCAGAGCCCTGGCCGGCCCGGCAGCACCGCATTGTCGATAACGAAGTCGAGGCTCATCGCCGCTCCTCAGACCTGAAGCAGCGCGCCGTTCCGCCCCACGAGCCGCCCGCCCTTGTAGACATCGCGCGCAGCGGGCACGCCCACCACTGCTTCGGGAACATGCGCGGCGTCGAGCACCACGAAATCCGCCTTGGCGCCCACTAAAAGCCCATAGTCATCGAGTCCAAGGGCCCTGGCGCCAGCCGCGCTGACCATATCAAAGGCCTCTGCAAGCTGCGCGTCGGTGAAGAACGAAGACCGGTGCCCGATCACATTGGCGCGCCGCAGCATGTCGCCATCGCCATAGGGCCACCAGCTGTCGCGGATATTGTCCGAGCCCGAAAACACCGTGACACCCGCGGCCCGAAGCGGCACGACCGGCGGAAACGCATGGTCGGGCGGCGCGATGGTCATGATCGCGACGCCACAGGCGGCAAGCAGATCAGCGGTCCGCGCCAGCAGCCCACTATCCACCTGCCCCAGCGCATAGGCGTGGCTCACAGCTACCTTGCCCTGAAGCCCTAGCGCCCGCGTCCTGTGGCAAATCTGCTCGATCTCGTAGATTCCGAGCGTCCCGCCATCATGCAGGTGGATATCCACTCCCACGCCGCGCTTGTCGGCCACGCCGAACACAACATCGAGGTGCTTTTCGATATCTCGGTCGAGCGTCGCTGGATCGAGCCCGCCGACCAGATCGCAACCGGCAGCGACCGCTTCGTCCAGCAGCTCCGCCGTACCGGGGCTGGTGAGAATACCGCTCTGCGGAAAGGCAACGAGCTGGATATCGATCTGCTCCGCATATTCCGCCCGCACTTCCGCCACCGCCTCTAGATGGCTGAGCTTCACCTCGGCATCGATCATCACATGCGATCGCATCCGCGTCGTGCCCTGCCTGAGGCAGAGCTCGAGCTGTCGCCGCGCTCGCTCGCGCATTGGGTCGGCGGTGGCAATGTTCTCCATCTGGAAGCGCACGCGCTCGCGCACCGAAAAGCCGTTCGTGTTCGGCTTGTGTGGTTTCCAGGGCTCCCCGAAAAAGCTGGTATCGAGGTGAATATGCCCCTCGACGAACCCCGGCAGCGCCAGCCTGCCGCCAAGGGCGACGCGCTCAGCACCCTCCGGCGCCTCAGCGCCGGCAGGGAGAAAGGCGGTAAACCGTCCGCCCTCCACCAGCATCGCCGCCCGCGACCCATCCGGCAGCAGGGCATTTTCGAAGAGCTGCAGGCGGGACATGCGCTTATCCTTGTGAGTTCAGTTCAATGGCAGGCTGCGCAACTTCTCCATGAAGCGCTGGACGCGGGCACCGTCGACTGCCTTCCAGGTATCGCCATCCACCTTGAAATGCGTGCCGATCACGCAGCCATCCGCAAGGCTCATGATATCGGCGACATTGTCGATATTGACGCCGGTATTGGCGAGCAGCGGCGTGTCGGGCAGCGCATCGCGCACCGCCTTCAGATTGCTCATCTCCGCCGGCTGCCCGGTGAGCGGGCCGGAGACCAGCAGCACATCGGCGAGCGATGAGAACACCGCGCTCTTTGCCCGCATCGCGATTGGCCGGCTGTCGAGCGACGAGGCGAACTCCGCATTGATGTTGAACAGCAGCTTCAGGTCGGGCCGCGCCAGTTGCCGCCGGAGCCGCAATGCCTTGGCCGCATTTGGCTCCCAAAGCCCCATGTCAGAGGCGAAGAGCCCGGTGAAGATCTCGCGGGCGAAACTCGCGCCCGTTGCCACCGCGATCGCAACCGTCGCATAGGGGTCCCAGAGGTAGTTGACCCCGAATGGCACTTTCAGCATCGGCTTTACCGCCGACACCACCGCCGTCATTGCCGCGATCGACTCTACCGAGCCGGTCAGTTCATAGGGCCGGTCGTTCTCGTTGCCGAACATGATGGCGTCGACGCCGCCCGCCTGCAGCTTCTCGATATCGGCGACCACGCCGTCGATGAGCTTCTGCATGCCGCCATCCGCATCGTAGAGCGGCGCTCCCGGCAAGGCACCGATATGCGCCATGGCGACAACGGTCTTGCGGCGTCTGTCAAACAAATCCATTCGAAACCGAACTCCACTCGAGAGAAACTGCCGCCTCAGCGCGCGATGATGATCTTGACGCCCGCAGCGTCGAGCGCCGCCTGCAACTCGGGCGGGGGCGCATTGTCGGTTATCAGCGTACCCACACCGGTAAGCGGTGCGATGCGCGACAGCGCCCGGCGATTGAACTTCGACGAATCGCTGAGCACGATCACCTCGCCGGCGCTTGCCATCAGCGCGCGCTTCACCTCGGTGTCCTCGGGCGAATAGTCGTAGAAACCATGGGCGTCGACGCCGGACACGCCGATGAACACCTTGTCGAGGAAATGGCTTTCAACCGCGGCCACTGCCTGCGGCCCGATCACCGAAAACTCCGGCACGCGCACCTGCCCGCCCAGCACATAGACGGTGGAATTGGCCTCCGCGAGCAACATGCCGACGCGCAGGTTATTGGTGAACACCCGGAGGTCGCGCCGTCCGGCCAGAACCTGCGCCAGCGCCAATATGGAGGTTCCGACATCGAGCCCCAGGGACTCACCCTGCCCCACCATCGCGGCCGCTGCTTCGGCAATCGCCGATTTCTCCAGCGCTTTCAGACGCATGCGCTGCTCGAAGGCAGGTTCTTCGACATCGAAGCTGGCGTTCACCACAGCCAGCGGCCCGGTCGCCACCGCGCCGCCATGCGTGCGTTCAAGCAACCCGCGCTTTCCCAGCGCATCAAGGTCGCGCCGGATGGTCATGCCCGAGACATTCAGTTCCTCGGCGAGGCTGGTAATGGAAACGAAGCCGTTCTTTTCGAACGACGAAATGATCCGCGCATGCCGCAACGCCGCCGGCAACCGCCCGCCGCGCTCCTGCACCGTATCGCCCGCTTCGCCCTCGGCGTCCTGGCGTCGTGCGCCCAGTGCCCTCGTCTCGCTGCCCGCCATGCCCGTCTCCTGCGCCCCCCAACGGTCGAGGCGTTTCCATCACTGGCCGCCCCGTTCCTCCCCTGCCTAACACAGCATCTGAAGTTAATAAAGGTTGTTTTCTGTTAGATAATGTTCAATAGTGCAAAAACTCACTCAGGCCGGATTTTCCGTTCCGGTTCAGGCGTCAAGGAGCATCTCATGTCGGAATTCAGCGGCAAGTCCGTGGTCGTCACGGGCGGCGCTTCGGGTATCGGGGCGGCCATCGTCCGTGAGTTTCACCGGGAAGGCGCCCGGGTGACTATACTCGACCTATATCCCCAGCGCGCCGCAGCCTTTGCCGCAGAGCTTGGCACCGGCGCATTCTCCGGCCCCGTTGATGTGCGCGACCGCGCCTCCGTTCAGGCTGCCGTCGATCGCGTCATCGCCGAGCAGGGCGGCATCGACATCCTCTGCGCCAATGCCGGTGTTTCCACCATGCAGAAGTCCGTCGACCTCACCGATGAGGATTGGGATTTCAACATGGATGTGAATGCCAAGGGCATTTTCATCACCAACCAGCTGGTCGTCCGACACTTCCTCGCCACCGGCAGGAAGGGCGTCATCGTCAACACCGCGTCACTTGCCGCCAAGGTCGGCGCGCCGCTGCTCGCGCACTACTCCGCCAGCAAGTTCGCCGTGCTCGGCTGGACGCAGGGCCTCGCGAAGGAGCTCGCCCCCGTCGGCATCCGCGTCAACGCCGTCTGCCCCGGCTTCGTGCGCACCTCCATGCAGGAGCGCGAGATCATCTGGGAAGGCCAGCTGCGCGGCATGACGCCCGAGGCCGTGCGCGCCGAATATGTCAGCCTGACCCCGATGGGCCGCATCGAGGAGCCCGAGGATGTCGCGGTGGTGGTGAAGTTCCTCGCCTCCGACGGCGCCCGTTTCATGACCGGCCAGGGCATCAACGTCACCGGCGGCATAAGAATGGATTGACCGGCAACACCGGGCAGCGACAAAGGAGGACCATCATGGATCTGCGCAACGCCTCGCCGCGCGGCCACATCGCCGTCCCGCGCCACCCGCGCTCCGCGACCGCGCTCCGTGTCCTCATCGCGGAAATCGGGCATCGCTCCGGCGAGTTCCCGGCTTTCCTCGCCAATCACCTGCCCATGGTGCTTGAAGCCATGGGCCGGCTCGGCGCCTCGCCCGAACGCCTCGCAGAATATGCAGAGCACTATAACCGCGTCCATGCGGTACCCGCCTTGCCTCCGGCTGTCGCTCCCCTCACCACCTCAGACTGGTTCACTGCCCTCGGCGACCGCTCCCGCGAAACCGATCTTCGCGATTTCTTCGCCGAGGAGGTCTCGCAGCGCGGCGGCGTCGAAACCGTGCGAACTTATCTCCCCACGCTCTTCCCCGGCGTTGCCGCCTCCGCCACCCATGGGCTGATGCGCCTCGCCTATGCGCTGCTCCGCCGCGACGAAACCGAGATCGGCATTTCGCTGGGCTATTGGGCGGCGACCTATCTCGCCTTTCCCACCCGGACGGGCTCCGCGTCGCCTACCATCGACCCGCTCACGCCTATCCTCGCCATGCGCGGCGAACCAAGCTTTTCCGGCATCTCGCTCTCCTCGACGCTGCTGTGGAAGTTCATCGAGCACATGGGCACCCTGCCCGCCTTCCAGGCGCAACTCGGTCGCCTCGCGCCGACGCCCGCCCTTCTAGATGAACTCCGCCAGCTTTCGCTCATCCTCTACGCGGCGACCCGCAGCTTCGAAGCGCTGCATGCGGTTACCGGCTGCCACTGGTTGCGCCTCGTCGCCCCGACCCTCGACCAACCCGAACTTCTCGCCACCCATTGGTGGGAAGTGGTCATGGCGCTCTATGCCAAGATCGGCATGCCCGATCTGCCCGATGGCGCCACCATCGCAGCTTGGCGCGCGCTGCCTGTCCCGCCGGACGCCGACATTGCCGCGGCCGCCATAGCCTCAGACGACGAGCACGATCACTCGCTGGTCTTTTCCGCTTTCGAGGAATTCAGGCTCACCGGCGACCCACTCTACAAAGTCGTGGCGGCGCGGCGCGTCGGCCTTCTTGCATGATGGGATTCCTGGGCGAGCCAGTTTGAAGCGGGGGCCATCGGGCGGCGGCCCCAAGCCGCACAAGGGGGCCCCTGCTTGACGATGCGTCTTGCCCTCTCATTGCCTGCTGCGTGCGCAGCCTCGGCCGCTCACGCCCGCGCTGGCGTCACCAGCTTCTCGAGCCGTTCTCGCACCTTCTTCTGAAGTGTGTCGCGAAGGGTGCGATAGGCGCTCAGCACCGCCTCGCGATTGCCCTCGGTCTCAGTGGGATCGGCCATCGGCCATTGTTCGATGGCGCCGGCCTCGATGCCGCGCCGCTTCACCGCTTCCGGTGCGTCGGCGGAGAGTGTAATCACCAGGTCGAAATGCGTCGCCACAAGCTCGTCCATCGTGTGCGGGGTATGCACCGACATGTCGACGCCAACTTCCTCCATTACCTCCTCGACAAAGCCATCGGCCTTGCCCGAGCGCACGCCGGCCGACCGGACAATCAAGCGCCCCGGGAACAGCTTTCGCGCCAGCGCCGCCGCAATCGGCGAGCGCACCGAGTTCATCGAGCAGACAAACAGCACCGATGGCAGGTCCGAGCCGCGCTCGTCGATCCGGCTGGCAAAGGGCTGCACCGCGCAGATCAGCGTGAACAGCCGACGCGCCGTGTTCAGATCCATGATCAGCTTGTTGTCGAGCCGCGTCCGGAGCAGCTCCGCCGCTTCGTTGTGCAACCCGCGCCGCGCCATGTCGATTGTTTCGATCTGCCGGGTCGAGGCGGTCTTGATCGCATCGAAATAACTGTCGCGAATGCGGAAATAGTCGCGGATCAGCCTTCGAAACGGCGTCAGCGACAGATAGTGCGCCGCGATCGGCTCATAGGTCTCCGGGTGCCGCACATCGAGCAATATGTAGTTGCCGATGATCGACATGTGCAGCGCCCAGGGTCCCGCCGCCGATACCCGCGCCGGGCGGAACTGGTTATCCTCCACCAGGTCGTAGATGGCCACCCGCCATTCATGCACCTCGTCGGGGTCGATCGAGGTGATGGTATTGGGGTCGAGCGTGACGGCGACGATGTGATCGAGCTTCTGATCCAGCAGTCGCGCGTCTTTGAGCATCTACATGTTCAGCCTGATCGACACCGAGCGTCCATGCGCATCGAGCCCTTCCGTCGCCGCCAGCGTGACGGCGGCCGGCGCGAGGGCGGCGAGCGTGGACGGGGTGCAGCCTAGCACCGACGTGCGCTTCATGAAATCGAGCACCCCCAGCCCGGATGCATAGCGGGCAGACCGAGCCGTGGGGAGTACGTGGTTCGATCCTCCGACATAATCGCCGACCGCTTCGGGTGTATGGTGCCCGAGAAAGATCGCGCCGGCATTGCGGATTTTCGGCAGCAACGCCTGCGGATCGTCGATCATCAGCTCGAGATGTTCCGACGCAATCCGGTTGGCGAGCACGGCCGCCTCGTCGAGCGACCCAACCGTGATCACCGCGCCGAATTCGAGCCAGCCCGCCCGCGTGATCTCGGCCCGCGGCAGGAGCGCGATCTGCCGGTCAACTTCCTTTTCCACTGCGTCGGCGAGCGCCGCATCGGTGGTCATGAGGATCGACTGCGCCCCGCCGCCATGCTCGGCCTGCGCCAGAAGGTCCGCCGCCACCCAGGCGGGGTTTGCCGAACTGTCGGCAATCACCAGCACTTCGGACGGCCCGGCGATCATGTCGATGCCCACCGTGCCGAACACCTGCCGCTTCGCGGCCGCGACAAACGCGTTGCCCGGCCCGACGATCTTCGACACCGGCGCGATCGTCGCCGTGCCATAGGCCAGCGCCGCCACCGCCTGCGCCCCGCCGATACGATAAATCTCCGTGACGCCCGCGAGCTTGGCAGCCGCCAGCACCGCGTCGTTCACCTCGCCGCGCGGTGTCGGTACCACCATGGCGATGCGGCTCGCACCAGCCACTTTGGCCGGGATCGCATTCATCAGCACCGAACTGGGGTAAGCCGCGAGCCCACCCGGCACATAGATGCCCACGGCCTCCACGGGAGTCCACAGCGTGCCGAGCGTCACCCCGAGCGCGTCCTCGTACACATGATCGGCCGGCTTCTGCTTTTCATGATGCGCCCGGATGCGGTCATGCGCCACCTGCAGCGCGCTGCGCACTTCGGGCGAAATCCGCTCTTCCGAGGCGGCAATCTCGTCGGCGGTGAACCTGAGCGTCGCCGCATTCAGCTCCAGCCTGTCGAAGCGCGCCGTGTACTCCAGCACCGCCGCATCGCCGCGCGCCTTCACATCGGCGAGGATTGCGGCCACCGTCGCGCCAACTTCCTCGCTCACTTCGCGCTTGGAATCGAGCAGCGTCTGGAACGCGGTTTCGAAGCCCGCATCACGGCTATCGAGACGAGAGGGCATCAGGCAGCGTGCTCGGGCTTGGTCTTGGCCGCCCAGGCGGCACCGAGGTCGGCCATGCGCGCCTCGAGGCACTCCACCTCAAGACGCACTGTAGCCCCACCGGCAAAGGTCAGGTCGACATGCCCTGCCGGCGCATCCGTCTCGGTGAAGCGGATGGCAAGGAGGTTGAGCACCCCCTCCTGTGCGTTGGTATCGAACCCAGCGGCCTTCACCGTTTCTACGCGGTCGAAATGCAGCGCCGTGCGCTTCCGCGTCCCGCTCTTCACGCCGCTGCCGGCTTCCGCTTCCCACGCATAGCGGTTCATCAGCAGCGCGAAACGCTTGTCCGCCTTGGCGAAGCCCATGTCGCCCACACGCACCACCGCATCCTGCGTGGTGGCGGAAATCACGTCGAGGTCGTCGGCATCGAGCGCCAGGAGTTTGAGGTCGGTCATTCTCGGTCCGG
>CAYPYV010000083.1:0-13641 GCA_964414845.1 uncultured Devosia sp. | reverse complement strand
CCATTGCAGATGGAACGGTCGGCACGGCGAATTCAGGCGGAGAAAATGCACGCCCGGAGGCACGGGCGACCAAGCGCGGCCGATGGGTGACCCGCCGGGAGGCGGCGCGGTCAGCTCAGCTCGGCAGAAGGATGCAAATGCCTCAGGCGGCGGTAGCGGGCGGCTCGTCGGGCAGGTCGGCTACCCGCGCCATGATCGTGTCGACCAGTCGGCGCGGCGCGCGGACCGGACGGCTGAGGTCGGCGCGGAGCGCAGCGTCCGTCGCCTCGGCATTCGCGAGCACCAGGCGCGCGGCGTCCGACCCGGTCAGCAGCCGGCGTGCGTCAGCCGCCACATCCGACGGCCACGCGTCAAGGCGCACGCCGTGCCGGTCCAGCAAGCTTTCGAACGTGTTGAGACGCATGCCCGAGCCTTGGTTTCATTGGGCTGCGTTCAGAAATATACCGATTCATCGCTTTGCAGAAGCCGGTGCCGGCCGCCCCGAGGCAATCACCTGCGCCACCAGATCATTGGCGTGCGGCATGCCGGCGATATCGGCAAAGGCGTTGCGCAGGTTGAGCAACCCGGCCGCGATGCCGGCATAGCGCCGGACAGCGTCCTTCTTGCCGAAGGCGGCGTTGAGCGCGAGGAGATTGCTGAGATAGGCCCGTGTCAGCGTCTCCGTCATGTCGTTGTCGCCCGTGAGGTTGGCATGAAGCCCCCGGAGCACCTGGCAGGCCCGCGTGATGGCGACATAGCCGCTCTCCGCCTGCCCCTGCTGCGCCGCCAGTACCGCTTCGCGGATATTGCGCAGCGCCACGTCGAACAGGCGGACGACGGCCACCTGCGGATGCACCTGTGCTTGGGCGGCGCGATAGGCGCTCAGCGCCTGCTGCCGGGGATAGGTCATGAGGACGCGTTCCAGCTGTCGATGAGGGTGGTGAGGTAGTCGAGAGAGGATTCCGCCGCCTCGATCGCCGCCTGGTACTCGGCATAAAGCGCGGTGAGGTTGTCCTCGTAGATCGCCGCCTTGTCGCGGATATCATCCGACTTGGCTTCAAGCGTGTCGTTATAGTCGGATAGGTTGTCGATCAGCGTCTGCAGCGTGCCATCGGTGTCGTCGGCGGCGCTGTCGGCGATATTGTAGAGCAGTTCGGCAAGGCCCGTGCTGGTCGATACGGTCACCGACGCGCTCTCGTCTCCGGCCCAGACGAAGCTGTAGCCTTCATATTTGGTGCCCTCGGCACCGATGATACGGGTGCCGCTGACCGTGAACAGCGAACTGTCGCCATCGATCGCGGCGGATGCCAGGCTGCCGTCGCTATCGACCACGATATCGAGCGTGAACGAGCCGATATCGTCGCTGCCGCGCTGAAGCAGCAGCAGATCGCTGTTCGAACTCTGCATCTCGAAGGCGAGCAGCGCCTCGACCGCATCGAGATCGCTGAGCAGCGCATCATCGAGCGTATCTTCGTCGAGCTCCAGGGAATTGGTCTCGTCGAAGCTCAGTCCGAGAAGCGACATGCCATCCTCCCCGATCAGCGTGGTGAGCGTCGAGGTGATCGAGGCGGAAATGGTGCGAAGCGTGCCATCGCCGAACAGCACAGTGGTATCGGCATTGTCGTCATTGGGGATCTGCTGCTGCGCATAGGCGAATTCGCGGAAGGCGTTATAGGCATCCACCAGCGCCTGGACCGAATCCTTCACCGCATCGAGATCGGTCGAGATTTCGACCGTCACCGAGGTGTCCTCGCCGGTGGTCTGGTAGAGATAGAAGGTCAGCCCGTCGATGACATCGTCGACATCATTGTCCGAACGGGTGATCTCGATGCCGTCGATGGTGAAGATCGCCGATTGCGCCTCCTGCACCACATTGGCGAAATCACCATTGTCGTCGGTGAGGCCTATTTCGCTGAGTATGTCGTCGCCGGAGGTGAGCGAGATGCTCATCGGCAGGCCGGTATCGGCGGCGGTGAGGACCAGCTTGTAGCTGCCCGAACTGACCGCGAGCACGGTGGCGCCGATGCCGCTGGCATCGCTTTCGGCATTGATCGCTTCGGCGATATCGGCGAGCGACATGTCGGTCGTGATGGTGACGGCGGCGAGCGTGTCGCCCGTGCCGAGCGACAGGACGCTCTCGTATCCGAGATCCTCGGTCTTTGACGACACACTGTCCGAGGTGACCTTGTGCGCCTTGGCGAGCTGCGAGATCGTGATGTCATAGGAGCCGGGATCGGCCCCGGCTTCGGCGGTGACCCCGACGGTAGAGGCGGTATCCACGTCGCCATTGGCGGTGAGATAGGCCGTGCGCGACTGGAACACGTCAGTGGACTTCTGCGACGTTCCCGATGGCGCGCGCAGCGCCTGCGCCGCGTCCGCAAGCTCGGAGAGCAGGCTCTGCAGTTCCTCGTAGGCGGCGATCTGCGCCTCATTGTCGGTGACCTTGAGGTCGATCGTGTCCGCCTTGGCGGTCCTGGCCGCGACGGCGGCGGCAATCAGCGCCGACCAGTCGATGTCGCTTGTCGATGTGCTCGAGGTCGAGGACGTGGCGCTTGAACTGATGAGGCTCGTCGTCGTGCTCGACGTGGAAGAACTGACGCTGGCCAAGATGGCCTCCTGGGGGAAAGCGTGAGCGGAGGCACCACGGAGGGCGCCTCCGCCTGAAAGGTCGTTACTGCAGCAGCTTCAAGAGATCCTGCGGCATCTGCGTTGCCTGCGAGGCGGCAGCGACGGCGGCCTGCGTCATCACCTTGGCGGCAGCGAGATTGGCGGATTCCTTGGCCACGTCGGTGTCGGCAATGGCCGAATTGGCCGAGGACAGGTTCTCGATGCTGGTCGCTATCGAATCCGAGCGGAACGAAAAGCGGCTTTCCATGGCGCCGATATTGGCGCGCGCCTCGGAGACGGTGTTGATCGCGTCGTCGATCGCATCGATCGCCGAAGTGGCGTCGGTCTGGGAGGTGACGTCGAGCGCGTCGATGCCGAGATCGGCGGCCGTCAGCGAGGCAATCGTGACGTTGATCACGTCGTCCGCCGTGGACCCAACGACCACATCGACGCCGGCATTGAAGTCGCTCGAGCCATCCAGCAGGCTCACGCCGTTATAGCGGGTGGAGGACGCGATGCCGTCGACTTCCTCGACCAGCTGGTCGAATTCCGCACTGATATAGGTACGTTCGGTGTCGGTGACGGTGCCCGAGGCCGACTGCGAGGCCAGCGCCTTCATGCGCTGCAGGATATCAGTGATGTTCGCCGCGCCACCATCGGCCGTCTGCAGCACCGAGACGCCGTGCGAGGCATTGGTGGCAGCCATGTTGAGCGCCGTCACATCCGAAGTGATGCGCGTGGAAATGGCAAGACCGGCGGCATCGTCGCTGGCCTGCGAAATCCGGGAACCGCTCGCCAGCTTCGACAGGGACGATGTCTGGGCGGCCGAGTTGATGTTGAGATAACGGATGGCCGAATTGGCCGCGATATTGGTCGAAATGACCGGCATGGGACCTGACTCCTGTTGTGTCCTCGGCGTCTCTGGTTCTGGAGACGGGCGCGCGTTCGGCGCTCGAGGGGTTCAACGGGCGTGCCGCAACCGGTCAGGCGGTGTTTCTTTCAGGAATTTGCAAGGCACGGCAATTGGTTAACCGCCGGTAAAGAGTGCCCTCACCGCCCCTTCCGAATGGCGCATCAGATGGCGCAACTGCTGGCGTCCGCGCTTCAGCAGCGATTCGACCGCCATCACGGATGTCTCCATGATCTCGGCGATCTCGGCATTCCTGAGCTCGTCGGTATAGGAGAGGATCAGGGCGATGCGCTGCTGCTCGGGCAGGCGGGCCATTGCCTTGTCGAGCAGCATCCCCACCTCGCTGCGATGGATGCCATCCAGAGCGTCGGGGGTTTCGTCGATCGATTCCGGCACATCCTCGATGTTCTCGGTACGCGGCCGCCGATAGAGATCGAGGCAGCGATTGGTGACGACGCGATAGAGCCAGGTCGAAAAGCGCGCATGGCCGCACCGCCAGGTACCGCGCGCCGTCCAGACCTTCAGCATCACGTCCTGCGCCACATCCTCGGCATCGGTGGCATTGCGCAGGATGCGCAGCGCCAAGGCATAGGCGCGGTCGATATGCCGCTCCACCAGCTGCCGGAAGGCCTGCTGGTCGCCATCGGCGATGCGATCGAGCAGGAAATCGTCTTCGTCCATGGGGCGCGGGGCCCTCTCCGTCGCGTTGCGCTGACTTTCCGCCACTTGCTGAGCGCTGAGATGTCTTTCGGCAGCGATTGCCATCACCAAACCCCGACGACCGGTTCGACCTCGCTGACCGGGAGTTCGGGCAGCTCATGAGGTTTCAACGGCCGCCGCCGACAAATCAGGCGTAGAAAATTCAGCAAAATCAAATACTTAACTAGGAATATCCTGCCGAATGGCAGGCATTTTCTGCCTAGCCACGACAAGGCCTAGCTGATTCAGGCGGTGTTTTTGGTTTCGGTTTGAACTGAAGCGTATCGTTCGGCACAGCCCTGTTTCCCGGCGTTTCCGGAGCAGGACAATTGTCTCCTGCGGGGCCGAACGAAACCCTTCTGCTCAGGATCCGGCGATGGGGCCAAGTTGGCGCGCAAAGCGCTCCACCATGGCGAGGCCGGTAGGGCTGGGCCGCATTGCCGGCGCGCGATCGTGCACCGGCAGCCCGGCGCGCGCGGCGAAGAGCCGCTTGCCGTAGCACATCAGGTATTCGATGCCCTGCATGATGAACACCGCCGCCGGCAGCATATGCGCGTAGTCAGCCTCCGCGGTTGCCTCGTCGCCCGCGGCTGCTGCCGCCCATGCCCTGACGGCGATATCGACCAGATCGGGCGCGAGCAGCATGCCAGCGCAGCCGATGCGGAAATTGTCGATGAGTTCGAGCCCGCCCCGGCCGTTGAACACCGGCACATGGCCCTCGGTGCGCTGTATGAGCGCCGCAATATCGGTGACCGGCCCTTCGCCCTTGATCAGGCGGATATTCGGATGCCGCTCGGTGAGCGTGCGGATGTCGTCGGCCCCGAGACCGCGCCCGAGAAATGCCGGGGCGTTCTGGATCGCCACCGGGAGATTCGCCGCGTCAGCGACGCGCCCGAAGAAATCGAGATATTCGGCCGCGCCATAGGTGCCGACCGGCGGTGGCTGCAGGATGACCCAGTCGGCCCCGGCGCGCTCGGCATGGCGCACCTGTGCCTGCTGCTCGGCGACCGACGTGCCGAAGATGGTGAAGCCGAGCGGCACGCGGGCGCCCACGTCCTCGGCCATCCAGTCCATCAGCATCAAGCGCTCGTCATGGGCGAGCTTGCCGACTTCCGTCGCGAGCCCGAGCGCCGCCATGCCCGCAACACCCGAGGCAAGGCAGAGCTCGACCTGACGTCGCATCAGGACGCGGTCGAGCCGCTCGTTCGCATCGAACAGCGCGTAGACGATGGCGTGGATGCCGGTGAGCCGAGCAGGCGGAAAACGGGACATGGCGGACCTCAACCGATACGGACGACGGTGCGGCCGCGCACCTTGCCGGCGAGGAGCTCGCCCACCATGCCCGGCACCTCGTCGAGCCCGATTTCGTGTGTGGTGGCCGCGAGCTTTGCAGGGTCGAGATCGCGCGCCAGCCGCTGCCAGGCAACAAGCCGCTGCGCCAGCGGCGCATTCACCGAGTCGATGCCGAAAAGCGTCACGCCGCGCAGGATGAACGGCAGCACGCTGCCCGGCAGGTCGAGGCCCTGCGCGAGGCCGCAGGCCGCGACGGCCCCGCCATAGCGCGTGCCCGCCAGCACATTGGCGAGCGTATGGCTGCCGACCGAGTCGATGGCGCCAGCCCAGCGCTCCTTGCCCAGCGGCTTGCCGGGTGCCGCAAGCGTAGCGCGATCGATGATCTCTGCGGCGCCGAGGCCCCTGAGATAGTCCGCTTCCTCCGGGCGTCCGGTCGAGGCGAGGACGCGATAGCCGAGCCCGGAGAGCAGTGCGATGGCGATGGAGCCGACGCCGCCATTGGCGCCGGTGACGACTACATCGCCCTGGCCGGGCACGAGCCCGGATCGCTCGAGGGCCAGCACCGACAGCATGGCGGTATAGCCGGCCGTGCCGATGGCCATGGCATCGCGGGTCGAGAAGGCCTCAGGCACCGGCACCAGCCATGCCGCGGGCACGCGCGCCATTTCGGCATAGCCACCATCATGGGTCTGCGACAGGCCCCAGCCATTCACCAGAACCCGGTCACCAGCCTTGCAGGCAGGGCTGTCGGATTGCGTCACGATGCCAGCGAGGTCAATGCCACCGATCATCGGCAGCTTCTGCATGATGCGGTTCTTGAAGCTGAGCGCCAGCGCATCCTTGTAGTTGACGGTCGACCACTCGATGCGGACGGTGACCTCGCCATCGGCAGGGTCGAGGGGCACATCGCGGATCGAAGAGACGAGCCCATCGCCATCGGCCTCGGTCAGCAATGCGCGCATCTTCTTCCCCTCCGCTCACTTTTTTATCTGAAGTCTATCCGAGGCTTGTAGGAAAGGAAGCCGCCTTGCTAGCCTTGAGTCGCGAGGAGATCGAGTATGCAACTTTCAGCCGAACAGCGTGCACGTTACGCGCGCGATGGCTTTGTGGCCGTACCGGGGCTGTTCGCCCCCGAGGAGATCGCGGCGATCCGCGACACCTTCATGCAGATGGCCGCGAACGGGCCGGTGCCCGGGCTGTCCGATATCCCCAAGGCGCGTGAGGGCGCACCTGCCAACGCCGCCGACCCGCTGCAATTCTATCCCCGCATGATGCAGCCGCATCGCCACATGGACAAACCGGTGGGGCCGCTCGCCCGCCGCTACATGCTGGAGCCGCGGCTCGAGCCCATCCTCACCGAGCTTTTCGGCGAGGCGCCCTATGCGGCGCAGTCGATGTTCTATTTTAAGCCTCCCGGCGCGCGCGGGCAGGATCTGCACCAGGACAATTTCTACCTGCGGGTAAAGCCCGGCACCTGCCTCGCGGCGTGGGTGGCGGTGGATGACGCCGACGAAGGCAATGGTGGCATGATGTGCGTGCCGGAGACGGCGCGGCTCGACATCGCCTGCCCCGAACAGGCGGACCCTGCCCTCTCCTTCACCACCGACCGTGTCACGCCGCCGGCGGGTCTCAGGCCAGAAATGATGGAACTGAAGGCCGGCGACGTGCTGTTCTTCAACGGCAGCGTCATCCATGGCTCGACGCCAAACACCAGCACGGATCGGTTCCGTCGCTCGCTGATCTTCCACTATGTGCCCGAGAGCACGGTGGAACTGAGCCACTATTACCAGGCCATCGGCTTTGACGGAGAGAGCCACGCCATCGCCGTCAACATGGATGGCGGCCCCTGCGGCACCGCAACCGCGCTGCCGGCCGGCCCGCACTGATTTCGATCACATCCCCAGCCGCTCGCGGATAAAGCTGACGGCCCGCGCGAGTCCCTCGCGCCCGATCTGATGACCGATGCCGGGCTCGATTAGCAATTCGGCCGTCGCACCGAGCGCCGTCAACCGGCGTTCGGCATCATGCGCCTCGGCGACAGGCATCATCCGGTCTTCCGTGCCGTGGACGATCAGGACTGGTGTCTCCAGGGCGGGGGAGAGCGGTTCGGGCGTCGCGAGCCGGCCGGCGAAAGCGACGATGCCGCCCAGGGGCCAGCGCCCGCTCGCCATCGCGTCGAGCGCCATGATCGCGCCCTGCGAGAAGCCGAGCAGGATCACCTTGTCGAGCCTCTCGGCAAAGCCCGCCTCGGCAATGAGGTTGTTGAGGATAGCGTCGAGGCCGGGCCGGGCCGCGGCGACGCGCGCCGGGCGGTTTTCCACCGTTACCCCGGCGACCGAGAACCATTGCCGCCCCATGCCGCCCGCCGGGTGCGGGGCGTCTGGGCTGGCAAAGGCAATGCTGGGCAGCGCCGGCGCCATCACCTCCGCGAGGCCGGCCATGTCGGCGCCATTGCTGCCGAAGCCATGCAGCAGGATGACGAGGCCGTGTGTTTCCCCAGCCATCAGATGATCTCGCGCGGTTCGGCCGGCGCCCAGTCGAGCGCCGGTCCGATCGGCACGATGCCATTCGGGTTCAGCGCCTTGATGGAATAATAGCCCGCCTTGATGTGATCGATACTGACGGTTTCGGCCACGCCCGGCACCGCGATAACCGCGCGCAGATAGGCGCTGAGTGCCGCGTAGTCGGCAAGCCGACGCAGGTTGCACTTGAAGATGCCGTGATAGGCCGCGTCGAACCGCACCAGCGTCACGAAGAGGCGGATATCGGCCTCGGTCAGCGCCTCCCCGAACAGGAACGGGCCCTTGCCGCCTGCGAGCCGCGCCAAGAGGCGCCCTTCCAGGCTGTCGAGCATGCCGAACACCTCGGCAAAGGCCTCGCCATAGGCCCGCTGCGTCGTGGCGAAGCCGGTGCGATAGACGCCATTGTTGAGGCGCGGATAGATCTCGGCATTGAGCGCGTCGATCTGGGCGCGGAGCGCCTCGGGATAGAGGTCGGGCCCGGAGGCCAGGTCGCCGAACCCGGAATTGAGGATGCGGAGGATATCGGCGCTCTCGTTGTTGACGATCGTGCCCGTCGCCTTGTCCCACAGCACTGGCACGGTGGCGCGGCCGGTGAAATGCGGGTCGGCCCTGGTATAGATCTCGTGCATATAGGTCGCGCCATTGAACGGATCTTCCGTCGCCAGCGGATAGCCGCCGAAGGTCCAGCCTTCGCGGGTCAGCACCGGATTGACGACGCTCACCGAGATGACCCCGTCGAGGCCCTTCAGCTTCCGCGCGATCAGCGTGCGGCAGGCCCAGGGGCAGATGAGCGCGACATAGAGGTGATAGCGCCCGGCCTCGGCCTTGAACCCGGCGTCACCCGTCGGGCCGGCGCTGCCATCGGGCGTGACATAGCTGCGAAAGCTCGAGGTCTGGCGTACGAAGCCGCCCTTCTCGTCCGTGGCCTGCACCGGCTGCCAGTCCGAAGTCCACTTGCCGTCAACCAGCATGCTGAATCTCCTTGGGGGAAAGCGTCAGGCTCAGGTCCCAGGGGTCAACCAGCCTCAGGCTTCCGGAGTTCGCCTCCATCGCCCTTCCGGCACGCGCCGCGACCGCAGCAATCCGGGAGGCATCGGCGCGTAGGACCAGCTCTGCAAGCCCGGTCGTTCCTTCAGGCTTCGGCCCGGCGCCCCGCGACTGCCAGATATTGGTTGCAAGGTGATGGTGGTAGCCGCCGGAGCTGTAGAACGCCGCCGACGGTATCTGGGTGGTGATCTCCATGCCGAGCGTGCCGGCATAAAAGGCCTTGGCCTCGGCAATAGCTCCTGCCTGCAGGTGCACATGGCCCACGACACTTCCTTCCGGCACGCCGCGCCATTCTGCATTGGCATCGGCAAGCAACCTGTCGAGGTCGAGGTGCTGGGTATCCATGACCACCTCCGCGCCACGCCAGGCCCAGCCCTCGCGCGGGCGATCGGCATAGACCTCGATGCCATTGCCTTCCGGGTCGGCGAGATAGATTGCCTCGCTCACGAGGTGATCGGACGCACCCTGGATGCGATGCTGCCCGATCGCCATGTGCCGCAGCCAGTTGCCGAGTTCGGTGTGGCTGGGCAAGAGGAACGCCGTATGGAACAGCCCGGCCCCACGCGGATTGCGCGAGGCCGCCGCCTTGTCGCCCCTGAGTTCGAGCAGCACCCGGCCATCGGCGCCGAGGGTCGCGACTTCGCCGTCGCGGGAGAGCGGATGAAGGCCGATCACGTCGCGATAGAAGGCGGCGACCTTGTCGAGATCGCGCACGACGAGGGCGACATGGCCGATCTCCACCGGCGCGTCACTGCTTGCCATTTCCGCTCTCCGTGTCCGCTGTGTCAGAGGCCGACAAAGGTCGGGGCGATATTGGTGCCGTTTCCGAGGTGATAGCCGAGTGCGATGTTCAGCATGCCCAGTGCTTCGAGATGGCGGGCATTGGCCAGCGGGCCCGACTTGATGACCTTGAACCCGGCCTTCGCGGTCACCGCCGCGACCTTCCCGACCGCCGCATCGTCGCCCGCGAGGAACACCGTCACCGGCTCGCCGCCGATCTTGCCACCATTGGCGAGGATGGAGGCGAAGATGGTGTTGAAGCCCTTCACGATGGTCGCTTCGGGCGCGAGCTTGGCGATCTCCTCGGCGGCGCTGGTGGAAAAGCCGATGGTGATGCCCGAGAAATCCGGCTTCAGCGGGTTGGTCATGTCGACCACGATCTTGCCCTTGAAGCCGCCCGCAGCCGCGATCGTTTCGGCGGCGGCGTGATACGGCACGGCGAGGATGACGATCTCGGCGGCGGCAACCGCCTCAGCGATCGAAACCGCGCCGTTGGCAGGGCTGCGCGAGCCGATGACGACTTTTTCGCCCGCCGCTGCATAAAGCGCGGCGAGACCCTTGGACATGTTGCCCGAACCGATGATGGCGATGGTCATTTCAGTCTCCCGTTATTGCCCGGCCCCTGGTGGCGGCGGGCATGAATGCGATGGCCGGGAGATGCGCCTTTTCCTCCAGAAAGACTATAGGCGGATTTGGCAGAAGATTTATTCCAATATGGCAACAATGACCGCTACCAGCCCTGGTCCCAGGGTGGCGTGCCGGCAAACTTTGCGACGAGAAAATCCACCATGACCCGCACCTTGGCCGCGAGATGCCGGCCGGCGGGATAGACCGCCCAGAGCCCGAGCGGCTCGGGCTCGAACGCGGCGAGCACCGGCACCAGCGTACCGGCGCGGATGCGTGGGCCCGAAACGAAGCTCGGCCCCTGCACCAGTCCATGCCCGCCTTCCGCCGCGACGGAGCAGGCCTCGCCATTGGCAAAGCGCAGCCTTGCATCGACCGGCACGTTCACCCCGCCGGCATAGCGCCACACGGTGCCACCGGCGAGATTGCCATCGAAGATGCAGGCATGGCCGGCAATATCCGCCGGCGTCGCGGGCGTTCCGGAATGGGCGAGATAGAGAGGCGACGCCGTGGTGACCACCCGGATCGGACAGAGCTTGCGGGCCACCAGATTGCTGTCGCGCAGGGCGCCAATGCGAAGCGCGAGATCGAAGCCCTCGTCGACAAGATTCACCACGCGGTCGGAGAACGACACATCGAGCCGCATCAGTGGATATTGCCCGGCAAATTCCGCAAACAGTGGCGCGAGCACGGCGGTACCGAAGCTGATCGGCACCGAGATGGCCAACCGTCCGGTCGGCGCACCCGAGGCATTGCGCACGATCTGGTCGATATCGTCGAGTTGATCGATCACGCCGCGAATCTGCTCGGCATAGGCGCGCCCGACCTCGGTCGGTGATACCGAGCGCGTCGTACGGTTGAGAAGCCGCGCGCCCAGCATCGCTTCGAGCTTCGCCAGCGCCTTCGACACCTGCCCGGTGCTGATCTTCAGCTTTTCTGCCGCACCCGAAAGCGAGCCCCGCTCGATGATGGCAAGGAGTATCCGGTCACACGCCAGCCGATCCATCAGCACTCATCCCCGCCAGGCCCGTCGCAATTCCATACCTGCCGCCGGGCGGCGCGGGAACCCTTGCCGAACGCAACGGGGCCAGTCAGTTTGTCTGCCCTTGAGACCTGAGACTCGCCGGCCATCACCTGTCGATATGCGGTGGCCCGCAATGGAGCCTTTGCCGTGACCAATCCCTTGCCTGACAACAATCCGCTGCTCGCCGACTGGACTACCCCCTTCGAGACCCCGCCTTTCGGGGCGATCGAGACGGGGCATTTCAAGCCCGCCTTCGAGGCTGCGCTCGAAGCGCATCGGGCGGAAATCGCGGCCATCGCTGGCAACGCCGACGCCCCGAGTTTCGACAACACCATCGCAGCCATCGAGCGCTCCGGGAAACTCCTGACCCGGGTCGGCATGGTGTTCGGGCAGCTGACCTCGGCGGCGACCAGTGACGAACTTCAGGCGGTTGAGCGTGACGTGACTGTCGAGCTCGCCCGGCACTGGAATGCGTTCTACCTCAACCCCGCCCTGTTCCAGCGCATTGATACGCTCTTCGCGCGGCGGGCGGAACTCGGGCTCGACCCCGAGGCACTGCGGGTACTCGAACGCTACCATCTCGATTTCGTCCGCGCCGGCGCAAAGCTCACCGCCGACGAGCGCGCCCGCTATGCGGCCATCGTCGAGCGGCTCGCGACCCTCGGCACGCAGTTCGGCCAGAACGTCTTGGCCGACGAGCAGGAGACGGTGTTCGCCCTCACCGAGGCGGAGGTCGCGGGCCTGCCGGATTTCGCCCGCGCGTCCGCCGCCGAGACCGCTCGGGACAGGAAGCTCAATGCCCCCTATGCCGTGACCCCGTCGCGCTCGAGCGTCGAGCCGGTGCTGCATTTCGCCACCGACCGCGCCGTGCGCGAGAAAGTCTGGCGCGCCTTCGTCAGGCGCGGCGCGAATGGCAACAAGAACGATAACTCGAAGCTCGTCGAGGAGATCGTCGCGCTCCGCGCCGAGCAGGCACAGCTTCTGGGTTATGAGAGCTACGCCGCCTACAAGCTGGCCGACTCGATGGCCGGCACGCCGAAAGCCGCCCGCGGCCTGCTGGAGGAGGTGTGGGCCGGGGGCCGCACCCGCGCCGAGGCCGACCGCGAGGCGCTGGCCGAACTCGCGCGAGCCGAAGGGCAGTCCACCCCGCTCGAAGCCTGGGACTGGCGCTATTATGCCGAGAAGCTGCGCCTCGCCCGCTATGATTTCGACGAGAACGCGCTGAAGCCCTATCTGCAGCTCGACAAGGTGGTGGAGGCCGGCTTCTACGTCGCGGGCCGGCTGTTTGGCCTCGGCTTTTCCCCGCGCGAGGATATCGAGGGCTACCACCCGGATGTGAAGGTCTGGGAGGTCACCCGCGAGGGCCGCGTCATCGGGCTCTTCTATGGCGATTTCTTCGCCCGGCCCGGCAAGCGCTCGGGCGCCTGGATGACTTCGTTCCGGGAGCAGGCAAAGCTTGATGGCGTGCAGCTGCCGCTCATCGTCAACACCTGCAATTTCAACAAGCCGCCCGCCGGGCAGCCGGCGCTCCTGTCGCTCGACGAGGGCCGCACCGTGTTCCACGAAATGGGCCACGGCCTGCACGGGCTCCTCTCCGACGTCACCTATCCGCGCATCGCGGGCACCAGCGTCGTGCGCGATTTCGTCGAACTGCCAAGCCAGATCTACGAGCATTGGCTCGAACAGCCCGAAGTGCTGGCGCGCTTCACCCATTTCGAGACCGGCGAGGCGATCCCCGCCGAAATGCTGGAGCGGCTGAAGGCGGCGCGGAACGCCAATTCCGGCTTCGAGACGGTGGAATTCGTTTCCTCCGCCATTCTCGACATGGACTACCACTCCGCGACCATGGCGGGCTCGGTGGCCGAGTTCGAAAAGCAGGTGCTCGAAAGCATCGCCATGCCGCGCGAGATCGCGCTGAGGCACGCCAGCACGCATTTCCTGCACCTCTTCTCGGGCGATGGCTACGCGGCGGGCTATTACAGCTATCTCTGGAGCGAGGTGCTCGACGCCGACGGCTTCCGCGCCTTCGAGGAAAAGGGCGACCCCTTCGACCCCGAAACGGCGAAGAAGCTCTACGAGTTCATCTATTCGGCGGGCGGCAAGCGCGACTTCGCCGAGGCCTATCGGCTCTATCGCGGCCGCGACCCGGAGGTCGG
>CAYPYV010000082.1:0-13644 GCA_964414845.1 uncultured Devosia sp. | reverse complement strand
CGTGACCCACGACCAGGTGGAAGCCATGACCATGGCCGACAAGATCGTGGTGATGCGTGATGGCGTCATCGAGCAGATGGGTTCGCCGCTCGACCTGTATGACCGGCCGCAGAACACCTTCGTGGCTGGCTTCATCGGATCGCCGTCGATGAACTTCATCAACGGCAAGATGGGCCCCGAAGGCTTCCGTACGGGGGATGGGCTGCTGCTGCCGACCACGACGCACCAGGCCGATGCCGCGATCTACGGTATCCGCCCGGAGCACCTGGCGCTCGACCCGAACGGCATTGAAGTGGAAGTGGTGGTGCTCGAGCCGACCGGTTCCGAGACGCAGGTGATCGCGAAGCTCGGCTCGCAGACCATTACCGGCATCTTCCGCGAGCGCATCACGGTGCAGCCCGGCTCGAAGCTGCGCGTGACGCCGGACCTGTCGCTGGTGCATCTGTTCGATGCCAATGGCAAGCGCGTGAACTAGGCGCGCAGATAGCAATTGACGAGTTGAAGCGGCGCCCGGTGGGCGCCGTTTTTGTTTGGCGGCGAGAGACCACACGAGCCGAGCCATGCGGAGGCCTCCAGTATTGTCCGCCAGGCGCAAGAGCTGTAGCGTTTTTGCATTGTTGGGCCGGCGGCAACCGCCGCATGCTCCGACGGCTTGCGACTGCAGAGATAGCGATTTTTGAAACGGCCCTCCCCGGTACAGGGGAGCGGCAATCCGGGCCGGGCGCAGATTATGGCCCGGCAAGAGGCACGGTTTGTGCCGAGTCATGATGCCAGGGGGCGAAACGGAATGATCAGGACACTGAAATGGGCAGTGGCTGCGCTGCTGGGCGGCATGTTGCTGGCGCCAGCGGCCCAGGCCGAGGAAACCTATGCCGACTACGGCATGACGAAGGGCTGGCAGGTGCTGGCGATCAGCCAGGATGGTGCATTCATGCGCTGCAGCGGCGCGAGCGACAGCTTTCCGTTCACGCTCGAGTACAGCGCCGAGGGCTGGGTGCTGACCGTGGACCCGCCTGCAGGACAGGAGGACGAGATCATCGGAACGGTGGATGTCGACCGCGCGTCGTTCGAAGGCAGCTTCTACCGGCTCGCCAACGAGCGCTACGGACTGTTCCTGGAAGAGGGGTTGGTGGAGGCGATCCGCACCGGCAGCCGGCTCGTTGTCGAGATCAATGGCGAGGTGGTCGATACCGAGCTCAAGGGCTCGAGCGCGGCGATGACCAAGATCGAGGAATGCACCGAAAATGGCGGGGTGCCGCCGAAATCGGGGAACACGGCGAAGGCGAAGCCGGCCGCCGAGGAAAGCGACGCCGCGCGCATGGACGCGACCTGCCCGGACGTGAAGGCATTCCCTTCGGTGGCGTCGGACGAGGCGGCGCAGATCGAGTTCATCAACGCCTCGGATATCGCGATCTCGATCTACTGGGTCGATTTCGACGGCAAGCTGGTCGACTATGCCGGCACGTTGCCCGGCGAGAGTGTGACACTCGACAGTTTCGTGGGGCACAATTGGGTGGGCAAGGATTTCAACGGCACCTGCCACAGTTCGATCCTGACGGTGTATCCGGGCAAGACGAGCTACGAGATGTATTGAGGCGTGAATTGCCTGCGTGAATGGAAGCGGCGCCCAACGGGCGCCGCTTTCGTTTGGGGGGCTGTTGCAGTCGTCGACCCTCTCCCGCAGGCGGGAGAGGGAGGCCTGGCCGAGCGCCTTTGGGTTTCCGACTTCGTCCTTCGACAGGCTCAGGATGAGGTCGGAGGGGAAATCTCGCTCAACGCCCCAGGCTTATCCCGGCCCGTGCGAGCAGCGTGTCGACATCGACGGTCGCGCCGGTGGCGATGGCCTCGTTGGCGGCGATGCCGGTGAGGATGGACCAGGCGCCTTCGCGGTGCGACGAAGCGCGGGCATAGCGGTCGGGCTCCATGCTGGAGGGCTCGAAGAGGTAGCCGAGCATGACCGGATCGGCGCCGCCGTGATCGCCCGAGCCTTCCCAGACTTCGAGCTGTTCGGGGTGGCCGCCGTGGAGATGCAGCGTCGTGGTCATCGATTCATCGTGGGCGTGATCGCGGATACCGCCGAAGACGCCATGCACTTCGACGTGGCGGTGGGTGAGCTCGCCTTTGGTGCCGTGGAACTTCACCTCGAGGCCTTCCCAGGGTGAATAGGCGCAGAGCGTGTAGTTGAGGAACACGTCATTCTCGTAGCGCACCTGCACCTGCATGGTGTCTTCGATGGTGATGTCATCGGCGAAGACACAGCGATCGCGGAAATAGCCGTCCTCATCCTCGGCCTCGAGATAGAGCGCGTTGAGCGCCGGATCGGAGGCGAGATCGAGGCGATAGTCGCAGCGGTCGAAGACCGGGCAGGTATGACAGCGGTCGGAATGGTCGGAGAGGCCGAGCCTTGCCGCCATTTCGGGCGTGTAGAAGACGCGCTTGCCATTGGCCGAGACGGCTTTCGGGGTAGAGGCGACCCACCAGTTCATCAGGTCGAAATGGTGGGTGGACTTGTGGACGAGGAGACCGCCCGACTTGTCCTTGTAGCGGTGCCAGCGGCGGAAATAGTCGGCGCCGTGGACGCGATCGAGGTACCAGCGGAAATCGACCTGGGTGATGTCGCCAATGGCGCCGGACATGAGCAGATCCTTGATCTGCGTGCGGGCCGGTGTGTAGCGGTAGTTGAAGGTGACGGTGACGGATTTGCCCGTCTCGGCCTGCGCGTCGAGGATGGCCTTGAGCTTCGCGAGGTCGACCGTCATCGGCTTTTCGGTCATCACGTTACGCCCGGCCCTGAGGGCGCGAACGATATACTCGTGGTGCAGGTAGTCGGGGGTGGTGACGATGACGGTGTCGGGCTGCTGCTCGACCAGCATGCGGTCAAATTCGGCCGCCCCGTAGGTGGCAATGCCGTTGCCGGGCTGCGCGGGAACGAGCGCGGCGGAAACACCGAGGCGGACCGGGTTGCTGTCGCAGAGCGCGACCAGCTCGTTGTCATTCGGATGGGTCTGGGTAATGGCCCGGCGGAACATGGCGTGGCGGCTGCCGGTGCCGACAATGGCGTATTTCAAAGCTCTATAATCCCAAGGCTGGTGGGCCGGCCCAAAAAGCCGGGCCCATGGCTGATGGTTTTGCGGGTCGGGTGGCGGTGATCAGAGCCCGAGGCCGGTGAGGAAGGCGAGCTGGGCGCGATCCTGGAAGGGACCGCCGCCTTCATGGTTGTTGAAGCTGTAGCTTTCGATCTGCTTGCTTCCTCTCCAGGCATTGTAGGCGCCATAGACGGTGGAGGGCGGACAGACGTCATCCATCAGCGCCACCGAGAACAAGGCGGGCATGTGCGCGCGGCGAGAGAAATTGACGCCGTCGAAATAGCTCAGCGTCTCGAAGGCCTTGGCTACACTCTCGCGATGGACGACGAGGTAGCGGACGATTTCGCCATAGGGATCGCGGCTGGTGAGGCCGACGGCGCGCGGAAAATCGGAAAGGAACGGGACATCGGGCAAGCAGGCGGCCAGCTCGGGCACGAGGCCGGCAACGGCGATGGAGATGCCGCCGCCCTGGCTGCCGCCGATGACGGAGACGCGCGCCGCGTCGGTTTCCGGACGGGTGCGCACGGCTTCGACGGCACGGACGCCATCGGTATAGACCCGGCGGTAGTAGTATTGCGCCTTGTCGAGAATGCCACGGGTCATGAAGCCGGGATGGCTCGGATCGTAGCCCGAGGGGTCGGGCGTGTCGCCCTTCGACCAGGTGCTGCCCTGCCCGCGTGTATCCATGACGAAGACGGCGCGGCCGGAGGCCGGCCAGAGCAGGTGCTCGTGTGGAAAGGCGCGGCCGCCGCCATATCCGATGAACTTGACGAGCGTGCTTTTCGGCGCGCGCCCCCTCGGTGCAAGATACCAGCCCTTCACTTCGTGGCCGCCGAAACCGGCAAAACTCACATCGTAGACATCGATGAGATCGAGACCGGCATCGACCGGCGTGAAGCGCGCGTCCAGCGGGTGACGGCGCGTCTCGGCGAGTGTTTCGGCCCAGAAGCGATCGAAATCGGCCGGGTCCGGCGCCGCGGATTGATAGGTAGCTAGCGCCGATACCGGCAGATCGAAAAACGGCATGCAAATCCTCCCGTTGCCGAAGCGGGGGGAGAGTTCCCGGTTTGCCGCAGCGATGCAATAGCTCTTTGGGGGAGCGCGATCAGTTCGCGACGAGACCGGCGGCTTGCAGCTTGATGGAGCGCCACCGGGTCATGGGGTCGGTCGGACCCATCTGCACTGCGGTGGGGAAATCGAGCAGCAATTCGTAGGGGCCGGGCTGAGCGGCGATCGCGGCAGGGATTGGCAGCTTGAAGGTGCTGGGCGCGCCGCTAGCGACATCGAGGTCGGCGAGCTTTTCGCCGTTGATGGTCACGCTGACTGTCTGGGTGGGGACGCCATCCTTCTTGATGGCGATCATCGTGAGGACGAGCGCCATGCGGGCCGGGCGTTCAGCCGGGTTGAAGCGGAGCCGCGCCGACGTGCCAACCGCGTGCATGCCATCGCCCGCCGGACCCTCCCAGCCACAGACCTTGATCGGTTTCTGCAGGTCGCGCCCATCGGGCAGGAAGGACACGATGGTGCCGAAGGCATAGTCGCCCGGCACCGGCTGGTTCATGCAGGTGGTGGTATGGTCGATGTAATAGGCGCGGTAATCGGCGCTGACCTGAGGGTGGACCATCAGCCACATCGTGACGAGATACCAGCCAATCAGCAGGGCCGAGAGCAGATAGGCGCCGAGGGCCAAGGCTCGAGAGAGGCGGGGGGCGGGGGACACAGCGTCAGACAAGGGCGAGGTACCCGGTTAGCCAGCCGACAGCGCCAAAATAGGTGCCGATGGCGAGGAGCAGGAGCGCGAGCCAGAACAGCCAGGAACGCCGGGCGAGGAGTTCGGTCAGGGTCAAGACCATGGGCGCGAGGCCGGCATTGAAGCGGACGATGGACGCGATGCCGGCAAAGAGCGGCAGCGTGAGACAAACGAGACTGTATAGGGCCATGGCGAAGCGACGCCGGACGACCATCACGCCGATCAGCACATAGCCAAGGACGGTGACGAGCCCCGAAACCTGCGACGACGATGGCGGCAAGCCGGATTGCGGCCACGCGTTGAGCGCGTTCCAGACGAAGACCGGCGGCAGTCCGAAGGGCCGCCCCCAGGCGCGCTGCACATGGCTGAACGCCAGGGCGTCGCCGATGGAGAGGTGCAGATAGGTCATGTAGGCGAAGAGCCCGAGGGGGGCGAGCGCAAAGGCCAGCACCAGATCGGGCCGGCGCAGGGTGGCCGGTATGAAATCGCGCCAGGTCCCGCCGGCTGAACGGTGGGCGCGCCAGACCTCGACGAGAATGGCAAAGACGATGAACACCCCGACAATCCGGGTGGCGGATAGCGCTGCCGCGAAGAGGCCCGCGAGCAGGAAGCGCTGCTGCTGCAGGGCCCAGAACACCGCGAGCGTGAGGAAGAGGAACAGCACCTCGGTGTAGAAGGTGGTGAAGTAGATGGAGAAGGGCCCGCAGAGGAGGAAGGCCGCGAAAAGGGTGAATGCGCGGAGGCTGCGCCCAAGCAGCGGATAGGCCAGCATGGCCGCGCCGATGCTGAGCACGACCGAGGTAACGGTTGCGACGAGCATTGTGGGCAGCCCGGTGACGAAGCGCAGGGCGCCGATCAGCAGCGGATAGAGCGGAAAGAAAGCCCAATTGCCGGCATTGATCATGGTAGGCACCGGGAACGGATCATAGCCCGTTTCCGAAAGCCGGACATACCAGCCACAATCCCAACGGCACATGCCGTCGGCGAAACTGGCAAGGGAGCCATCCTTGACGGTGAGCATATAGGCGGCAAAACGGAGCACCAGCCCTAGTACGGCAAGACCGAGCGCAATGCCGACGAGTTTGGCAGCGATGGGGACGGCGCGTCCGGGCGAAGACGCCATGGCGACAGTCATGCAAATGCATCCGGTTTGGAGAGCCTCGGAAGGCCTTCGACACATAACCGATTGATGCGCCAAGCTATCCATGAGTTCGGCGCATGGCACCCATGCAACAACTTTCGCTTCTCAAGTGCGTTGCGGTTCTGGTGTTGGATTATCCAGAGCTTCCTCCCCACGCGTTTGAGTATGACCCTGAACACGATGACCAAGCTGCCGCGCCGCACCATCCTCAAGGGCGCAGTGGCTGCCCTGCTCTTGGCGAGCACCAGTCTTTCCACCGTGGCGCATGCCGAGGAGAGCGCGGCGAACGACGCGCCCTTCGACTTCGACTCGTTCAGTGCGCGAATGAAGCTGATGGCGAAGGACACCTATGTGCCGCCGTCGGTGGCGTTGCCCCCCGCCTATGCGAATCTCAACTATGACGGGTTCCGGAAGGTCCAGTTCGACCACGAGAAGGCCAAGTGGCTCGACAAGCAGATCGGCTACGCGGTGCATGCGTTCCCGATGGGCTGGCTGTTCAAGGAGCCAGTGTCGGTATTCACCCTCGATGGCGGCAAGGCGCAGCCGATCGGGTTTCAGACATCGGACTTCAACTTCCATGACGCGGCCGTGCAAAAGGAAGCCGAGGCCGAGCCCTTCCCCGGCGTTGCCGGCATCCGCGTCAACTATCCGCTCAACAACCCCGACATCATCGACGAACTGGTGGTGTTCCTGGGAGCGAGCTATTTCCGTTCGCTCGGCCGATTCAATGCCTACGGGATCAGCGCTCGCGGGCTGCTGATCAATTCGTGGCGCGAAGGCCCCGAGGAATTCCCGCGCTTTTCGGAGTTCTACTTCGAAAAGCCGGTCGCCGGACAGCCGCTCGTCGTCTACGCCGCGCTGGAGAGCCAGAGCGTGACCGGCGCATACAAATTCGAAATCACCCCTGCTTCGGAGACGGTGCAGGAGACGGTGATGGACGTGACCGCGCGGCTCTATTTCCGCGCAGACGTGCCGGAGCTCGGCATTGCGCCCCTGACCTCGATGTTCCTGTTCGGCGAGAGCAACCGCACGGGTTTCGACGACTATCGGCCGCAGGTGCATGACAGCAATGGGCTGTTCGTGTTGGGTGAGAACGCCATGCCGATGTGGCGCGCGCTCAACAACACGCCGCAGCTTGGCAACTCCTACCTGTGGGATCCGAACCTGAAGGCCTTCGGACTCTACCAGCGCGACCGGAATTTCGAGACCTACCAGGATGCAGGCGCGCATTACGAGAGACGCCCATCGCTGCTGGTGACGCCGACCGGCGACTGGGGACAGGGCAGCGTGCGGCTGATCGAGATCCCGTCGAAGCTCGAGGCGGACGACAATATCGTGGCCTTCTTCATTCCCGCCGAACCGGTGAAGGCCGGCGACGAACGCGAGTTCCGGTACCGTCTGGCCTGGGGCGACCTGATGCCGACGGACGGCGATCCACTGGCCCATGTTGTTGAGACGCGCGCTGGTCAAGGTGGCGTGTCAGGCGTGGAAAACGCGGCGACACTGAGGAAATTCGTCATAGATTTCAAGGGTGGGGAACTGGACTCACTCCCACCCGAAACCGAGTTCGAGGTGGCGGCCGAAGCGTCGGCCGGCCTGATCGTGACCACGACATTCTCCAAGGTGGCAGCCAATGGCGTGTGGCGGCTCGTGCTCGATGTCGACACTACCCAGCAAACCCTGATCGAACTGAAGGCCAGCGTGGGCCTCGCCGGCAAGCCGCTCACGGAGACCTGGCTCTACCAGTGGAGAGGAGCAAGCGCATGAAGCACAATCCCGACGGATTTTCGCGGCTCGGCCTGCCGGACGCCCCCCTCGCCATGCCCAAGCAGCAGCTGGAGCGGCGCGTGTCGCTGCTTTCGGCGTTGCGCAGCATGATTTTCTCGCGCCAGCGCGCCTGACGCCCAAGCCCCCAGCGAGGCAGATCGGCTGATCATGACGCGGCCAAGAGCCCTCAGAGCCGGCGCCCTGACCGTTGCTGCACTTGCCAGCATCGGCGGCGGCGCCCTGTATTTCCGCTTCATCACCGAAGACGGCTCGAGCCTGCTCGACTGGCTGCGGGTCATCCTGTTCGTGCTCACCGGCTTCTGGCTGGTCTGGGGTGGCGTGACCGGCCTGATGGGAACTTTGGTCAGAGCGCCAGCACAGCGGCGTGACACCGGCGGCATGCCCATTGGCATGACGGCGATCCTCGTGCCGATCTACAACGAGGACCCGGCGGAGACGTTTTCCCGCGTGGCGGCAATGAACCGCAGCCTGATGGCGACGGGAGCGGCCGAGAAGTTCCACTTCGCCATTCTCTCGGACACCACATCGCTCGATGTGGCGGCGAAGGAAGTGACATGGTTCGAGCAGTTGCTGCACGAACCCATGGCCGAGGGCCGGTTCTTCTATCGGCGTCGTGAGCGCAACACGGGCAAGAAGGCTGGCAATATCGAAGACTTCATCCAAAGAGCGGGCGCCGCCTATGACTACGCTCTGATCCTCGACGCGGATAGCCTGATGGAAGGCGAGACCATTGTCGCCATGGCGCGGCGGATGGATCGGGACGAACGACTGGGCCTGTTGCAGACCGTGCCGGTGGTGATCAACGCGCAAAGCCTGTTCGGGCGGATGATGGCGTTCTCGTCGGCCTATCTCTCGCCCTATTTTGCGCGCGGCTCGGCGCAGATGCAGGATGAAGAGGGCCCCTATTGGGGGCACAATGCCATCGTGCGGATACCTGCCTTTGCCGCGAGTTGCGGCCTGCCGGTGCTATCAGGGCGACCGCCGTCGGGTGGGCACATTCTCAGCCACGACTATGTCGAGGCGGCGCTGCTTGCCCGCAGCGGCTGGAAGGTGGAGCTCGACCCGACGTTCCGCGGCTCCTACGAGGAAGGCCCCGAGAACCTGATCGAATATGCCAAGCGCGACCGCCGCTGGTGCCAGGGCAACCTGCAGCACCGGCGCCTGCTTGCGGCACCGGGCCTGAAATTCTGGAGCCGCTTCACTTTCGTGCAGGGCATTATGGCCTATGTCGCCTCGCCGCTTTGGCTGCTGCTGCTGGTGGTGAGCCTTGCGGCAGATGCCATGCCGGACTCGCGCTTCATTCCGCCTGACGACGCCATCTGGGTGCTGGCGGCAGGCGTGGCGGTGGCGCTGCTGCTGCCCAAGTTCGCCATCGTGATCCGCGGGATGTTCGATGGCCGCAACCGCGCCTTCGGTGGCACCGGGCGGGTGCTGCTGTCGGTCGTGGGCGAAATCGTGCTGTCGACGATCATGGCGCCGATCATGCTCTGCTTCCAGAGCCGCGCGGTCTTCCAGATCCTGTGCGGGTTCGACGGCGGCTGGCCAGCGACGGCGCGCGGAGTGGCGCATGTGGATTTCGGCACCGCCTTTGCCGCAAGCTGGTGGATCGTGCTGACCGGGGCGGTGACGCTGGCGCTGGCGCTGGTGTTCGCCCCCGAGATGGTTCTGTGGCTCTTGCCGGTGACAGGGCCCGCCGTTGCGGCGCCACTCGTCATCACGCTCACCTCGCTTGGTGCGGCGCCTTCCCGCCCGCTCGCGTTCGGTACCGATTTTGCACTGGCTCCGACGGACGTGGCCAAGACGCAGCGCGTGATCCACGAGAACTGGACCGTGCATGGTCCCAACCGGCCGGATGCCGTATCCGGCCTGATCGGCGGAGAGGTCCATGCTTAAGCGGAACCGGGTGGGGAATGTACCGGCTGTGCCGATGACGCCGGATGCCATTGCCGGAGGCAGCGGCCGAGATGCGCGGCTCGACATGTTCCGCGGGCTGGCGCTGGTGATGATCTTCATCAACCATGTGCCGGGCACGGTCTACGAGAACTTCACCAGCCGGAACTTCGGGTTCTCCGATGCGGCCGAGGCCTTCGTGTTCATGAGCGGCATGGCGGCGGGGCTCGCCTATTCGGGCCGGTTTGATGCCGCGCCGGTCTGGCCGGCGATCGCCAGGGTATGGGCGCGTGCGCGGCAGCTCTACTTCGTGCACATCGCCATAACACTGATATCGCTGGGGATTTTTGCCTTTGCCGCACAGCAGTTCGGCATTGTAGAGGCGCTGTCAAAGAACAATATTCCGCCGCTGTTTCAGAACCCGCTGGGCGCGATGATCGGGCTGCCGCTGCTCACGCACCAGCTGGGCTATCTCAACATCTTGCCGCTCTATGCCGTGCTGCTGGTGGCGACACCGGGACTGATCCTCATCGGGCGACGCTGGCCGATGCGCCTGCTGGCGGGCGCGATCCTCGTCTGGATGATGGCAGGAACATTCAGGCTCAACTTCCCAAATTATCCGACTTCGGGTGGATGGTTCTTCAACCCACTGTCGTGGCAGCTGATCTTCGTGGTGGGGCTGCTGGCCGGCATGGCGATGAAGCGCGGCGAGCGGCTGGTGCCGAAACGTCCCGCACTGGTAGCGGCAGCAGCGGCGATCACGCTGTTCATCCTCTTGTGGGTGAAGCTCGACTGGCTCGGCGCCGCGGGCCGGGAGGTACTGGGCTTCCTCAGCCGGATGGGCCTGCCCTTCTATATCACCTGGTTCGACAAGACCTTCCTCGCGCTCCCCCGGCTCGGCCATGCGCTGGTGCTGTTCTACCTGATGTCGAGCCTCGGCTTCGTGGCGCGGCTGGCGCAAAGCCGCATCGCCGCGCCACTGCGGCTGCTGGGGCGCAACGGGCTCGCGGTCTTTGCCACCGGAACGGTGTTGTCGATGGCCCTGCAGGCGGTGAAGCTCGCCGTACCGCCCGACCCCGTGACCGATGGGCTGATGCTGGGTGGAGGATTGCTGCTGCTATATGGCATGGCCCATGCGCTGAGCCGGACAGCGGAACTTTCCCGCAGCCCGCGCGCAGCTCAGCCCTCTACGACCATTTTCTCGATTGAAGGAGGAACGCGATGAGCATCGCTTCCGCTCCGACCAATATGGCCACACTGAGCCACGCCGCCCCGGAATTCGCGGTAGTGGTGCCGACATTCAATGAAAGCGCCAATATTGCCGAGCTCTACAGGCGCGTCAGTATCGCACTCGACGGCACGGCGTGGGAAATGATCGTCGTTGACGACAACAGCCCGGACGGAACCGCGGACCTCGCCTGGGAGCTGGGCCGGCAGCACGCCAATATCCGTTGCATCAAGCGGGTGGGGCGGCGGGGGCTGAGCTCTGCCTGTATCGAGGGCATTCTTTCCACCAATGCCCCCTATGTCGCGATCATCGACGGCGACCTGCAGCATGACGAGGCCGTGCTGCCGCAGATGCTGGCCAAGGTGAAGGCAGGCGCCGACATCGCGCTCGGCACCCGCTATGCCGGCGCCGGCTCTGCCAACGAAGGCTTTTCGGCGGTGCGGGCCTGGGGCAGCCGCATGGCGACGAGGCTTTCTTCGCTGATTGCCGGGCAGGATCTCACCGACCCGATGAGTGGCTTCTTCGCCGTGCGGCGCGACCTTATCGTCGACGTGGCGCCGCATCTGAGCGCGGAAGGCTTCAAGATCCTACTCGACCTGGTGGTGACGGCAACCCGCAAGGGGACGCGTCCGGCGATCGCGGAAGTGCCCTACACGTTCCGTCCGCGCCATGCCGGCGAGAGCAAGATGAGTCCGATCGTGGTGATACAGTTTGCCGGGCTGTGGCTTTCGAAGCTGTCGGGCGGCGTGCTGCCTACGAGCTTCCTGCTGTTTTCGATGGTGGGCTTTTCCGGCATCGCCATTCACCTGGGCACGCTGTGGTTCCTCAACATGGTGGTGGGCACGAGCTTCCTGCCGGCGCAGTTCGGGGCGACCATGATCGCCATGACGTGGAACTTCTTCCTCAACAACGTGCTGACCTATGCCGACAAGCGGCTCAAGGGCCTGAAGATGCTGACCGGGCTGCTGATGTTCTACGCCGCCTGCTCGATCGGCACGCTGGCAAACGTGTCGGTGGCGACGCTGCTCTACAACGACGTGACGCGGATGCCCCTTGTGGCAGGCCTGGCCGGTGCACTGATGAGCTCGGTATTCAACTATGCCGTGACGCGGATCTTTACCTGGCGGTGATGGATGGAAGGTAGGCCCGCCCTACCCTTTCGCCCGCCTGTATCCCCCGTGCCTAGCACGGCTGGCCTCCGCGGCGTCATCCATGACGGTGCGTCCGCCATAGGTGGGCGACATGCGGCGCTCCTCGGCGAGATGCTCGTGAAAGCTCGGGCCGCTGGCGACGCGTTCAAGCCGGCGGGATTCGGCGTCGAGGCGCCGGATGGCCTCCATCTCCTCGGTGGCGCCGAGCCGGGCCTTCTGCACCGCGGATTTCATCACCCGGATGGTTTCGTCATAGACCTTGAGCGGCACGGGAAACGGGTGCCCGTCCTTGCCACCATGCGCCATGGAGAAGCGCGCCGGATCGGTGAAGCGCGACGGCGCGCCATGCACTACCTCGGCGACAAGCGCGAGCGACGCAACAGTGCGCGCGCCGACACCCGGTACGAGCAGCAGTTCGGCGAAATCTGCGGGACCACGATCGGCGGCGGCAGCGAGTGCGCCATGCAGGCGGCGGAGCATGACGTCCTTGGGGCGCACGTCATGGTGGGCGGGCATGACGAGGTGCGGAAGGAGTTCGAGTTGTGCGGGCTCGGGCTCCGGTGTGGCGGGGGCGAGGGAGCGACCCTCGATGCGGGCAATTTCGCCCAGCAGCCTGTCCGGCCCGAGATCGGCAAGAAGACCCGTCTGCAATGCGCGTGACCTTTCGGCGCGGATATCGGTGAGATTGATGATCTCGCCCTGCCCGGCGCCCTCGATAGCGGCATGGGGGGCCGCAACGAAACTCTCGAGCCCTGCGGATTGCCAGTGATAGCGGCGGGCCAGCCTGCTGTCGGTCTGCATGCCCTGCTGCACGACGACCCAGTGGCCATCAGCTGCGACGATGAAGCCGTGAAGATAAAGATCGAAGCCATCCTGTACGGCAGCGCCGTCGACCTTTGCCACGAGGCGGCTGGCGCGGGCCAGCGCAGCGCCATCGAAGCCGGTGCGGTTGCCAATGGCGACCAGTTCGTCGGGCGTTTTCAGCGAGTGGCGACCCCGGCCGCCGCAGACAAAGAGGCCAAGTTCGCGCTCGAGCGGCTGCAACCCGCGCTTCAGCGCACCGATAACCGAGGTGGTGATGCCGGAGGAGTGCCAATCCATCCCCATGACGGCGCCGAAGCTCTGGAACCAGAACGGATGCGCGAGACGGGCAAGAAAGGCATCTCGGCCGTAATGGGCAATGATGGCTTCAGTGATCACGGCACCGAGCTTCGCCATGCGATCGGCAAGCCAGCGCGGGACGTGGCCAGAATGAAGCGGAAGATCGGCACTGCCTGAGCGATTGGCCATGCTGGACCTCCTCGTGCCTGGGTTCGGGCGCCGGGCGCATTTTCCACAAGCCCGTCTTCCAGTTCACCATGCAACCTAGCATACGAGAACAAAAAGTAAACATCGAGAGCCTTCGGCAGGGTTCAGCCGAACCCTACGAAAGTGACAGGCAGGACAAACAAGGTGTTGATCGGCACGCGGAATGTGCTAGAAGCGCGGCCGCGGCGCCAAGCGCTGCCCATCGGCCGGGCCCTCGACCCGACGGATTGGGGAATAGTTCAATGGTAGAACAGCGGACTCTGACTCCGTTAATCTTGGTTCGAATCCAGGTTCCCCAGCCA
>CAYPYV010000081.1:0-14096 GCA_964414845.1 uncultured Devosia sp. | reverse complement strand
AACGCCATGGTGTTCTGCCACACGCGCGAGGCGGTGAAGCACCTGGCGGCACGGCTGTTGAACCGTGGTTTCCCGGCCGTGGTGATTTCGGGCGAATTGAGCCAGGCGGAGCGCTCGAGCGCGCTGCAGGCCATGCGCGACGGAAGGGCGCGGATCTGCGTTGCGACCGACGTCGCGGCGCGCGGCATCGATTTGCCGAGCCTCGATCTCGTGATCCATGCCGATGTGCCCTCAAACCCCGAGACGCTACTGCATCGCTCGGGCCGTACCGGCCGGGCGGGACGCAAGGGCGTCTGTGCGCTGATCGTGCCGACGCACCGGCGCGCGGCGGCGCAGCGCGTGCTGAAGCTCGCCAACCTGAGCTTTTCCTCGCGGCAGACGCCGACCATGCCCGAGCTCGATCGCCATGCAGCGAACCGCATTCTCGAGCAGCTGGGCGAACTGCCGTCGCCGGCCGAGGGGAATGAGGCGGAGCTCGTGGCCCGCGTGCTCGAGAAGGTGACGGCAGAACAGCTTGCGGCACTCTGGGTGAAGCGCGAACTCGCGGCGCGCCCGGCGCCCGAGGAAGTGTCGGAGGACCATATTCCGCCGCTCGGCGAGCGCCCGGCGCGGAAGGGGAGCTTCGAGCGGCCAGAGCGCGGCGAGCGGACTGAGCGCGTGCAGCTGGAAAACAGCGTGTGGTTCACCCTCTCGATCGGGCGCACCAAGCGCGCCGACCCCAAATGGCTGCTGCCGCTGATCTGCAAGGCCGGCGACATCAACCGCAAGGATGTCGGCTCGATCAAGATCATGACGCATGAGACGCGCTTCGAGCTTTCGACCGAGGCGGCGGTGCAGTTCAACCAGGCGCTGAAGGCGAAGCGCGGCGAGATCGAAAACGGCATCATCGCGACCGAGATGCCGGCGCGTCCGCCCAAGCGCGAGTGGAGCGAGCGGCCTCCGCGGCAGGACGGGGCCTCTGTCGCCGATGCCGGCAAGCCGTGGAAGAAGAAGGCGGAAGGCAAGCCCTTCGACAAGGGCGCCGAGGGCAAGACCTATGGCAAGAAGCCGTTCGGCAAGCCCGGCTTCGACAAGCCCGCAGGCAGCAAGGAAGGGGGCAAGCCCTATGGCAAACCCTTCAAGCCGCGTGCCGAAGCAGCATCCGGTGCGCCGACGGACGCCAAGCCGGGCAAGAAGCCCTACAAAAGCAAACCCCGCCGGCCGGACTGACCGGCGGCGGGGCTGAAGAGAACCGGGGCGCGCCAAGGAGCGCCGTGCGTGACCCGATCAACCCGGGCAGCGATAGCCTTCGCAGCAATAATAGTCGTCGCACTCGTTCGGCGGAGGCGGCGGATCTTTGGTAAAGGTTCCGTCGGATGGATCGGTGATCGGTGAGTCAATAATCGATTCGCCCGGCGGCGGGTTGAGGCACTGGCGGGCATTGTTGAACCAGAATTCACGCAGCAGGGGCGACTGGTCCTGCGCATACTTGAAGGCGGCGCGCAGGGCGTCGCGCTGCTTGCGCGTCAGGTCGGTCGTGGCGCCGGTGTCGGCAGACTCCACCTCGTCAAAGATGCCGAGGCTGCAGGTATCGGTGATCTCGGTGCAGTCACCCGAACTCGAGCATATCCGCACCGCGCCTTCAAAGAGCAGTACCCTCGTACCTTCTTCGTCGACGACAAAGTCGAACTCGGTGCCGCGCACGCCAATCGTGCCGGTGGGCGTGGTGATCTGGTAGCGATCCTTGGCGGCCGTGCCCGTGGCAAAGCGGAACGTACCGGCCAGTGCATTGATGGCAAGCTTGCCGGCGGAATTGTCGCCGCGCAGCAGGTAGTCCTCGATGACCAGCTTGGAGTTGGGCCCAACCACCAACTCGGTCTCGTCATCGAACTTGATCTGTACCTGGCCGGATTGGCCGGTCGTCACTTCGTCGCCGATCTGGATGTCCTTGCCCACAACGAGAACGATTGTCTGACCTGCGGAAAGCAGATTAGCCTGTGGCTTTACGCCAAGGGCCGTGCCGCCCGCTGCCAGGACTGGCTGGCAGACCATCATGCTGCTGGCGAGCAGCGCTGCCAGGAGCCGAGATCGAGAAAACCGCATTTCTTCTTCCCTCCGGATCGTCCGCCGCAAGCGAACGGAATTCCTATTGCCCAAGTTTTAGCCTGATGAGTAGATTGCATAGAGACTAGGCTATATAGAGTCAATGTATGCAGCTGGCCCCACCTTCAGGCGCACCAGATAATGTTCAGGACCTGCCGGTGCGGCAGTATCTCGAACAGCTGTTCGAGAGGCACAAGCCGAACGATAGCGGGCAACTTGCCAGCTACATTCCGGAGCTTGCCGCCGTCAATCCCGACCGCTTCGCCATAGCCTTTGCCACAACCGACGGCTTTGTCTACGAGGTTGGTGACGCAAACGCCGAATTTACCATCCAGTCCGTGTCCAAGGCGGTGATTTACGCCCTTGCGCTTGAAGACCACGGTCCGGAGGAGGTGTTGCGCAAGATCGGCGTCGAGCCTTCCGGCGATGCGTTCAACTCCATAACCTTCGACGAAAAGAACAATCGCCCGTTCAATCCCATGGTCAACGCCGGAGCCATCGCGGCGAGTGCGCTGATCCGCGGGTCGACCCATGAGGAACGCTTCGAGCGCATCATCGAGTTCTTCCAGCGCTTCACCGGTCGGCGGCTGGGGCTGGACGAGGGCGTGTATCGGTCCGAAAGCCTGACCGGCAACCGCAACCGCGCCATCGCCTATCTCGAACTCAATTCCGGCATGATCGGCGGCAATGTCGAAGAGCATCTCGACCTCTATTTCCGGCAATGCTCGCTTCTGGTTACGGCACGCGATCTGGCCCTGCTGGGCGCCACTCTGGCCAATGGCGGTGTCAATCCCGTGACACGCAAGCGCGCCATGGCGGCTGCCAATGTCCGCGCCGTGCTGAGCGTGATGAACACTTGCGGCATGTATGACTATGCCGGCGGTTGGCAGTTCAATATCGGGCTTCCCGCCAAGAGCGGCGTGGGAGGCGGAATCACCGCCGTGCTGCCGGGCCAGCTCGGCATCGGCACGTTTTCGCCACGGCTCGACAAGGTTGGCAATTCGGCCCGCGGCGTCGCCGTGTGCGAGGATATCTCGAGGCGTTTCCACCTGCATCTCTTCGAGAATCGCGGCCAGGGGCTCGTGCCGTTTCGGCGCCTCTACCGGGGCGACGAGGTTCGCTCGAAGCGGGTTCGCCGGCAGGACCAGGTAAAGAAGCTCGACCGCTACGGCCACCTCATCTCCATCTACGAACTGCAATCGGAGTTCGGCTTCATCGAGGCCGAGCGTGTCACGCGGCGGCTGATCGACGACAAGGAGACGGCCTATTATTTCATCGTCGACCTGACACGCGTGCTGCGCATGGACGGCGTGGCGACCGACCTGCTGAACACGGCGCGGCTGACATTGCAGCAGGCCGGCAAGAGCTTCGCCATCGTCAGCAACTCGGCAAGCCTGCCCGAGGCCTTCGGGCAGGACCTGCACTTCCCCTCGATCGACCGCGCGCTCGAATATTACGAGGAGCGGCTGCTGGAGCAGGCTGGCGCCGACACTGTGGTGCAGAAGGTACCGCTGGACCAGTTCGACATTTTCCAGGGGCTCGACAGCCGCATGTTGCTCGAACTCTCGAAGCGGATGAAGCCACGTCGCTTCGCGCCGGGGGAAACGCTTATCGTGCAGAACGCCAAGGCCGAGGAGCTGTTTTTCCTGACCGAGGGCAGGGTAGATGTGGCGGTGCGCACCGGCAATGGCCCGAGCCACCGCGTGAGCACCGTGGAACCCGGCACGATCTTCGGTGAACTCGCGATCTTTGGATCGGGCCCGCGAACTGCGGACGTGCTTGGAGCGAGCGACGGCACTGTGATGGTGCTGGACCGGGACGCGCTGGAGGACCTCGACCGCCATGCCCCCGACGTGAAGTCAGCCCTGGTCCTGGCGGTGGGGTCGAGCCTTGCCGAGCGGCTTCGCCGTGCAAATGCAGAGATCCGGGCGCTATCGCGCTAACCATGTGGCCGTTTGCCGGCGGGACAAATCCGTAGTCGGCGAAAAAGTGATGGAACCGAGGGCGGTTTTGCGTAACGTGTTGGGGCCGCATGATTTGCGGCCCTATTCAAGCGCCTGCGTCAGCGCGAAACAACAGGACTATCAGGTGGAAACCAAGCTGTTTCGTTCCCGCGAAGTGATTGCCGTGCTGGTGCTGGTGGCGGCATTGCTGCTGATGAAGCACATGCCCGTGGTCAATGCCCTGCCGCTTGCTGCCATGGCGGGGATCGTGTGCTTCTCGTTTGCCATCTACCTGAGCCTCAAGATCTACGCCGCAGAGCTCCGCCGCATCCGCGCGGAGTAGCACTCCGCGCGGCGGGCCGCCTCAGCCCTGACCATCCGGCTGAGGATTGTCGGGTGGCAGAAGCTCCAGCTTCTCCACGGTCAGCCGGCACGGCGCGGAGAACTCAGCGAAGTGCTTGCCGATGCAGGCCCGGATGCGGCCCTCCCCCGGCACGACCGACCCGCACAGGCGCACCACATCGGCGACGCAGTGCCGCCTCAGCTCCATTCGGTCCGTCATCCTCAGGCCCTCGGCCAGGCTCGGGGCGGCGAAGGCGGTGCTTACCCCGAGCGCGAGCAGCGCCGCGAAGATGTGTGTTCCCTGGCTCATTGGACCGTGACCGAGCCGGTCTTCGTGCGGAACTTGCCCTCGGGGCCGGTGGTGGTGACCTTGCAGGTCCACTCATGCGGTGCTGCCTTCACGCACATGCTTTCGCGGTTGAACACCTTGCCATCGGGCAGGGTGATCTGGCTTTCGCGATAGCAGGCGCCGTCAAAGCAGAAGCGGTCGACCTGCTTGGTCACGTCGCCCTTCTTGGTGTGGACGGTGACCGTCCTGTCCCAGGCATTGGCGGCGCCGACGCCGGCAAGGGCGAGCGGGGCAGCGAGGGTGAGAGCAAGGCCGAAAGAGTGGATCAGTCGCATCGGAACCTCCGGTGTTTGCGAATGACCGCGAAAGTCGGCGCAGCCTGTAACGCCGGTTTTGCAGGAATCGGCCGCTGTGTAACGATTTGTAACGCCGCAGCCACGAGGCGGTGACGGCCGCGCCACACTCGCCTAGAACTGCGCCATGGATGCACCACGCCTGCTGATCATCGAGGACGACGCGGATATCCGCGCACTGCTGGCCGAGTTCTTCGGCCGTGAGGGCTATGCGGTGGAGGTGCTCGACACCGGCCGTGACGCGCTGGCCGTGGTGGCGCGTTTCAACCCATCGGCCATCGTGCTCGACATCATGCTGCCCGGCGAGGATGGGTTTTCCATCTGCCGCCGCATCCGGGCCACGAGCCAGGTGCCGATCATCATGCTGACGGCCAAGTCCTCCGACATCGACAAGATCGTCGGGCTGGAACTGGGGGCGGACGACTACCTCGGCAAGCCGTTCAACCCGCGCGAATTGCTGGCAAGGGTGCGGGCGTTGCTCAGGCGGAGTGCGATCAGCGCGGTGGTCCCCTCGGAGGCGTCTCGGCAGCGGCTCAGGGCCGGCGAGCTGCTCGTCGACCTCGATGCGAGGCAGGTGACGACAACCGCCGGAATCGCGGTGGCCCTCACCAGCGCCGAGTTTGACCTGCTCGCCGCCTTCATCACCCATCCTCGCCGGGTGTTGAGCCGTGACCAGCTGCTCGATTGGACGCGGGGCCGCGAGGCGGGGCCACTCGACCGCACCATCGACGTGACCGTTTCGCGCCTGCGCAAGAGCCTTGCGCCGCACGCGCCGGAACTGGTGGCGGCGATCACGACGGTGAGAAATGGCGGCTATCTGTTCGGGCTCAAGGTGGAGCCCGCCTGATGCGTCGGATGTCTTTGCCGCTCCGGCTGGTGCTGATCCTCGCGGGCACGATTCTGGTGCTGCAGGTGCTGGCGGTGGGCGTGCAACTGGGCCGTGACGACGGGTTCAACTTTTCCGGCATAAGGCCGGCCTTTGCACGCGAAGTGGCAGGCTTGGCGCGCCTGTTCGAGCGGCTGCCGCCGCTGCGCCGCGCCGCCGCGCTGGAACTCCTGAACGAGGGGCGCTTCAACCTCGAGCTGACGGATGTGGCGCCACCGGCCGATACGGGCGGCCCGCTGCTTTCGGCGGTGGCGGGTGCCGTGAAGGCACGCCTCGTCAGCGAAGGCATAGATGCCGAACGCATCATCGTGAGCTTTGTGCCCAATGCGGCGCGGAACGGGGAGGGGCGCGCGCAATTGGTGCGGCTCGTCGGGCGGCATCTCGAAGTCGCGGTTGCGCTCAATCGCGGCGGCTACCTGGTTATCGATCCGAATAACGATGTGGATACAGGTATTTATGCGAACCTTCTCGGCATTATCGCGAGCCTCGTTGGGGTAGTTGTGGTCGCGGTGGCGGCACTGTTTGCATGGCGCGAGACCCGGCCGCTGGGCGCGCTGGCCGCCAATGTCGAGGCGTTCGCCCGCTCGGCCGTGCCCAGGGACCTCAAGCCCGAAGGCGCGCCGGAACTGCGGCAACTGATCGAGGCGACCAATGCCATGCAGCACCAGATCGCTGCGCTGATCCGCAACCGCGCGCTCATCCTTGCCGGACTGTCGCATGACTTGCGGACGCAGGTGACACGGCTCCGGTTGCGGCTCGAACTCCTGGAGGAGGGCCCGGCGCGCGACAAGGCGATCGCCGATATCGAGCAGATGCAGGGGCTGATCGAGGAAACACTGGAATTCGCCGCAGCCAGTTCGGCTGCCGATGGTGGCACGACCGACGCGGTGGCGCTGCTGGAGAGCCTTGCGGCAACCGAGGCCGAGGCGCATCCGGGACGCGTGGCCTTCGCCTCGCCGGGAGGACGCGTCGAGTTGGCGATCGGCACGACCCCCCTCAAGAGGGTGGTAGAGAACCTGGTGGGTAACGCGCTGGCCTATGGCGGGCGGGCGGATTTGTCGCTGGCAGTCCGGGGGGAGACGGTCGAGATTGCCGTCGCTGACCGCGGGCCGGGTATTCCCGAAGCGGAACGCCACAACATATTCGAGCCGTTCTACCGGCTGGAAACCTCTCGCAACCGGCAGAGCGGCGGCACCGGCCTCGGGCTCGCCATCGTGCAGCAGATCGTGTCGCGGCACCATGGCAGCGTGCGGGTGGCTGACAGGCCGGGCGGTGGCGCCATATTCACCGTGACGCTGAAGCGGGCGGGGGCGTGACTTGAGGTGCCGCTTCGTGGGCCCGTTTCCCTGCGCCTCATCCTGAGCTTGTCGAAGGCCATTCGGCCTATGGCCGAATGGTAGGGCGTGGTTGTGCGCTTGGGCCCCTAGCCATTCGAGCATAGCTCTCATGGCCTTCTCGCGGAAATCGATCCACCGGACCGATTTCTGACCGCTCGAAGTTCGACAGGCTCAGCATGATGTCCCAGCGGTGACCCGGTGGGTGGGGCGGTGCCGAGCAAAGCTGATCCATCCCATCACGAGCTTTCATTGCGGGACGCCCTGACAAAGCCCGCGATACGGCCTAGAAACGGGTGAGTTTCGAAGGATAGTCCGATGAACGCCATTGCGCCACAGCGTGTTGCCCGCTCCGTCTGCCCGCATGATTGCCCTTCGGCCTGCGCGCTCGATGTGGAGGTGATCGACGCTCACACAATCGGCCGGGTGCGCGGCGCCAAGGACGACCCCTATACCGCCGGGGTGATCTGCGAGAAGGTGGCCCGCTATGCCGAGCGGATTCATCACCCGAACCGGCTGACCCAACCACTTCGCCGCATTGGCACGAAGGGTGAGGGCCAGTTCCAGCCGATCAGCTGGGACGAGGCACTGGACGAGATTGCCCGGCGCTTCCTCGCGATCGAGGCGACCGATGGGCCTGAGGCGATCTGGCCCTATTTCTATGCCGGCACGATGGGGCATGTGCAGCGCGACGGCATCGAGAGGCTGCGGCACGCGCGGGGCTACGCCCTGCAATATGACACGATCTGCACGGGCACGGCATGGCCGGGCTATATCGCCGGGACGGGCCTCTTGACCGGGCCCAACCCCGAGGAAATCGCCGACGCGGACGTGGTGGTGATCTGGGGCACCAATGCCGTCGTCACGCAGGTCAATGTGATGACCCATGCGGTGCGGGCGCGGAAGGAGCGGGGCGCGAAGATCGTGGCCATCGATATCTACCGCACATCGACCATGGAACAGGCCGACATGGCGCTGCTGGTGCGGCCGGGGACCGATGGCGCACTGGCCTTGGGCGTGATGCATGTGCTGCTGCGCGACGGGCTGGCCGACCGCGCGTACCTCGAAAAGTACACGGATTTTTCGCCCGATTTCGAAGCGCATGTGAGGAGCCGGACACCGGAATGGGCGGCGGAAATCACCGGGCTGACGGTGGCCGAGATCGAAGCGTTCGCCCATCTGATCGGCGGCAATCCGCGGAGTTTCTTCCGGTTGGGCTATGGCTTCACCCGGCAGCGGAATGGCGCGACGGCGATGCATGCGGCGCTGTCGGTGCCGACGATGATCGGGGCGTGGCAGCACAAGGGCGGCGGCGCGTTCCACTCCAATTCCGGTGCGTGGAAACTCGACAAGAGCCTGATCACCGGGCCCGGGCTCAAGAAGGGCAATCCGCGCGAACTCGACATGAGCGAGATCGGCAAGGTGCTGACCGGGGACGCGCGGGCGCTGCGCGGTGGCGGGCCGGTGAAGGCGCTGTTCATCCAGAACACCAACCCTGTGAATGTCGCGCCCGACCAGGAACTGACCCGCCAAGGCTTTGCGCGCGAGGACCTGTTCACCGTGGTGCACGAGCAGTTCATGACCGATACGGCACGCTATGCCGATATCGTGCTGCCGGCGACGATGTTCTTGGAGCATAATGACTATTACACGCGCGGCGGACACAACCGCATCCTGTTCGGGCCGAAGGTTGTCGAGGCGCCGGGCGAAGCGCGCTCCAATTTCGAGGTGGTGAACGAGTTGCTCCGGCGCCTGGGCACCACGGACGATCCAGCGCTCGGCCACACGGACCGCGAGATGGTGGCCGAGACCTGGCGGCGCTCGGGCCTCGGTGAACTCGACGCGATTGCGGACAGGGGCTTCGTGACACGCGGGCCGGCAGAGGACGACGCGCATTTCCGCAACGGCTTTGCGTGGCCGGATGGCAGGTTCCGCTTTCAGCCCGACTGGGACGGGGTGGCGAAGAAGAAGGGCTATAACTGGGTCTGCGACCCGGCAGAGATGCCGCGCTTCGCCGACCATTGGGACGTGACTGAGCGGGTGGACGCGACGACGCCTTTCCGGCTGGCCACGAGCCCGGCCCGCGCCTTTCTCAATTCGAGCTTTTCGGAAACGGCGGGGAGCAAGAAACGGCACCCGGCGCCCAGCCTGCTGGTCCACCCCGATGATGCGGCGGCGCTGGGCGTCGCCGAGGGCGCGGAGGTGAGCGTGGGCAACCATCGCGGCGAGGTGCGGCTCGTGGCGCAGCTGTTCGACGGCATGCATCGTGGCGTGGTGATCGCCGAGGGAATCCACCCCAATTCCGCGCATTCAGGCGGCAGGGGCATCAACACGCTGATCGGCTCGGACCCGGTACGGCCGTTCGGCGGGGTGGGTTTCCACGACGCCGCCGTGTGGGTGAGGGCGAGCTGAGCGGATCGTCCTCGTGGTTCGACAAGCTCACCATGAGGACGAGAGAGATCCGGCAACGGCTTCAAGGTTCCCAAGAAGGACCTCATCCTGAGCCTGTCGAAGGACGAGGTCCGAACGCTCTGTTACCCCTTCCAACCCTTGCCCAGGAACAGCCGCCAGGTGGCCAGCGGCTGCCCGAGCCGCACCGTGGTGACGGGCTCGAGTTCGGTCAGCGTGGAGAAATGTGGTGCGAACGCCTCGGCTTTGTCGCCCGGCGCGAGCACCAGGATGGCGTCGCGACCCAGGAGTAACGTTGGCGATGTCCAGAACCGGAACTGGTCGGGGACTGGCGAGATCGTCACGGTGTCGGCGATGCTGCCTCGGGCGGCAGTAAACTTCGCGGCGCTCCAGTAGGATTTGAACACATAGGCAGTGGCGCCGGTCTCGGCAGCGCGGGCCTCCGCAGCCGCCACGACCTCCGCATGCCCGAAGGTGACTGCGGCCTCGCCATCGTTTTTCACCGCCCAGGAATAGGACAGCGGCGCCAGCAGGTAGTAGAGCGTCAGAACCGTCATCACCACGAGCCCGTAGCCCAGGTGCAGGCGGCGGAGCCAGCCGCGGCCGATGAGGTCGACCATGACCGGCAGCAATGGAACGAAGCCTATGGTCAGCCAATGCGGCGCCACCTGGCCACGTGCACCCGTCCAGCTGGACAGGGCGAGCATGAACAGCCCGATCGGCAAGAGCGTCCAGCGACCCAACTCGACCAGAATACTCTTCGGCGCCTGTCGTTGCCCGCTGAGGAAACGCACAAGCGCGATGATGACGACGGGCGACAGGAACAGCACGCATTGCACGATGAGGCGCAGGCTATCGGTAAGATCGAAGCCGCCGCTGGCCTTGTAGCGGGCACCGCCATGGAGTGCGACCGAAGCGAAGTGATGCTCGATGTTCCAAACGAGGACCGGCGAAACGAGCGCCAGCGTCAGCGCACCGGCGGCGTAGAGATGGACGCGAAAGAACAGCACGCGCAGCTTCGGCACGACCAGCAGGGTGATCACAAATCCGAGTGCCAGGGCAACTGCGCTATATTTGCTGAGGCCGGCAAGGCCCAGCCAGAAGGCACCGAGATAGAGGTGTCGCCAGGGTGGCGAAAGGTCGGCGGCGACCGCTTCGAGGAACCGGACGAACTGCAGTGTGGCGAGGAGGCCGAACACGATCAGCAAGTGATCGGGATAGTTGAGCGTGGTCAGGATGTTGAAGAGCGGCGAAGCCAGGAACACCGCCGTCAGCGCGACCAACTCATCAAGGCCTGCCGGTTTTCGGAACCGATGCAGCACCATGATGATGACGGCGAAGCTGACGAGTGCCGGAAGGTGAACGGCAAACGGCGAAAGTCCGGCGATCGAACGGCTCAGCCAACTGGTCCAGCCGACCATCGGGGCGTGATCCAGATAGGATGCCTGAGGCACCAGCCCCCACACGAAGTAATAGGCCTCGTCGCTATTTGGGGGCACGACGAGGGCATAGGCGAGCTTCAGCGCCAGCAGCAGGCCGGCGATGAGCCAGAGCGCGGTTGAGCGGCCGCGTGCCTCATCGATCGGTCCGTGTCCCTCGGCAAGCTGGGGATGAGAACCTCGATGTGCGGACTGCGCCTCAGCCGACATGCTTCAGGTCGCGCGCGGAGAGCCAGAAGACCTCGCCTTCGCTGTCCTCGGTATCGAGCCAGGTGAAGGGAAGGGTGTCGAACTCGGTCTCGAGAATCTCGCGGCCGGTGCCGATTTCGCAGATGATGCCGCCGGTCTTCGTCAGGTGCTTGCCGGCCTCGCGCAGGATGCGGCGCACCAGATCGAGCCCGTCCGCCCCGCCCAGATGCGCCATCTGCGGTTCGGCGGCATATTCGGGCGCGAAGGCTTCCACTTCCGCTGCCGCCACATAGGGCGGGTTAGTGATGATGAGATCATATTTCGCCTGACCGAGCGGGCCAAACAGGTCGCCCTGGTGCAGTGTGACGCGGTCCGCCATCTCGTGCGCCGCGACATTCATCTTCGCCACTTCGAGCGCGTCGGCGGAAAGGTCGACGGCATCCACCTTCGCGTTGGGATAGGCCATGGCGCCGAGAATGCCGAGGCAACCCGAGCCGGTGCAGAGATCGAGTACGGACTCGACGGCTTCCGGGTCGGCAACGAGGTTCAGCCCCTCGGGCCCCAGCGTGCCCTTGGCGATCAACTCGCCGATGAAGGAGCGCGGCACGATCACTCGCTCGTCGATGATGAAGGGAATGCCCTGGATATAGGCCTTGCCGACGAGATAGGGCGCCGGCTTGCGGCTCTCCATGCGGTCGGAGAAGAGCTCGAGCAGGTCCTCGCGCTCGACGCGGGTGAGGCGCGCATCAAGCCACGGGTTGATGTCGTCGATAGGCAGAGCCAGCCCTTCGAGGATCAGAAACGCCGCCTCGTCGAGCGGGCCGGTGGTGCCGTGGCCATAGGTGAGCCCAACTTCGGTGAAGCGCGACACCGCGAAGCGCAGCAGGTCGCGCACGGTGAAGAGTTCGTCGGCGAATTCGGCAAGGCTCATCGGCTTATCCCAACCTAGTGTGGCAGCCCTCTAGGACAAAGCCGCGCGGATTGCCAGACTTCGCTGCGAATGACAAAGGGCCCCGCTTTCGCGGGACCCTCCTGGCCTCTTTCGTGGTCTGTAGCGGTGAATTCAGGCGCGTCGGAACAGACCGATCACCAGCGAAATCACCAGGAAGGCGAGGAAGAGGAAGAACAGGATCTGTGCGATGCCCGACGCCGCGCCAGCAATGCCGCCGAAGCCCAGAATACCCGCGACGATGGCGATGACAAGAAAGAGCAGGGAGTATTGCAGCATTTTGATTGTCTCCGTTTGCACGTTGTGACGTCAGAACGGCGACAGGCGTGGTCAGGTTCCAGGCGAAGACTTGGCAGAATTTTCGCTGGGTCAGGGAACGCGGCCACGCGGAACAAAAAAAGGGCCACCCGAAGGCGGCCCGTTGGAGGTCTGGTGCAATTGGGCAGGCGGGGGGCGATGCCTGCCCGGGGTTCGCGGTCTTACGCCGCTGCTCGGGAACCCTCGTCGAAGAAGAGCGCCTGGCTGATCAGCGCCTTCACCATTTCCGGATTGAACGGCTTGGTGACGAGGAAGGTCGGCTCCGGGCGCTCGCCAGTCAGCAGGCGCTCGGGAAAGGCGGTGATGAAGATCACCGGAATCTGGTGTGAATGCAGGATGTCGTTCACTGCGTCGATGCCGGACGAGCCGTCGGCGAGCTGGATATCGGCCAGGATCATGCGCGGGCTGGTCTTTTGGTAGAGCGCGACCGCTTCCTTATGGGTGCGGGCGACACCGACCACGCGATGTCCGAGACCCTCGACCATGTTCTCGATATCCATGGCGATCAGCGGTTCATCCTCGATGATGAGGATGTCTGTGGCTACCTGCCGGGATATCTGCTCGCTCGCCTCGTCGAGCAGGAGCGTGAACTCGCTGGGGTTCACGCCCAGGACTTCCGCAGCTTCGCCATGGCTGAAGCCCTCGACGGCGACAAGGAGAAACGCCTGGCGCGGCCGCGGCGCGAGATTGACGAGATTGGCAGCGGCCCGCGATTCCCAGGGGAAACTGGACGAGAAGCCAGCCGTCGACTCGGGTACCCGCACGGCGGACGTCGAGAACAACGCCGAAAACAGCTTGTAGAGCGCGATGCGATCGTTGCTGGCTTCGGGGAAGATGGAAAGATCGGCGATCAGGGCTTCCAGCGCAGCAGCGACATAGGCATCGCCGGAGGTCTGCGACCCGGTGACGGCGCGCGAAAACCGGCGCAGATAAGGCAGGTGCGGCGCGATCCGCGTGGACAAGGACATTGATATGCTACTCCCGTGACGCTGTAGAGCTTACCGATCAGAAAACGGCCCATTGCACTCAAGGTTGCAAAAGGCCGGAACTTTTTTTCCCGCCGCGCATTTTGTGAGCCACGGCGGGAGAGGCGTCTAACCTCTCGTGGGGCGTTATATGCGAGATACCAAGACGATGAACGACATGAGCGGTATTCGTCGGCGGCGGGACGACGGTCTCGGGCCGAATTCAGATATCGGCAACAAACTGCGCGCGCTCTATGCCGCGGTGCAGGACGAGGGCATTCCGCCCCAGTTGCTCGACCTGCTCGACCGGCTCGATGCCGCGGAACAGGCACAGGGCAATTCTGCTGCAAAGGCCAATGATGCCGGCGCCGCTGCCCAGCACGCCGCCGTGGACGGGCCGGCCGATGACCGCTGAAACCCCGAGCTTCAAGCGTGAACTGCTCAGTACCCTGCCCAGTCTGCGCGCTTTCGCCGTATCCCTGTCGGGACGGCACGACAAGGCCGACGACCTGGTGCAGGACACGGTGATGAAGGCCTGGGCGAAGCAGAGCAGCTTCGAGATGGGCACCAACATGAAGGCCTGGCTCTTCACCATCCT
>CAYPYV010000080.1:0-14126 GCA_964414845.1 uncultured Devosia sp. | reverse complement strand
TCGGCGTCCCTCTCCCTCGCGAGGGAGAGGGTGGCGCGTAGCGCCGGGTGAGGGGGCGCCTTGCGCGGAAGCGCTCAGCCCTGTCATCAGTTTAGCGCAAGCGGCACCCCCCACCTCCGCCTGGCGGCGGTATCCTCCCCCGCACGCAGGGGAGGAGTCCCGACTGCAGCTGTCAGCGATAGCTGCCAGCTTCGCAATGGCCCCCTGCCCTACGCCGGCATCCAGCCCGGCATCTCGTAAAGCGGTTCGGGCTTTGCGGTCGCCGGCACCGACCAGTCGAGCCGCTCCGCCCCTTCGAGCGAGAACCACACCGCCTCGCGCCGCTCCGTATCGAGCACGATATGGGTGGGAAAGCCGCCGATCTGCTTGCCGGGGTTGAACACCAGCGTCTCGCCCTGCCGCGCCACCCAGGAGCCGCCCCGGCTAAACGGCGCCTCGTGCACATGCCCGCAAAAGACGAAATCCGGCTTGTAGCGCTCGATCCAGTCGGCGAGCGACGGATCGCCGAAATGCCGCTGCCCCGACCAGCTCACCGGCAGCGACGAAGGCGGCGCATGGTAGACCCACTTCCAGCCGCTCGGGGCGTCAGCGCGTCCGGCTGCCACTTCGGCGATCTGCTTGTCGATCGCCGCGCGCGTCGTTTCGCCATCCCACCACGGGCAGATGGTGAAGCGCTCCCCGCCGATATCGACGGTGTCGCCATCGACCCAGAGGCCCTCGGCGCGCGCCTCCTGCACCCAGCGCGACACGCGTTCTCCGTCTTCGTCCGCCAGATCGATGTCGAGATCGTGATTGCCGGAGCAGACCAGCAGCGGCACCTCTCGACGCAGACGGTCGAGATACTTGAGGATCACCACCATCTGCGCGCTGACCCCGACAATGGAATTGGTGTCGAGCAGGTCGCCGGCAATGATGACCAGATCATAGCGCGGGCCCACCTTCAGCAGCCAGTCGAGCTGCGGCAGGCTGTAATGCAGGTCGGAAACCATCAGGATCTGCATGAGCTTAGGCTCCTTGCGCGTGGCCGCTACGCCTCCGCTGTCGCGCCCCGGCACCGATAGGGCCCGTTGCGGCGGGTGACCCGGTCGACGCCGTCGGTGGCGCAATGGAGCGGAGGCGCGTGCCGGTCCCCGAGCGCCCCCCGGGATTCGGCATTGTATACAATTGCCACAGCTTGGACGCGTCTGGAACCCCTTTGCCATCGCTCGGCCCCGAAATCGCATGTTTCCGTGCGACGCTTTGACCCCGAGGCAGGTTAGGCAATAAGTTGACATCAAAGTTCATAATAACTTAGACCATCGCCGCCGGGCGACATGATCGCCCGTTCGGATAGCTCAAGAGGCCCGCATGCGTATGAATTCCTCGCGATGGCTCGCGTCCCTGGCGCTCGGCGCCGTCTTCGCGTTTTCCGCCAGCGCCGCAATGGCGCAGGATCAGGAAATCGTCGTCTACAACGCCCAGCATGAGTCGCTGACCCAGGCCTGGGCCGATGCCTTCACCGCCGAAACCGGCATCAAGGTGACCATCCGCCAGGGCGGCGACCTCGAGGTCGGCAATCAGATCCTGCAGGAAGGCGCCAATTCTCCCGCCGACGTGTTTCTGACCGAGAACTCCCCGGCCATGGTGCTGGTCGACAATGCCGGCCTTCTCGAGCAGCTGCCGGCAGACCTGTTGGCGCAGGTGCCTGCCGAGTTCCGGCCGGAAAACGGCAACTGGACCGGCATTGCGGCGCGCTCGACCGTTTTCGCCTATGACAAGACCAAGCTGACCGAGGCCGACCTGCCGAAATCGGCGCTGGATCTGGCTGACCCGAGCTGGAAGGGCCGCTGGGCGGCCGCACCCGCGGGCGCAGACTTCCAGGCTATCGTCGCCGCCATCCTCGCACTCGAAGGCGAGGAGAAGACCACCGCATGGCTCAAGGGCATGAAGGAAAACGTGGTGCCCTATCGCGGCAACCGCGCCGCCATGTCCGGCGTGAACAAGGGCGAAGTGCACGGCGCGCTGATCTACCACTATTACTGGTACAGCGATCAGGCCAACACCAAGGAAAACAGCGGTAATGTCGGCCTGCACTACTTCGGCAACGAGGACCCGGGCGCCTTCGTCTCGGTGTCGGGCGGCGCCGTGCTGAAGTCCTCCAAGCAGAAGGATGCGGCGCTCAAGTTCCTCAAGTGGGTCAGCGGTCCCGGCGGCCAGAAGATCCTGCGCGAAGGCACCAGCTTCGAGTACGCCATCGGCGTGGGCGAGGCCGCCAACCCGGCCTTGAAGCCCATCGCCGAGCTCGGCGCGCCGAAGCTTGATCCGAGCCGGCTTGACAACAAGAAGGTCTCGGAGCTGATGACGGCCGCCGGCCTCATCTGATCCTCGCCGATAGACCGAGCATTCTGCGACCCGCCGGCGCCTGACAGCGCGCGGCGGGTTGTGCCATGAAAGAGCCAGAACCCGGACTCGAACCGCCCGTGAGCCTCGCGCTGAGCCCCATTGCTGGTAAGCCACCGCGTGCAAGGCGCATCGTGCATCCGTGGATGCTGGCGGGCGCGCTTGCCGTCAGTGTCTTCAGCCTCGTGCCATTGGGTTTCATCGTCTACATCGCGGTCGATGCCGGGTGGGACAAGGTGGTGGAGCTGGTGTTCCGCGCCAAGGTCGGCGAACTCCTGCTCAACACCCTGCTGCTCGAACTGTTTGCGGTCCCCATCACCATCGTGCTGGCCGTCGGCCTCGCGCTCCTCACCGAGCGGAGCGACCTGCCCTTCGCGAGAAGCTGGAGCTGGGCCCTTGCAGCGCCGCTCGCCGTGCCGGCCTTCGTGCAATCCTACGCGTGGAATACCGTTGCACCGCTGCTGAGCGGGCTGCCAGGCGCGGTGCTGGTCTCGGTGCTCGCCTATTTCCCCTTCCTCTACCTGCCCATCGCGGCGCAGCTGAAGCGCCTCGACCCCAGCCTCGAGGAGACCGCCGCGTCGCTGGGCCGCCCGCCGCACCGGGTGATGCTCGAGGTGGTGCTGCCGCAGCTGCGCCTCGCCATTCTCGGGGGCAGCCTGCTCGTGGCCCTGCACCTGCTTGCCGAGTACGGCCTCTATGTGCTGATGCGCTTCGACACCTTCGCGACGGCCATCGTCGACCAGTTCGCCGCCGTCTATAACGGCCCCGCCGCCAACCTGCTCGGCGGTGTCCTGGTGGTGATCTGCCTGATCCTGCTGGGTGGCGAGCATCTGGTGCGTGGCCGCGAGCGCTATGCCCGGGTCGGGTCCGGCGCCCCGCGCCCGGCGCTGCGCCACCGCCTCGGCCGATGGACCATTCCGGCATTGCTGCTGATGGTCACGACACTGCTGCTCGCCCTGGGTGTACCGCTCTACACCCTGACCCGCTGGATGGTGCTGGGCGGGCACGAAATCTGGGAGCTCGACGAGATCCTGCCCGCCCTTGGGCAGACCCTGATGGTCGCGGTACTGGGCGGCCTCGTCACCATTCTCGCGGCCATCCCTGCCGCCTGGCTTGGCGTACGCGCACCGGGCAAGTGGCAGCGCTTCATCGAGGCGAGCCATTCCTATCTCGGTGCGCTGCCCGGGGTCATCATCGCGCTGGCGCTCGTCACCATCACCGTGCGGGTGGCCATGCCGCTCTACCAGACGCTCGCGACATTGCTGCTTGCCTATATGCTGATGTTCCTGCCCCGCGCCCTGGTCGGGCTCCGCGGCTCTATCGCGCAGGTGCCGGTGGAACTGGAGCGGGCCGCGATGAGCCTCGGCAAATCACCCAGCGCGGCCATGTGGCTCACCACCGTCCGGCTGGCTGCGCCCGGAATTGCCGCGAGCGGGGCGCTCGTGGCTCTCGGAATCGCCAATGAGCTCACCGGCACGCTGATGCTCGCGCCCAACGGCGTCCGCACCCTCGCCACGCGCTTCTGGGCGCATACGCAGGAGCTGGATTTTTCCTCGGCTGCGCCCTATGCCGTGCTGATGATCCTGCTCTCCATGCCGCTCGTGCTGCTGCTCCGGATGCAGGCCGACAGGACCACCGGCTGATGGCACTACTTTCCCTTGCGCAGGTCACGAAGCGCCATGGCGACGTCCTCGCGGTGAACGCCGTCGATCTCGACGTCCCGGCCGGTGCCCGCATGGCGGTGATCGGGCCCTCCGGCTCCGGCAAGACCTCGCTGCTCCGCCTGATCGCGGGCTTCGAAGCCATGGATTCAGGCAGTATCCGGCTCGGCGGCGTGCTGATGGGCGAAGGACAGGCCGGCCTGCCCGCCCATAAGCGCGAGATCGGTTATGTCGCGCAGGAAGGCGCGCTGTTCCCGCATCTGTCCATCGGCGACAATATCGGCTTCGGGCTCGGCCGCGCCGATCCCGACCGCGCCAACAAGATCGCCAAGCTCATGGCGCGGGTGGGCCTGTCGCCCTCGATGGTCGACCGCCGTCCGCACCAGATTTCCGGGGGCCAGCAGCAGCGCGTCGCGCTCGCCCGTGCCCTGGCGCGAAAGCCCCGGCTGATGCTGCTCGACGAACCGTTCTCGGCGCTCGATGCGGCCCTGCGCGAATCCATGCGCCATACCGTGGCGGATATTCTTGGTGCCGCCGGCATCACCACCATTCTGGTCACCCACGACCAGACCGAGGCGCTGAGCTTTGCCGATCACTTGGCCGTGCTGCGTGACGGCCGGCTGGTGCAGGCCGGCCTGCCCGAGGAGCTCTACCACCGCCCGAAGGACGCCTTCGTGGCACAGTTCCTCGGCGAGGCCATCCTGCTCGATGTGGAGGTGGCAGATGGCGTGGCGCAGACCCCGATCGGGCTCATCGTCACCGATCGTCCGCGACATTCGGGTCGCGGCCAGCTCCTGCTGCGGCCAGAGCAGATCATGGTGCGCGCGGCCCGCGACGGCGCCGTGGCGCGCGTCACAGCGCGCTCGTTTCGCGGGCCCTATATCCGCCTGACGGTGGTGCCCCTGCACGCAGCAACCCCGGAAATTGCGCTCATGGTGTCGAACCAGGCTGCGCCCGCCGTGGGCGACCAGGTACGGCTCGAGTTCACCGGTACCGGTCACCTGATCGGCTGAGGCCTTGATTTGCCGCCTCCCCGGAGAGCGGCTATGTGGGAACCTCAACGGAGTAGCCGATGCGTCCCCTCGTTCTCGCCCAGCTTGCGCTTGCCGCCACCCTCGCCCTCACGGGTTTCGCCACCGCCGCTGAAACGGTGCGGCTCGGCGTGCAGGCGACGGGTACCGTCCGCTGGGAACTGAGCGCCATGCAGGCGCTCGGGCTCGACACGGCCAATGGCGTAGCGCTTGAAATCCGCGAAGTGGCCGACGCCAGGGCTGGACAGCTCGCCCTGCAGGCGGGCGCGGTCGACATCATCCTGTCCGACTTCGTCTACGTATCGGTGGCCCGCTCGAAGGGCAGCGACCTGACCCTTGTGCCGCATTCGCTGGCGGTTGGCGGCCTGCTGGTCGACCCCGATGCCGGTATCGGCGCGATCGCGGATCTGAAAGGCAAGCGCCTCGCGGTCTCCGGCAGCCCGGTCGACAAGAGCTTCGTCATCCTGTCGGCGGCCTACCGGAAACAGACCGGCGGAGATCTCGGCGGTGACGCGGTGCTGCGCTTCGGCGCGCCGCCCCTGATCAACGAATTGTTCGAACGCGGCGAAGCCGACGCGGCCCTCAACCCTTGGAACTGGAATGCCCGCGCCATCGCCCGAGGCAAGGTCGAACTGGTGTCGATACCGGCGCTGCTGCAATCGCTCGGCGTCACCGACACGCCGCCGCTGCTGGGTTGGACCTTCTCCGAGGCCTGGGCCGAGGCGCATCCGGCGGCGATCAAGGGCTTCCTCGATGCCTCCTTCGCCACCAAGGAGCAGCTGAAGCGCGATGATGCGCTTTGGGACAATCTCAAGCCGCTCATGCAGGTTGATGCGCAACCGGAGCTGTTTCCACTCCTGCGGGACGCCTATCGTGCCGGCATTGTCGCGAGCTACGACCCGAAAGCGACCGGGCCCGCGGAGGATCTCTTCGCGATCCTCGTCGCCACCGGCGGACTCGAGGTCGGTGGCGGCCTCGCCAACCTTTATCCGGGCACCTTCTGGGCAGGGTACCGCAAGGAGTGAGCCCGCGCGGATACCGCCTGCCGCTCGAGGCGCTGGGAACGCTGGCGCTCCTCACGGTCTGGCAGATCGCGAGCCTTGCGGCCCAGTCACGCGTATTGCCGGGGCCGATCGAGGTTGCGCAGAAGCTCCTCACTCTCGCGGGCACGGGGCCGCTCCTTGGCGATCTCGCGACGACGCTCCTGCGTGCTGCGCTTGGCTTTGCCTTCGCGATGGGCCTGGGAAGTGTCGCGGGCTATCTGCTCGGTCGCCACCCCAGGCTCGATCGCTTCTTCCAGCCCCTGCTGGTCACCGGACTCAACCTGCCGGCCATTGTTGTCGCCATACTCGTCTATATCTGGCTGGGCCTTACGGAGGTGGCGCTGGTTCTGGCCGTGACACTCAACAAGCTGCCGCTCGTTGCGGTGACGCTGCGCGAAGGTACGCGGGCTTTGTCCGCCGATCATGACGAACTCGGCACGGTGCTCCGGCTTTCGCGCCGCCGCCGCCTCACGGCCATCGTCCTGCCGCAGCTCCTGCCTTATGCCCTCGCCGCTGCCCGATCTGGCATCAGCCTCATCTGGAAGATCGTGCTGGTGTTTGAAATTCTCGGGTCCGATCGGGGCATCGGCTTTCGCATATCGCTCTATTTCCAATTCTTCGATGTCGCCGCCATCCTCGCCTATGCGGCGCTGTTTCTGGGCGTGGTCGTGCTGATCGAGGCGCTGGTGCTGCGCCCGCTCGAACGGAGGCTGCTCAGATGGCGGATGTGAAGATCGCCGCGCTCGGCAAGGCCTTTGGCAACGCGCTGCTATATCGCGGTTTCGATCTGACCCTCGCGCCGGGAGAGGTCGTCGCGCTGATGGGCCCGAGTGGTGTCGGCAAATCCACCCTGCTCCGCATCGTCGCGGGCATCGACACCGCGTTTTCCGGCGTGGTCTCGGTCGATGGCATCGCCGCAGCGGAGACGCCCGCGCCCGGCTTCATGTTTCAGGATGCGCGGCTCCTGCCCTGGCTCACGGTGGCGCAGAACCTGCGACTCGCCCGACCGCGGCTCACCGACGAAGAGCTCGCGACGCAGCTCTCGGCGGTCGGCCTCGACGGCGTGGATGGTCACTTTCCCGGCCAGCTGTCGGGCGGCATGCAGCGGCGTGTTGCTCTCGTGCGCGCCGTGCTGGCCAATCCGCGCCTGATGCTGCTCGACGAGCCGTTTGCCTCTCTCGACGAGGATTTGCGGGACGAGATGCTAGGCCTTGTGGGCAAATCGCTCGCGTCCACCGGTGCCACTGCCCTGATCGCCACGCACCGGGCGGAGGAGGCTGCACGGCTCGCGCATCGGGTACTGCGCCTTTCTGGGCGCCCGGTGACCATTGCGGCCGATGTCACGCTGTCCGGGAAACCGGATGAACGGTCTCGTGCCGAAATCGACGAGATTGTACTGAGCCTGTCGGGAAGCGACGGCGCCCTGACCTGAAGTCTCGCCCTGGAGCGCTTTCAGGTGAAACCTGAAATGATCTAGTGGCCGCTGAGTGTCTCTGCGGCGTGGGTCAGCGCCGTGGCGAGCGAACGAATCTCGACAACCAGCGGACCGACATCCGGATCTGCTTCCCAGCGGGGATAGCCGCGCACCCGCGCCAGTTCGGCAATCTCGATGGCGCGCTGCGCCACGATGCCCGCGGCGGTGGTCGCCTCGGTCAGCGCCTCGGAGCGAACAAGGGCCGGCGTGCGCGGATTGTTGGCGAGCGATTGCAGGCGCTTCGCATTTGCCCGCCATTGGCGCGCAAACTGCTCGGCTCGCTTGAGCCGGAAAGAGACCATGGTCGGGTTGAGCGGTAAGTCCTGCATGGCGCTAGAGATTCTCGGTTCTGCATATATTGTCAAATGACTAATGCGGCTTTGTCTCAAATTCACAGCCACGTGGTTTCCCGCATGCGGCATTCAGGCCCCGGCGCTGGCCATCGGGCCTGGCAGAGAGCACATCGGCAATAGCCCGCAGCGCTCCGGAATCGGCGGGAACGCCACAGGCTCCCTGGCGTTTCGGACATGCCCGATGTGCAATCTGGCTGGAGGCGGAGCTCGAGCGACGCGGCTATTATGTTCTTGTTCAGCGCCTAATGGCGCCCGAAACAATGGGGGATCGATTGCCCAAATCCGTGAAGACCACCGATACCGCCGATCTCGTATCCGAGGCCGCAATCCGCGACCGCGCCTACCACCTTTGGGAGGCCGCCGGCCGCCCCGATGGCAATGCCGAGCACTTCTGGTACCAGGCCCATCATGAGGCGACTGCCGAACTGACCGGCCGCGCAAAGGACGGCAGTGCCAAGACGCTCGAGGGGAAGCTCATCCACTCCGACCCGCCCAAATCCGCAGATCCGAAGAAGGCGCCCCGCGCGGCCAAGCCGAAGAAGGTCGCCGACGAGGCCAAGCCGGCAAAGAAGGCGACCAAGCACCGCGCAGCCGGCGTGGCGACAACTCACTGAGTGACACCGCCTCTTGCCCGCAGAATCAAGAGCCGCCGACCCGGGCCCGGATCGGCGGCTTTGTCATGCGGCGAGCACTGAGTCTCAGTCGAGGGCGGCGATCGCGATGATCTCGACCTTGAGCGCGGGATGCGCCAGACGCGCTTCGATGCAGGCACGCGCCGGCGGATTGGCCGGGTCGATCCAGGCGTCATAGACGGTATTCATGGCGGCGAAGTCGGCGATGTTGTTGAGGATCACCTGGCAGCTCAGCACCTTCGACTTGCTGGTGCCGGTTTCGGCGAGCAGCGCGTCGATCGCTTCCAGCACTTCGGCCGTCTGCTTTTCGATCGTGCCGTTATAGTCCTTGGCCACCTGGCCTGCGAGGTAGACGGTATTGCCGTGGACGACGGCCTGGCTCATCCGCTTGCCGGGCTGGAAACGCTTGATGCTCATGGGTTGGGCTCCGTTTAGCTGTGGCTCGTCTATAGCGCGCCCGCCGCATGACGGAAGGAAAAAAACGCATCGCAGCAAAGTGGTCCTCTCCTGATCGGGGGCGGAAGCTGATAAAGCCGAGACAGATCCCCGCTTCAGCTGCCTTGCCAAAGGTTTCCCCATGTCGCGTCACCTGCCCAAAGCCATCGAAATCTGCGTCGAAAACACTGACGGCCTCGTCGCCGCGCAGAATGCCGGCGCAGACCGTGCCGAACTCTGCGCCAGCCTGGTGGAGGGCGGCCTCACCCCGAGCTATGGCATGGTGCGCGAGGCGCAGCGCGTCGCGAAGATCCCGTTCTTCGTCATGGTCAGGCCGCGTGGCGGCGACTTCCTCTATTCCGAGATCGAGTTCAACTCGATGCTGGAGGACGTGAAGGCGTTCCGTGGCATGGGCGTCGAGGGAATCGTCGCTGGCTGCCTCACCGCGGACGGGCGCATCGATGTGGGCCGCATGAAGGCCATCGTCGAGGCCGCGCGGCCCATGAAGGTCACCTGCCACCGCGCCTTCGACATGACGCGTGACCATGTCGAGGCCATCGAGGCGCTGGTCGAGGCCGGTGTCGACCGCGTGCTGACCTCCGGGCGTCACGAGACCGGCGTCGAGGGGATCGACGTGCTGCGCGAGACGGTAGCCGCCGCCCGGGGCCGCATCGTCATCATGGGCTGCGGTGCGCTGGATGCGACGAACATCGCCAAGGTGCTGGATTCGACCCACGTCGACGAGGTGCATTTCGCAGCGCTGGTCTGGGAAAGGAGCGGCATGCAGTTCCGCAATCCCCATGTCGGGATGGGCGGCACCGAGCTCGACCGCGAGTATTCCAACCAGGTCACCTCCGAACCGCTGGTCCGGCAGATCATCGCAGTGGCTCGCGCACCCTGAGCACGGCCGCTGAGAGCTTGGATAAGTCGGGTATCCGGGGCCAACGATAGACCCTCGGCTTTTGAGTGAAATCTGTCTCGACATCCGGGGTTTACCGGCTTGCCCCGCCCGCCCTACCCAGCCCATAAAGGCGTCCGCACGCCTCAGGGAGTCCTCATGTCGATCAGCTTCGCCACCTGGAACATCAATTCGGTGCGCCTGCGCCTGCCGCTGGTCTTGGACGTGATTGCTGAGAACCGTCCCGACATCCTGTGCCTGCAGGAGATCAAGTGCCAGAATGACCAGTTCCCGGCCAGGGAGCTGACCGCAGCGGGCTATCCCTACCAGGCGGTGCATGGCCAGAAGGGCTATCACGGCGTGGCGATCATCTCGAAATTCCCGCTCACCGACATTTCGAGCCGGGTGTTCTGCGAGATCGAGGAAAGCCGCCACGTCTCCGCGCTGGTCGATTTCGGCAAGGGGCCCGTCACCATCCATAATTTCTACATTCCGGCGGGTGGCGACGAACCCGACCCGGAGATCAACCCCAAGTTCAGGCACAAGCTGGGCTTCCTCTCGGAGCTCAGGAGCTGGTTCGCCGAAAGCCACTTCCGGGAGCGTCAGCTGATCTGCGGTGACTTCAACATCGCGCCCCATGAAAATGACGTCTGGAGCCACAAGCAGCTGCTCGACGTGGTGAGCCACACCCCGGTCGAGACCGAGGCACTGAACGACCTGCTGACCGGCGGCCACGGCTGGGTCGATGTGGTCAGGAAACACGTGCCCCACAGCCAGAAGCTCTATTCGTGGTGGAGCTATCGCGCCAAGGATTGGGATGCTGCCGACAAGGGCCGTCGCCTCGACCACATCTGGGCCACGGCCGATATCGCGGCGCATTCGGTTGGCGCCGAAATCCTGCGGCCTGTCCGTGGCCGTTCGGACAAGCCGTCGGACCACGTGCCCGTCATCGCCAGGTTTGGCTGAGCAGAAGGCGCCCCTGCTGCGGCAACGAGGGTAGTCTCGACTAGGCGCAAGACTGCGCGGGGGCCATGACCGGATTCACGTGAAACCGCGCACCCTGTGCGCTCAGGGCGCGATGCGCCCACGTACCTGCGTCAACGCGCTGAGATAGCCTTCGAGATCGGCACGGACCCGCTCGGCTGCCTTGGCGGCGAGTTCGGGGTTTTCGCGCGCGAGCTTCAGGAACGAAGCGCGCGGCACGAGCAGCGTTTCCACCGCATCCATGGCCTTGAGCGTCACGGGTCGAGCCCGCGACAGCACGAGGCTCGCGACGCCGAGTACCGCGCCGGACTTGTGAATGATGAAGGGGTTGTTTTCCCCGCCTTCGGTGAAGGTGGAGACAGTGCCGGAAATAAGCACATGGGCGCCCTCGGGCACCTCGCCCGCGGCGTAGATCACCGTGGCAGGTCGAAACTTCTTCCGCTCGGACGCAAAGGCAAGCAGGCGCCGCTGCTCGGCGTCGCAGACCGAGAAGAAGTCTGCCCGTGACAGTATCGTCGCAGCGTCGTTGAGTTGCATTCCGCCCAGTCCTGGTCGGCCCGGCCCGCCTTTTCCGCAGAGCCTAGGCTCCGAACGGGATATAGATCATTAAAGTCGCGTGCAACCAATGCGTGGGGGCGGCAAAATCGGACTATTCCACGCCCGAGAGCGGCAACCGAAAGCCAATTACGGCACCAGCCGGTAGCCGCCATCCTCGGTCACGAGCAGGCGGGCATTGCCCGGATCGCGTTCGATCTTCTGGCGCAGCCGGTAGATATGGGTCTCCAGCGTATGGGTGGTGACGCGGTTGTTGTAGCCCCAGACTTCCTTCAGCAGGATCTCGCGGGAGATGGTTTTCGGGCCCTGCCGGTAGAGAAATTTCAGGATCGAAGTTTCCTTGTCGGTGAGGCGCACCTTCTGCCCCTCCGTCGTCTCGAGCAGCTTGGCGGCCGGCTGGAAACTATAGGGTCCGATGGTGAAGACCACGTCCTCGCTCTGGTCGTGCTGGCGCAGCGCAGCACGAATGCGCGCGAGCAGAACCGAGAAGCGGAACGGTTTGGTCACGTAGTCATTGGCGCCCGATTCGAGACCCAGGATCTGGTCGGCGTCGCTGTCGTGGCCGGTCAACAGGATGATGGGGCTCTTGAATCCATCGCGCCGCATGAGCTTGACCGCTTCGCGGCCATCCATGTCAGGCAGGCCGACATCGAGCAGCATCAGGTCGACATGGTCGCCCCCGGTCTGGCCCAGCGCTTCCTTGGCCGTGCCCGCTTCGACGAGATCGAATTCCCGCGTTTGCGCCAGTTGCTCCGCCAGTACTCCGCGCAATTCGGTGTCGTCATCAACAATGAGAATGCGACGCTTGTTCATACGTTCAATCCCGCACTGGCCGTCTACTTCGGGTGAGGTAGGACGCCAAACGCCCCCTCACCAATCACAACGACGTGAGACCGAAATCGTTCGCCATTCGTGATTTGACAAGGATGCTACGCGCGGGCGCACGGGGTGGATCAGTGGCGGGCCGAATTGCCCAAGCTATTGGGCCACTTCATCCTTGTCCGGCTGCGGCGGAGCGGCGGAGCGGTGCCCGAACAGCGCGCTGCCGACGCGCACATGTGTCGCACCCATCCAGATGGCCGTTTCGAAGTCGCCGCTCATCCCCATGGACAGCACCTCGACCCCGGCTTCGCGTCCAAGCTGCGCCAGAAGTGCGAAATATGGCCCCGCTGGCTGCCCGTCGGGCGGGATGCACATCAGTCCTTCGATATCGAGGCCATGCACCTCGCGGCAGCGCTTGACGAACGCGACGGCCTCGGCCGGGTCGATGCCTGCCTTTTGCGGCTCGCGCCCGATATTGACCTGCACATGGAGCCGCGGCAGCGACGCGCCCTTCTGCCGCTCGCTCGCTAGCGCCTCCGCAAGTCGTTCGCGGTCGAGCGTTTCGATGACATCGAACAGCCCTATCGCATCCTTCAGCTTATTGGTCTGCAGTGGCCCGATCAGGTGCAGTTCTATGCCGTCATAGGAAGCCCGCAAGCCGGGCCACTTGGCCTTTGCCTCCTGCACCCTATTCTCGCCGAACACCCGCTGACCGGCCGCGAGGAACGGGGCTATCGCCTCGGCGGGAAAGGTCTTCGATACCGCCACCAGTTCGACGGGCCGCTGCGGCGGCCCGAAGCGTTTCCGGGCTTTCTCGATCCTTTGTCGAATAATGGCGAGCCGTTCGGCGGCGTTGTTCATGTTGACCATATGCGGGATTTCTGCTGAAGGTCCGGTACCTCAAGAACCGCCCTTGAAGCAATGCTTTCCGCCTCTCGAAGGACCCGTTGAAGTGACTGGAAAAAGCGTCGAGCGCTATAATCCCCGCGTCGAGGAACCCCGCTGGCAGAAGGCGTGGGATGAACGCGAGACTTTCGTCACCCGCAACGACGATCCGCGTCAGCCCTATTACGTGCTCGAGATGTTCCCCTATCCGTCTGGGCGCATCCATATGGGCCACGTCCGCAACTATTCCATGGGCGACGTGCTGGCTCGCTACAAGCGCGCCAGGGGCTTCAAGGTGCTGCACCCCATGGGCTGGGATGCGTTCGGCCTGCCGGCAGAGAATGCCGCCATCCAGAACAAGGTTCACCCCAAGGGCTGGACCTACGACAACATCGCCACCATGCGGCGACAGCTCAAATCTATCGGGCTCGGGCTCGATTGGTCGCGCGAGTTCGCAACCTGCGACGTTGAGTATTATTCGAAGCAGCAGAGCCTGTTCATCGATTTCTTCAATGCCGGCCTCGTGACCCGCAAGACCTCGAAGGTCAACTGGGACCCGGTCGACATGACCGTGCTCGCCAACGAGCAGGTGATCGATGGCCGCGGCTGGCGCTCGGGCGCCGTCGTCGAGCAGCGCGAGCTGACCCAGTGGTTCCTCAAGGTCTCGGACTATGCCGAGGATCTGCTGGACGCCCTCGATACGCTCGACCAGTGGCCGGAAAAAGTGCGCACCATGCAGCGCAACTGGATCGGCAAGTCCGAAGGCCTGCGGCTATTCTTCGAACTCGTCGCCTCCGACAGCACCACCACCACCTCGATCGAGGTGTTCACCACCCGTCCCGACACGATTTTCGGGGCGAGCTTCGTCGCGCTTTCGGCCGACCATCCGCTGATCAAGGAACTGGCGGCCAAGGACGCAGGGCTCGCCGAGTTCGTCGCCGAGGTGCACAAGATCGGCACCGCCACCGAAGCCA
>CAYPYV010000079.1:0-14141 GCA_964414845.1 uncultured Devosia sp. | reverse complement strand
AGCAGAGCAGCTTCGAGATGGGCACCAACATGAAGGCCTGGCTCTTCACCATCCTCCGCAACGAGTTCTACAGCCAGATGCGCAAGCGCGGCCGCGAGGTGCAGGATACCGACGGCGCCTTCACCGAGCGCCTTTCGGTACACCCGGCACAATATGGGATGATGGACCTCAGCGATTTCAAGAAGGCGCTCGACAGCCTGCCATCCGACCAGCGCGAGGCGATCATCCTCATCGGCGCCTCCGGCTTTTCCTACGAGGAGGCCGCCGAGATCTGCCATTGTGCCGTTGGCACGATGAAAAGCCGTGTGAGCCGCGCGCGGACAAGGCTTCAGCAGATCCTGCAGGTTGCCGGCGAGTCCGACTATGGTCCCGACGCGGTGTCGGCGCAGGTTACCGCCTCGACTCACTCCAGTTGATGGCGGAGATGGCCCGCCGATAGGCGCACTCCACCGTTTCGCGGGTGAAGGGCTTTTCGAGAATGACGTGGCCGGGAAAGGCCTCGGCCACGGCGCCATCGGCGGAGGTGACGATCACGCCGGTGCCTGCACCCTGCAACTGGCTGGCGAGGATGCGGACGTTCTCCGCGCCGAGCCGCCCCTCGATGACGGCGAGATCGAAGCCATGTGGCTCGATAGAAGGAACATGTTCGGCCCAGCGTTCGACACGCACGTCGGACACGCCGAATTCTTCCAGCAATTGCTGGATTTCGAGAGCAATGAGAATCTGGTCCTCGATAACGAGGGCGGTGCGGGGGGCTGACAATTTGGGGGGCGCTCCTCGGAATTGGGATTCAGCTTTGGGTCCGAATCGCCGTGGGCGTCATTAAACTAAGACATGACTGTTGGGGATTGGGTGGAACTGGCCAGCATTGTTTCCGATAACGTGGGCCAGAACGGGGCAGGGGTGATGGACATGTCCATTGGCAATGCCGGCATGGGGCGACGTGTGCCGTGCACAGGGTGTCCGCTGCGGGCGAACGGGCTGTTCCGCACCTTCGCAGAGGACGAGCTGCGCTTCGTATCAGGGTTCAAGCGCGGCGAACTCGTGGTTGAACCGGGCGGGAACATCCTGCTCGAGGGCAGCCATAGCGCACAGCTGTTCACGCTGCTCTCGGGCTGGGCCTTCCGCTACAAGACGCTCGAGGATGGGCGCAGGCAGATTCTCAACTACCTGCTGCCGGGCGACCTCATCGGGCTGCAGGGCTCGGTGATCGGCGAGATGCAGCATTCGGTGGAGGCGCTGTCGCCGGTGATCCTGTGCGTATTCCAGCGCGACCAGCTGCCGACCCTGTTCCGCTCGCACCCGGGCCTTGCCTTCGACATAACCTGGCTCGCCTCGCGCGAGGAGCGCATGCTCGATGAAAACCTGCTCAGCGTCGGCCGGCGGAGCGCAATCGAACGCGCCGCCTATCTCATCGCCTTCGTCTATGAGCGGGCCGCGCGGATCGGCTTGCCCACGAACCGCAACCTGCTGATACCCATTGCGCAGCAGCATGTCGCCGATACGCTGGGGCTATCGATCGTGCATACCAACAAGACGCTGCGCAAGCTGGCGGACATGGGCCTGATCCTCTGGCATGACCGCGCCTGCGAGGTGGTGGATGCCGAGGGCTTGAAGTCGGTTGCGCGCTGGAGCGGTCTGGGCGAGGGGCAGCGGCCATTCATCTGAGGGAGTATTGAGGCTTGCCAATTCCTCGACATCGCCCCGGCCTTCGCAGGGGTGACAGTCTGGGCAGGCAAGTTTCGCGCACACCGGACATGCCATTCGGGCTATGGCCGAACGGCTGCGCATGCTCCATATGACCATCTTGCCGAGACCGAACGGAGCCTGACGCATGAACTTCGTCGGCGTGTTCAACCGCGATGGCGGCACGTTCCGCACCATTGATATCGCCGCCTTTGCCACGAAGGCGGAGGCGATCTTCGCTGCCCGTGGGCACAGGCTCACCTGCCGCATCGTGGGCGGCAGCGAGCTGATGGCCACGCTCGAAGCGGTAGCGAGCGAGCCAGGCACCGACGTGCTGCTCGCGGGCGGCGGCGATGGCACGATCTCGGCTGCCGCGACCGTCTGCTTCCACCGCAACTTGCCGCTCGCCGTGCTGCCCGCCGGCACCATGAACATGTTTGCCCGCGCGCTGCGCCTGCCGCTCGAGCTCGAGCCGGCGCTGGTGGCGATCGCAGAGGGCCATATCGTGCCGGCCGACATTGCGACGGCCAATGGCCGGCCGTTCGTCTATCAGTATTCGGTGGGCATGCATTCGCGGCTGGTCCGCCTGCGGGATGGCATGAGCTACAGCTCGCGGCTCGGCAAGATCGCGGCCAGTGCGCGCGCCATGTTCGATGCGTTCTCGCGTCCGCTGGTCTTTGACGCCGAGATCGTCGTGGGCGGAGAGGAGGAGCACCGCCCCGCCATGGCGATTTCGGTCTCCAACAATCCGCTGGTGCCAGGCCCGGTGCTGCATGCTGGCAGCTTCGACCGGGGCGTCCTGGGCGTGCTCGTCGCCTCGCCGATGCCGGTGACCGAAGCGGCGCGGCTGGCGATACAGGCCCTGTTTTTCCGCCAGTGGCAGCCGCACCCGCTGTTTTCGGCGAGCGAGGTCACCCATGTGACGCTGCGCTTCAGGCGACGGAAGGCGAAGGATTACGCCGTGATCGATGGGGAACTGGTGCCGCTGCCCGGGGAGGTCGACCTCGAAATCCACCCGGGCGCCCTGAGGGTGGTGGCGCCGAAGTCAGCTCCGGCGCCGGCCTGATCATTCGGCCGCGTCGGAGCCGGAATCATGGCCCGGCCGGGTGAGCAGATAGGCGGCAGCGAGTGCGCCGCCGACCGGCAGGCCGAGCTTCTTCATGAGCCCTGATCTGAGCAGCACGGGCAGGCTGGTTATGATCGCCGTGGTGACGAGTGCGGTGCGATCCTGCTCGCGCTGGCGCTCGGCGCGCCGCCGCGCCTCGGCATCGTGCCGGAGCTTCATGACGAGCGCAGTGATGGCAGCGATCAGCAAGAAGCTGCCGCCAATGATGAGCGGGGCATAGACCGGACCCACCACGAGGGCGAGCCCGGCATTGGCTGCAACCAGCAGGAAGACAGCGCCCGTCGCGAGCAGAAGCGCGATGGCGGCATAGATTGCCGCGTCGCGTCTGGCGCGCGCCACGAGCTCCTCGACCTCGAGGCCGAGCCAGGATGCCAATGGGGCGAGGAGCGCGAGCATTTCAGCGCGTCACGACCGCGAGGATGAAGCCGAGCGCAATCGCGCCGGCAACCGCGGTCAGCGGCTTCTCGCGGATCGTGTCCTTGAGCTGCTTTTCGAGGGCACCGAATTCGTCCTGGACTTCGTCGATCTTCTTCTGGCCCGCGCGGGCGATCTCGGCGACATCGTGCTTCACCTCGTGCTTGGCGGAGGCGACCTTGTCCTCCGCGAGCGCGGCAAGTGAGGTTGCGATGCCCTTGAGATCGGCCTGGAGCTGGGCGATCTGCGCCTTGAGGTCTTCCTCGTGGCGAAGCTCGTCAGCGCGACGATCATTTGCGGCGACTTCGGATATTGAGCGAGAAACGGCCATTCTTGCCTCCTGTTGATGCGCGTAGAAACGCGCAAGGTGCATGGCAGGTTCCTTGATCTTGACCGTATTCGGCTGCGGCGCCTTGATCGGGATCAAGTATTCGGCGGAGAAAAAGAGAGCACCCCGGTTCGGGCGCGAACCGGGGTGCAGTAAGCGAGCGCAAAGGGGGGCGACCTTGGCTCGCTTTGCTCGTTAGAAGACCCTCATCAACACAAGGACGATGACGATCACGAGCACGACGCCGAGCAGGCCAGAGGGGTAAGCTCCCCAGGAGCGGGAGTAGGGCCAGGCCGGCACGGCGCCGATGAGAAGCAGGATGAGCAGGATGATGAGGATGGTACCAAGAGACATGGGGTGATCCTCAGCTCAGGGTCAGGAACAGGGTCGTCATCGCGACGAGGAGTCCGACGGCGGGCAGCACGCTCAGCAGCAAGAGGGGCGTGAGTTGCGGGCGGCGTTCGGAGTCATCGGGCAGCCAGGCCGTGGCGGTACGGCTTGCTTCCTCGACATGCGCCAATTCTGCGTGTGTCATGTGTCCCTCGCTTGAACGGCGGCTTCGGGTCCCGCCACGCGCCACCGTCGCCGATGGTGTCTGGCCCGATAACGGGATGCCGCATGGATTGGTTGCGGGCGGAGGAGGGAAATTGTGCGCGGTGCCTGCGGCTCCCCTCCACCGCTTGCGGGAGAGGGTGCCCGAAGGGCGGGTGGGGGGTGCCACACGCCATTAATACTGAAATCTCGGGAATAGCTTAGCGCAAGCGGCTCCCCTCACCCGGCGCTACGCGCCACCCTCTCCCGCCTGCGGGAGAGGGCCCGACTGCACGCTTCGGTGCGCGCCGGCCTTATTCCACCCGCACCACGTCGACGGACTGCTTGGCGTGGTGCGAGCCCGAGGTGCGCAGCACCCCGACGATGGGCGAGATATCTGCATAGTCGCGGCCATGGCCGATGACGATGTGGTCGGGCCCGGCCAGCATGGCATTGGTAGGGTCGAACTCCACCCAGCCCGTGAGCTTGCCGCACCAGACCCGTACCCAGGCATGCATGGCGTCGGCGCCTTCGAGCCGCGGCTTGCCCTTGGGCGGAATGGTGCGGAGGAATCCAGAGACATAGGCCGCCGGAATGCCGACGCCGCGCAGGCCCGCGATCATCACATGGGCGAAATCCTGGCAGACGCCGCGCTTGAGCTGGAACGCCTCGACGGGCCCGGTATCCACCTTGGTCGCTTCCTTGTCGTATTTGAAGTCGCGATGGATGGCGAGGCAGAGATCCATCGCCGCCGCCCGCACAGAGAGCGTGCGTTCGACGCTCTGCCGGGCATAGGCGGTGATGGCCGGATCGAGCGGGATTCGGGGCGAGGGGGCGAGGAAATGGTGCGGCGAATCCGGTTTCACCGACCAGATATGGCTCACTTCGTCGCCAAGCTTCTCGACGCTGGGCGAGAGATCGGCGGCATGTGGCTGCTCCTCGACCTGGATGCGCGCCGAAAGCGTCACGTCGAGATGCGAGTGGTAGCCGGAATAGGCGATGGTGGTGACCTGGTTGCCGAAGAAATCGGTATAGGTCGTTTCCTGCTCGGGCTTTGGATCGAAGCTCAGCGATGAGACGATCACCCGCTGCGCGGAGGGAATGTTCACCGGCATGACGCGCACCAGGTGGCGGTCGCCATGCACGCTGGCTTCGTAATCGTAGTGCAGGCCCAGCTTCACGTCGTAGAGCATTGCCCGCTGATCCTTACACGAAATAGGCGTCGGCAATCAGGTTGGCGAGATTGCCGATCTCGACCCCGAGCTTGTTGAGCTTCCTTGTGGCCATGTCCTCGGGCTCGGTGACGCGGAGCTCGGTATGAATCTGCAGAGCCGCCTTGGCCACGGTGGAGAGGTGGCCATCCTCGACGCCGCCCGGCAGCCGCTCGATCTGCTCGCGCAGTTCCTTGATCTGGAACTGCACCGAACGCGGGTTGAGCGGATCGAGCACGAGCAAATCGATATAGGAATTGACCCCCGCGCTCACCGCGTAGCGGCGCCGATGCGTCATGACGCTGTCGGCCACCTCCAGCAGCATGTCGAGCGAGCCTTCGGGCGCGTCCTTGCGGGTGAACCACGCCACGATGCCGGCGATTTGGATGCCGCGCTCGAGACGGCGGCCGATTTCGAGGAACCGCCAGCCGGCAAAGCGATACATGTTTTCGTGCACGAGGCCGGAAAAGCCCGCGAGCTTGCGCAGCAATACCGTCATGGCGCGGGTGGCGTCGTCGCCAAGCTGCACGCGCGCGGCGAAGTTCCGCGCCGTCTTGCGCAGGTCGGTCAGCGCCAGCCAGCCATCGGGCGAGAAGCGGTCGCGGATCTGACCCGCGCTGTTCACCGCACTGTCGATGGCGGCGAGCAGCCCCTCGGGCAGGGCCTTGCTGGCATCGACACCGAGCCGGTCGAGATATGCGCGGGTGTCCTTGAGCAGCGGCTGGTCAGGGTTCGGCACCTCCGCCAGGCGCGCATTATAGGCGCGCAGGATGCGGACGGTCGCCTCGCAGCGCTCGGCATAGCGGCCCAGCCAGATGAGATTGTCCGCCGCGCGGCTCGGCAGACTGCCTGCGGAAACGCGGACAAGCCGTTCGCCCGCCTGCGGCAGCAGCGACACACGCTCCACCGGCTTGTCGCTCACCACCCACACGTCGGCGGCCTGGCCACCGCGCTGCATGGCGATGGCCGACGCATCGGGTGTCGAGCCGATCCGGGCGAAGCCGCCGGGCAGGATCGTCCAGCCCTTCTGGGTACGCGCCGCAAACACGCGCAGGGTATAGGGACGTGGCTCCAGCTTGCCGTCGATATAGACGGGTGCGGTGGCCAGCTGCACACGCTCCTGTCCGACGAAATTGACACCGTCCGCCTTGACCCGCTCCAGCAGCCCGGCGCGCTCCTTGGCGGAGAGCTGGCTGCCGAGCACGGCGGCCTTGGGGTCATCCATGGCAAGGCCTGTCGCGAAGGCCGGCCCGACCATCATCTGATCGAACTGCTCGACCACATGCTGCCGCTCGCGCGATTGCCCGCACCACCATGTGGCGATGGTGGGCAGTTCGAGCTCGGTACCCAACAGGGCGCGGCAGAGGCTGGGCATGAAGGCTGCGAGGGCGCGGGTTTCGAGAATGCCCGACCCCAGCGCGTTGATCATCGAGATCGTGCCCTGCCGTACGGCCTCGGTGAGGCCCGGCGTGCCGATATGGCTGTCGTAGCGCAGTTCCAGCGGATCGGCGAAGCTCGCATCCATACGGCGCCACAGCACGCTGATGGGCTTCAGCCCTGCAACGGTGCGGACCATGACCTGCCCGTGCTCGACGACGAGATCCTCGCCCTCGAGCAGCATGAAGCCCAGATAGCGGGCGATATAGGCGTGCTCGAAATAGGTGTCGTTGTGGATGCCGGGGGTCAGGATGCCGACGCGGCCATCATGCGCGCGGGCGACCCCGTTCAGCGCATCGCGGAAATCGCGGAAGAAGCCCGCGAGCCGGTGCACATGCATCTTGCCGTAGATGTCGGCGAGGGCGCGCGTAGTGGCGACACGGTTTTCGAGCGCGAATCCGGCGCCCGAAGGCGCCTGTGTCCGGTCACCCAGCACCCACCAGCCGCCATCGGGGCCGCGGCCGAGTTCGAAGGCGATGAAGTGGAGGAAATGCCCGGAAGCGGGTTCGATGCCGACCATCGGCCGGAGGAATTCCGGGCTGCGTGCCACGAGTTCGGGCGGCAGCAGGCCGCGTTCGACCAGCTGGTTTTGGCCATAGATGTCGGCGACGATCTTTTCGAGCAGTTCGGCGCGCTGCGTGAGGGCCTTGGAGAGGCCCTGCCACTCGCGATCCTCGACGATCAGCGGCAGGTGGGCGAGCGGCCATGGCCGCTCCTTGCCCTCGGCGCCGTCATATTTCCGATAGAATACCCCTGCATCACGCAGATACTGATCGGCGCGTTCGAATCGCTCCGCAACGGCCGCAGGCCCGAGTGCGTCCAGCGAGGCAATGAGGGGCGCCCAGCCGGCGCGGAGTGTGCCGCCCGGTTCCATCATCTCGTCCGGAACGCCGGGAACCAGCTGGTAGCCCGACGCGATTCCCGGTGCCTCCTTCCGAAGAGGCGCCTGACGCTGGATTCTCTTGCTCATGGGGAAATAGGGCTAAAGCCAAATTCGCGAAGCGCAAGGGGATTTTGGATCGAATGGTCAAAAATCCTGACCTTTATGCGCCGCGATTGCCGCTTGCGTTTCGGCCGCGCCGGGCGCAGAGGGTTTGGTGGTTGCTGGCACCCGCCGTCCGCCGGAGCGATCCGAAGGTGAAGCCCAGACTACTCACCGTTGCGTTTTCGCTCCCTGACGCGAGGCGGAACATGGCAATGCGGACCCCATGGCTTGTCCGCCTCGTTTGCTGGAACGAGGACGATCATGGTCTTTTCACTCGATACCCCAAGCGCGGTGACGCTGAAGGCGGAAGCACGCGCCGTGCGGGAGGATGCCGCCAGATCCGGTGCGCCGATCACCCATTCCGCCGCGCTCGAACAGGTGGCGCGCCGGCATGGCTATCGCGACTGGAACAGTGCGGTGGCGGCACTGCCCAGCGGCGCGCAGCAGGGCCTCGCGATCGGCCAGCGTGTCGCCGGGGCCTATCTGAAGCAGCCCTTCACCGGCACGATACTCGCGTTGGCGCTGCTGCCCGACATGCAGCACATCAAGGTGACGGTGCTGTTCGACGAGCCGGTCGACGTGGTGACCAGCGAGCTGTTCTCGGCTTTCCGCCAGCGCGTGACGGCAACGGTCGACAGGCGTGGCATCTCGCCCGCCAGGACCTCGGACGGCGAACCGCATATGCGGGTAAGGGTCATCAGGTGAAGGGGCGGGGGAATGCCCCTGCGCGAATGCCATTCGGGCTTAGCACTCATGGCCTTCTCGGAGCGATTGCTCCACTGGAGCAGTCGCGAGTCGCTCGAAGTCACCACAGCGAAATCCTGCTCGTCCGTTCGGCAGGCTTGGCTTTGCCATGTAAATCGGTAATCGTCGCAAAGAATTCTGGATTGGGCGGCACGGGCATGAATCTGGTTGATGCGACATTTCTCGATGCGGTGTCGGAAGCCGATTTCCCGGCCGCGGCCTGGGCGGCCCTGGAAGAGCTGACGGCAGCGGCCGTCGGCCACAAGTTGTTCACCGTGATGACCGTGGACATGGCGGCAGGGCTTGCGCGAAGGGCCTATACCAGCCACCCCGCAGAATACCCCGTCTCTGGCACCAAGCCCATCCACCACGATGCGTGGTTCGAGGTGGTGCATGTCGAGCGCAGGAGCTTCATCGCCAATACCATCGAGGACATCGCCAAGGTCTTTCCCGATTACGAGCTGATCGCTTCGCTCGGATGTGGTTCGGTGTGGAACCTGCCGGTGATCCTGAAGGGTGAGCTGGTCGCGACCATCAACATGCTCCACGAGGAATGGCACTATACGCCCGAGCGGATCGCTGCGGCCGAGGAGCGGCTGGCGCTGCCGGCACGGCTGGCGGCGGCGGTGGCGATGATTCTGGACAAGAAGGCGTCGGAGCCCGTGGCGTGAGTGTTGCCGCGGCTTCGAATTCCGCCCGATCGGGCCGCCCGCTGTTTCGGCTTGCCGCGCGGGTGGTCTCTTTCTTCCTCACGCTCGCCATTACCTTCATCGGGCTGACGGCTGTCACCTTCTTCATTTCGCGCCTTACCAAGATCGACCCGGTGCTGGCGGTTGTCGGCGACAAGGCGTCGAAGGAAGCCTATCAGGCGGCCTATCTGGCGCTGGGGCTCGATCAGCCGCTGCCCATGCAATATCTCATCTACCTGAGGCGCCTGCTCAGCGGCGATTTCGGCGTCTCCGTGCTGACGGCCCGCCCGGTGCTGGCGGACCTGTTGCGGGTGTTCCCTGCCACCTTCGAGCTCGCGACCATCGCCACCATCATCGGCGTCGCGATCGGGGTGCCGGCGGGCGTGCTCGCCGCGGCGCGGAAGGGCCGGCTCGCCGACCACGTGATCCGCGTGATCGGGCTCTTCGGCTATTCGGTGCCGGTGTTCTGGCTCGGGCTTGTCGGGCTGTTCGTCTTCTACGGCAAGCTCGGCTGGGTATCGGGGCCGGGGCGGCTCGACGTGTTCTACCAGGACATCGTCACGCGGCGGACCGGCGTGATCCTCATCGACTCCGCCATCGAGGGCAATTGGGAGATCTTCGCCAATGCCTTCAGCCACCTGATCCTGCCGGCGTCCATCCTGGGCTATTTCTCGCTCGCCTATATCGCGCGCATGACGCGCAGCTTCATGATCGACCAGCTGAGCCAGGAATATGTCACCGCCGCCCGGATCAAGGGCAATTCCTACTGGCGCACGGTCTGGGGTCACGCCTTCCCTAATATCATGGTGCCGCTCGTCACGGTGATCGGGCTGAGCTACGCGACCCTGCTCGAGGGCGCCGTGCTGACCGAGACGGTATTCGCCTGGCCGGGACTCGGGCTCTACATCACGCGGGCGCTGTTCAACTCGGACATGAACGCCGTGCTCGGCGGCACCATCCTCGTGGGTGCCGTGTTCATCACCATCAATCTCGTGTCGGACCTGCTCTACAGGCTCTTCGACCCGCGCCTCAGGACCTCGTGACCATGGCGAGCCAAACTCTCAGGCAATGGCTGCTGACCGACGCGCCCGCCTCACGGCGGCAGGCCGTGCTCGGTGGCACCTATCGCGGATTGACCTCGATCCTGCGCAACCCCACCGCGATGGCCGGCCTGGTGATCGTGACCGTGCTCGTGCTGATGGCGGTGTTCGCCCCGGTGCTCTCCATGGGAAAGGACCCGATCGCGCAGGACCTCGCGTCGCGCCTCGCGCCGCCTTCCGCCGAACATTGGTTCGGCACGGACGAACTGGGCCGCGATATCTTCTCGCGCACGCTCCATGGTGCGCGCGTCACGCTCACCATCGTTGCGCTGGTGTCTGTGGTTGTGGTGCCGATCGGCCTCGCGGTGGGCACGGTCGCCGGCTATTTCGGCGGCTGGACCGACCGCATCCTGATGCGCATCACCGATATCTTCCTCGCCTTCCCCCGACTAGTGCTGGCGCTTGCCTTTGCCGCAGCGCTGGGGCCCGGCATCGAGAATGCGGTGATCGCCATCTCTCTCACCGCCTGGCCGGCCTATGCCCGCATTGCCCGCTCGGAAACCATGGCCATCGCGCAATCGGACTTCATCCAGTCGGTGGTGCTGCAGGGGGCCTCGACCTGGCGTATCCTGTTCCGGCATGTGGTGCCGCTCTGCCTGTCCTCGGTGATCGTACGGCTGACGCTCGACATGGCGGGCATCATCCTGACGGCGGCCGGCCTCGGCTTCCTGGGCCTCGGCGCACAGCCGCCGACGGCGGAATGGGGCGCCATGGTCTCTTCCGGCCGCGACGTGATCCTCGACCAGTGGTGGGTTGCGACAATTCCCGGCATCGCCATCTTCGTGGTCAGCCTCGGCTTCAACCTGCTCGGCGACGGCTTGCGCGACGTGTTCGACCCCAAGGCATCCTCATGAGCGGGACATTGCTGACGGTCGAGGACCTGAACGTCACCTACCCCACGCGGACCGGCTTCACCCACGCGGTGCGGAACGCGAGCTTCACGCTCGGCCGCGAGCGGCTGGGGATCGTCGGGGAGTCGGGCTCGGGCAAGAGCACCATGGGGCGGGCCTTGCTCGGGCTGTTGCCGCGCTCGGCCAGCGTCACGGCGAAGCGCCTCGACTACGAGGGTACGAACCTCCTCGCTCTCGGCGAGCGCGAGTGGCAGCATATGCGCGGCCGCCGCATGTCGATGGTGATGCAGGACCCGAAATACTCGCTGAACCCGGTTCGGACCGTCGGCCAGCAGGTATCGGAAACCTGCCGCCTGCAGCTGAAATCCGGCGCGAAGGATGCCAAGGCCCGCGCGCTGCGAATGCTCGAGGCGGTGCAGATCCGCGACCCGGAACTGGTCTATGGGCTCTACCCGCACCAGCTCTCGGGCGGCATGGGCCAGCGCGTCATGATCGCCATGATGCTGGTGGCGGAGCCGGACCTCCTGATCGCCGACGAGCCGACTTCGGCGCTGGACGTGACGGTGCAGAACGAGGTGCTGCGCATTCTCGACGACCTGGTGCGCGAGCGCGGCATGGGGCTGATCATGATCAGCCATAACCTGACCATGGTCTCGAGCTTCTGCGACCGCGTGCTCATCATGTATGCCGGCCGGATCGTCGAGGAATGCCTCGCGTCCGAGCTCAACAACGCGAGGCACCCCTATACCCGCGCGCTGGTGGCGGCGACGCCGTCGCTCGACGCGCGGCACGAGGAACTGGCGACGGTCGTGCGTGATCCGGAGTGGCTGAAATGATCACGGTCGATGGGCTCGACGTCACATTCCAGGTCAAGAGCCGCGAGATCCGCGCCGTGCAGGGCGTCTCGTTCGATGTGGGCGCGGGCGAAAGCTTCGGCATCGTGGGCGAAAGCGGCTCGGGCAAGTCCACGGTACTAAAGGCCATCGCCGGGCTGGTGCCCTCGGTAAGCCGCAGGCTTGAGGTCGATGGCCGGCCGGCCGCCGCGCGCCGCAGCCGAGCCGATCGGCGGAAGCTGCAATTCGTCTTCCAGGACCCGTATGCGTCGCTGCATCCGCGCAAGACTGTCGACGACATCCTGCGCGAGCCGCTGGAGATTCATCGCGAGGCGGATATCGACGCGCGGGTGGGCAAGGCGCTGGAGGAGGTAGGTCTGCAGCCGATCCACCGTTTCCGCTTTCCGCACCAGCTCTCGGGCGGGCAGCGGCAGCGCGTCGCCATCGCCCGGGCGCTGATCCTCGCGCCGCCGATCTTGTTGCTCGATGAGCCGACCTCGGCGCTCGACGTGTCGGTACAGGCGGAAATCCTCAACCTTCTTAAGAGGTTGCGGGCGAGCTACAGCCTCACCAGCATTCTGGTGAGCCACGATCTCGCCGTGGTGGCGCACCTCTGCGATCGGATCGCGATCATGCAGTTCGGCAAGCTGATCGAGATCGTCACGGCCGAGCAGTTGCGGGTCGGCGATGTCGGGGCAGATTATACGCGGAAGCTGCTTGCCGCGAGCCGCGGCTTCACGCGGGCAGCGTGAGGGGGAACTGGGTTTGCCAAGCACTCGGTGTCACCCCGGCGAAGGCCGGGGCCCAACCTGAGATACTTCAACGCCCACCTTGCGGCAGTGGATGGATCCCAAGATGGGCCCCGGCCTTCGCCGGGGTGACATCGTGCGTAAAGGCCTCTTCGCGCCAACAGGGGCATCCATGGGGTGACAAAGCCGTACGCACACTGACCTCGTGGTTCGACAGGCTCCCCATGAGGTCAGGGGCGGCACGCATCCACCTTCACCTGGCCCTGTCGTCACTCTGCATATTGCAAATGTCTGACAAATCCGATTGACTCCCTGCCAGCTGCCGTGACTCCGGCTTGGGGGCGCGACACGCTGTTGTTCCAGGGAGAACTGCATGCTGAAAGCATTGAAATCCGCGCTGGTTGCCCTCGCGGTCGCCGCGATGGCGCCCTCTGTGCAGGCGGCAACGCCTGCCGACACGCTGGTAATCGCCAAGCAGATTGACGACCTCATTTCGCTCGACCCGGCGGAAGCCTATGAGCTGTCGGGCATCGAAGTACTCGCCAATTCCTATGACCGCATCATGCGGTTCGAGCCGACCGACGTGACCAAGCTCGTCGGCGGCGTGGCCGAAAGCGTGACCGTTTCCGAAGACGGCCGCACCTTCACCTTCAAGATCCGTCCGGGCCAGAAGTTTGCTTCTGGCAACCCGGTCACGGCCGCCGATGCAGCCTTCTCGTTGCAGCGCGTGATCAAGCTGGAAAAGACCCCGGTCTTCCTGCTCTCGCAGCTGGGTTGGACCAAGGACAATATCGACACGATGGTCGTGGCGAACGACGAGTCGACCCTTACCGTGACCATCGGCGTCGATTTCGCGCCCTCGCTCGTCTACGCGCTGCTCTCCTCCGTGGTGGGCTCGGTGGTCGATTCCAAGGTGGCCATGGAGCACGCCGTGGACGGCGACTTCGGTTATGGCTGGCTGAAGACCAACTCGGCCGGCTCGGGCGCCTATGTCATCAAGTCGTGGACGCCGAACGAAGCCGTCGTGCTCGAGGCCAACCCGAACTATCGCGGTGGCGAAGCCAAGCTGAAGCGCGTCATCATCCGCCATGTGCCGGAAGCTTCCGCCCAGCGCCTGCTCCTCGAAAAGGGTGACGTCGACATCGCCCGCAACCTTACGCCCGACCAGATCGATGCCCTTTCGGGCAACGCGGACGTCAAGGTGACCGCGATCCCCGAGGCGCTGCTCTACTATATCGGCCTCAACCAGAAGATGAAGGAACTGCAGGACCCCAAGGTCCGGCAGGCGCTGCGCTACCTCGTTGACTATGACGGGATCGTCAATTCCTTCTTCAAGGGCGCCGCACAGGTGCACCAGTCGTTCTGGGCCTCGGGCTTCTGGGCCGCCTACGATGAGAACCCGTACACGTTCGACGTTGCCAAGGCCAAGGCACTGCTCGCCGAGGCCGGCTATCCGG
>CAYPYV010000078.1:0-14291 GCA_964414845.1 uncultured Devosia sp. | reverse complement strand
CACCCATTCAAACATGATTTGCGACAGACAATCCTGAGCCCGTCGAAGGACGAGGCGGCTGGGAGTAGCGAAAGGCGAAGCACGTGTAGGTTCCAGCGCAGCTTCAGAGCGGCAGGCCGCGCAGGAGCTTTGGGCCCTGCCTGTCCATGGCAGCCGCGCGGGTGATGAAGAAATCCTTGAGCGGCGGCAGCCGGTCGACGATGCCGAGCCCGAAATCGCGCGCGGCACGGACCGGGGGCAGATCGTTGGAAAACAGGCGATTGAGCCCGTCCATCACAAGCGCCATGCCGGCCGTATCGAGACGCCGCCAACGTTCATAGCGCGACAGCAGATCGGCGCTGCCCGGATCGAGCCCAAGGCGTACGGCATCGACCACCAGCTCGGCCAGCGCCGCGACATCCTTGAGGCCGAGATTGAGCCCCTGGCCGGCGATCGGATGGACGACATGGGCCGCGTCACCGACAAGCGCCAGGCGGGCTCCAGCGAAATGCGTCGCGACCTGCAGCCTCAGCGGATAGGCGACCAGATCTTCCTCGAGCGTGACCGCACCGAGCACCGACCCCATGGCTGCCTCGATCTCGGCTTCGGCCTCGGCTTTCGGCAGCGCGACGATACGGGCGGCCTCTGCCGTCGTCTCGGTCCAGACGAGCGACGAGCGGCGGCCGGGCAGCGGCAGGCTCGCAAAGGGGCCAGCGGGGCGGAAATGTTCGAAGGCAGTGCCCTCGTGGTCGAGTTCATGGGCGATGGTGGTGACAATGCCCGATTGGCCGTAGTCCCGTCCGACGGTATTGATGCCAGCCATCTGCCGCATGCCGGAGCGCGCACCGTCGGCTGCGACAATCAGCGGCGCGAGCAGCAATCGTCCATCGGCTAGGCGCAACTGGGCGCGGCCATTCCCGGTGGAAAAGCCCGACACTTCAGCGGGGGCGATCAGCTCGACCTTGCCGTCGAGCGCCTCGAGCAAAGCAGCGATCACGGCGGTGTTGGGGACGAGATGCGCAAATGGTTCGCCCGGCGCGACATCGCCGTCAAAAGTCAGGAACAGCGGCCTCGCGAGGTCCCCCCTGCCCGAATCGGTGATCTTCATCTTCCGCACCGGCTCTGCCCCGGGCGCAATCGCCCCCCAGACGCCGAGCTGCTCGAAGGTTCGGCGCACGCCGGCGGCGATGGTGGAGGCCCGCAGGTCGCGCGGGACGCTGAAGGCGCGGCGGTCGACCAGCGCGATCCTGATCCCCGAAACCGACCGGACCAGAGCCAGGGCTAGCGTCAGCCCCACCGGGCCACCCCCTACGATGACCACGTCGTGGCTCTGTGCATTGTCGACCATCTGACCCTCCAATCGGCGCCGGATTCCGCTTGCTGGACCCGGTCTGCATGTGGACTGCCCGGGCTTTGGGCGCAAGGGACGCGTTGCCGCAAGCAATGCCTAACTTTTGAGCAAGTTCCTTCATTTTGACGGGTTTTTGCGCAGCTGCCCAGTGTCTCGATGCCGCCTAACGCCGGCCATCCGGTATACAGGAGCAAAACTCGTTTACGTTTCAATAACTTACTGCTTTCGCGTCCAATCTGGCACGGCAATTGACTCATAGTTGGGCGATTGGGTCGTCCAAAAAACACCTTTTGAAAGGGGCATACATGAAACTGGTGATCGCCATCATCAAGCCGTCGCGCCTGGAGGAGGTCCGCCAGGCCCTCAACTCGCTCGACGTCCATGGCATGACCGTGACCGAAGTGAAGGGTTACGGTCGGCAGAAGGGCCATTCCGAAATCTATCGCGGCACAGAATATGCCGTGCATTTCCTGCCCAAGCTGAAAATCGAGATCGCGGTCGACGACGCACAGTCCGACGCCATCGTCAGCGCCATCCGGGAAAGTGCCCAGACCGGCCGCATCGGCGACGGAAAGATCTTCGTGCTCGACCTCCTGGCCGTCACCCGCATCCGCACCGGTGAAACCGGCGCCTCGGCGCTCTGACGCCGCTTCGATTGGGGAACCATTATGAAGTTCAATAAACCCATCTCCCTCCTAGTGCCGGCGGCGTTCGCGTCCCTCGCACTTGCCCTGCCGGCGCTGGCCCAGGATGCCGCGGCCGCGCCCGTGCCCGAAAAGGGCGACACGACGTGGATGCTGATCTCGACGATCCTCGTGATTGCGATGACGCTTCCCGGCCTCGCGCTGTTCTATGGCGGCCTCGTGCGTGCAAAGAACATGCTGTCGGTGCTGATGCAGGTCTTGTCCGGCTTTGCGCTGATCTCGATCCTCTGGGTGGTTTACGGCTATTCGCTGGCCTTCGCGGGTCCGACCACCAGTGGCGGCCTCGTCGCCTTTATCGGCGATTTCTCGAAACTCTTCCTCGCGCCGGTGAAGCCGGACTCGCTGGTGGAGACCTTCTCGAAGGGCGTGTTCATTCCGGAACTGACCTTCGTCATCTTCCAGCTCACCTTCGCGGCCATCACTCCGGCGCTGATCGTCGGCGCCATCGCCGAACGCATGAAGTTCGGCGCCGTGATGCTGTTCCTCGCGCTCTGGTTCACCTTCTCTTATCTCCCGATCGCCCACATGGTGTGGTGGTGGCAGGGCCCGAGCTTCGTCGCGCCTGAAGGACAGACTGCTGCGGCAGGCCTCCTCTTCGGCATGGGCGCGCTGGACTTCGCCGGCGGCACCGTGGTGCACATCAATGCCGGTGTCGCGGGCCTCATCGCCGCCATCGTGCTCGGGCCGCGTCACGGCTTCCTCAAGGAGCCGATCCCGCCGCACAACCTCGTGCTCACCTTCATCGGCGCGTGCCTGCTCTGGGTCGGCTGGTTCGGCTTCAATGCCGGTTCCAACCTCGAAGCCAACGGCATCACTGCCCAGGCCCTGCTGAACACGATCACCGCGCCTTCCGCCGCCGCTCTCGCCTGGGCTGTCGCCGAGAAGTTCACCCGCGGCCATGCCTCGCTGCTTGGCGCTGCCTCGGGTGCCGTTGCCGGTCTCGTGGCCATCACTCCGGCAGCTGGTCTCGCCGGCACGATGGGCGCGATCTTCCTCGGCGCCGTGGCAGGTTTCGTCTGCCTCTGGGCCGTCGTCACGCTGAAGCCGATGTTCAAGTATGACGACGCGCTGGACGTGTTCGGCGTGCATGGCGTGGGCGGCATCGTCGGCGCCCTCGGCACGGCAATCGTCGCCGCGCCGTCGCTTGGCGGCTACGGCCTCAACGACAATATCCTCGGCCAGCTCCTCATCCAGGCGCAGGCGGTCGGTATCGCCGTCGTGTGGTCGGCCGTGGTGACGTTCCTTGCGCTCATGATCTGCAAGGCCGTGTTTGGCGGTATCCGCGTGTCGGAATCGGCCGAGTCCGATGGTCTCGATATCTCGAGCCACGGCGAGCACGCCTACAACTAAGCTCTTCCCGGGCGCCGTGCGCGGCGCCCTTCTTCCGAGTTATCCCGGCGCCGTGCGCGGCGCCCTACTCCCTGCGCTGGTCGGACCCCTCCTCCCCCGTCCCGCGTAGCACTTCCGGAGAGCCGGGCTGGCTCGGCTCTCCGTTTTCCCGCTGATCGCGGCGTGCAGCTCACGTACCTCTTGGCCCGCCACAGAGGCTTCCCACTCGCAAACCGCGTGGGCTGCACACCCCGGTCAACGGACCTCAGATCGTCGGCGCCCCGCTGCAGGCAGCAGGCATGGACTGACGGTGGTTGCACGCCAAATGTGCAAAATGAGGCTGGTGGCCGCCCAAATTCTGTGCACGCTGCCTTACGCAGCGGGGCCCGCTCTTGCACAATCAACCTTAAGTGACTGACTGCGCTTACTGTTTAGGGCGCCGCGCCACTTGGCACGCGACTTGAAGGCCTGAGCGCCCATGAGGCACCGGAAATGTCCGGGCCCGGGGGAGGCTCTTCCATGAACGGATCCACAAGCGGGATCGACGTGTTTTTCGTGCTCGTCGGCGCCATCCTGGTCTTCGCCATGCATGGCGGCTTCGCGTTTCTCGAAGTCGGAACCGTGCGCTCGAAAAACCAGGTCAATGCCATGGTCAAGATCATGGTCGATTTCGGCTTTTCGACCCTGAGCTATTTCTTCGTCGGCTTCACGATCGCCTATGGGGTCAGCTTCCTGCAGGGAGCGAGCGTGCTGGTGGGCGGCGGCGAGGGTTTCCTGCCGCAGGGCTTCAGCCTCGTGAAATTCTTCTTCCTTGCCACCTTTGCGGCGGCGGTGCCGGCGATCATTTCGGGCGGCATAGCCGAGCGGGCGAAGTTCTGGCCACAGGTGGCGACCGCAGCGGTGATCGTCGGCCTCGTCTATCCCCTCACGGAGGGCATCGTCTGGAATGGCAATTATGGCATCCAGGCCTGGCTGACCGCGACATTCGGGGCGAGCTTCCATGATTTTGCCGGGTCCATCGTCGTCCATGCCCTTGGCGGCTGGATCGCGCTAGCGGCAGTGATGAAGCTGGGGCCGCGCATTGGCCGCTATGGCGCGAATGGCCGCCCCTTCCCGCCGTCCTCGATTCCGTGGCTGGCGCTCGGCACCTGGCTGCTCTGCATCGGCTGGTTCGGCTTCAACGTCATGTCCGCGCAGTCGACCGCCACGGTATCCGGGCTCGTCGCCATCAACTCGCTGATGGCCATGGTGGGCGGAATCGTCGCGGCCAGCTTCGTCTCGAAGGTCGATCCGGGCTTCGTGCATAACGGGGCGCTGGCCGGCCTCGTCGCGGTTTGCGCGGGGTCCGACATCATGCATCCGGTGGGCGCCCTGCTGGTCGGCGCCATTGCCGGCGTCATCTTCGTGAAGGGCTTCACCATCACGCAGGAAAAGCTGAAGCTGGATGACGTGCTCGGCGTCTGGCCGCTGCATGGGCTTTGTGGCCTCTGGGGCGGCATAGCGGCTGGCATTTTCGGGCTGACCGAACTGGGCGGGCTGGGTGGGGTGTCGCCCCTCGTACAGCTCGCCGGATCGGTGGCGATCGCCGCCTATGCCTTCGTCGCTGGCTATATCATCTACTCCCTCTCGGCGAAGCTCGTGGGCATCCGCCTTACCGACGAGCAGCAGCGCCGCGGGGCCGACCTGTCGATCCACTCGATCGGTTCGACTCCGGATCTCACCTACTGACAGGTCACCATCAAGCCGGGGGGCGGCGGGCGATGGCCCGTCGCTCCCGCGTCTCGGTCGGCGGGCAGGGTTCAACAGTGGTTAACCCTAACCGACTAGGATCAACCTGACCGCTTCCTGTTCGCGAGGCGGGTTTGTTGTTCCGTTCAGAGTACACGACACGATGCCCGCCCAGCACCTCGTCGAAGCCCCCGCCCATACGCCGCAGCCCGTCGTGGCCATCCGCATACCGGTGCGGATGCTGGGGATCGTGACCCTCGGCCTCGTCGCCATCGTGCTGATCTCGCTGGCAACCTGGCATGTGGATGACCCGAGCTTCTCCTATGCCTCCGACCAGCCGGCGCGGAACCTCTTCGGCTTCGCGGGGGCGGCGCTGGCCGATCTCGCGGTCCAGGTCTTCGGGCTCGGCACCATCGCCATCGTCGTGCCGCCGGCGCTCTGGGGCTGGGCATTCGTCCGCCGTCGGGTGCCGACCAAGATGCCGATACGGCTCGTGAGCTGGCTGGGCGCCGGCGTGCTGGCCTGCGGCTTCCTTGCCTTCTTCGCGGTTCCCGCCAGCTGGCCGCTGCCCACCGGGCTCGGCGGCCTTGTCGGCACGATGTTTACCGGGCTTGCCACGATGGTGGCGGGTGCGAGTCCCCAGCCGGTGACCGCCTGGCTCTTCGCCATCCTCATCGCGCTGCCGACGCTGGCGCTGTTCTGGATCGCCATGGGCCTTGGCCGCGTCTCGATGCCGAAGATCGAACCGGCACTTGCCACCAAGGGCAGGGCCCGCGCCGGCAAGGCCGCGCCTGCCGTCGATCCCGCCGACGAGCGCGACATCGATGGCGACGGCAAACCCGATCGCGATTCGGCGCTCGACGTCATCCTGGGCGCGGCGACACATTTCGCCTTCTCGGCGACGGCAGCCGCCAAGCGCGGGCTGGCCGAGTTGCAGCGCCGCCGCCAAGCCGCGATGGAGGCCGGGGCCGCCCGGGCCGCCGCAACCGAGCCGAGCCTCGATGGCATGGGGCGCACCGCCCCTGACGTCGCGCCCGTGCGCCTCGGCGCCGAGGCCACGCGCACGGAACGTCGCTTCACCGCCGCCAGCGCCGCGCCAGCTGCGCCTCCGGCCCAGCCAGCAATGGACTACGAACTGGATGAGGAGCGCGAGCCTATCGTCGCGCGCCAGGGGCAGGCCCGCGCCGAGGCCGAAACCCCGCCCTTCGATAGCGACGACGATCTCTACCCGCCAGAGGTGGACGTCGAGCCGCCGCATTGGGAAATGCAGACACCGCTGCGCGGCCCGATGGCGACGCGCGCCAATCCGCGGGTTGCGCCGCAGCCGCAGCCTGCAGCCCAGCGCCCGGCGGCAGCGCCTGTCGCCGCGCCGATCAGCCCGCGCGTCGCGCCGCCCGCCCCAAGGGTCCAGCCCGGCCAGCGCCAGCTGCGCGAGGCGCAGGGCTCGCTGCTCGAAGACGAGGATACAGGGTTCGAACTGCCGCCACTGAGCCTGCTCGCCGCGCCCAAGCAGAAGGGCGCAAGCCCCGAGCATGCGCCCGAGCGGCTCGAGGAAATGGCCCGCAAGCTCGAAAGCGTGCTCGAGGATTTCGGCGTCAAGGGCGACATCATCAATGTGCGCCCCGGCCCGGTGGTCACCCTGTTCGAGCTGGAGCCCGCGCCCGGCATCAAGTCGAGCCGGGTGATCTCGCTCGCCGACGATATCGCCCGCTCGATGAGCGCGATTTCGGCCCGCGTCGCCGTCGTGCCCGGCCGCAATGTCATCGGCATCGAGCTGCCCAATGCGCAGCGCGAGACGGTCTACCTGCGCGAAATGCTCGCCTCGTCGGATTTCGAGAAGATGAAGGGCAAGCTGCCCATCTGCCTCGGCAAGACCATTGGTGGCGAGCCGATCATCGCCGATCTCGCCAAGATGCCGCACCTGCTGATCGCCGGTACCACCGGCTCGGGCAAGTCGGTGGGCATCAATACCTTCATCCTCAGCCTGCTCTACCAGATGACGCCGGAACAGTGCCGGCTGATCATGGTGGACCCCAAGATGCTGGAACTTTCGATCTATGACGGGATCCCGCACTTGCTCACCCCGGTGGTGACCGATCCGCACAAGGCGGTGACGGCGCTCAAGTGGGCGGTGCGCGAGATGGAGGATCGCTACCGCAAGATGAGCAAGATCGGTGTGCGCAACATCGATGGCTTCAACATGCGGGTCAGCGAGGCCAAGGCCAAGGGCGAGGTGATCACCCGCACGGTGCAGACCGGCTTCGACCACGAAACCGGCGAGCCGATCTTCGAGAGCGAGGAATTCGATCTCGAGCCCTTGCCCTATATCGTCGTCATCGTCGACGAAATGGCCGACCTGATGATGGTCGCCGGCAAGGAAATCGAAGGCGCCATCCAGCGCCTGGCGCAGATGGCGCGCGCCGCCGGCATCCATATGATCACCGCGACCCAGCGTCCCTCGGTCGATGTGATCACCGGCACGATCAAGGCGAATTTCCCCACCCGCATTTCGTTCATGGTCACCAGCAAGATCGACAGCCGCACCATCCTGGGCGAGCAGGGTGCCGAACAGCTGCTGGGCAATGGCGACATGCTCTATATGGCCGGCGGCGGCCGTATCCGGCGCCTGCACGGCCCGTTCGTGGCAGATGGCGAAGTCGAGGCCATCGTCAACCACCTGAAGTCCCAGGGCTCGCCCGACTATCTCGAATCGATCACGGCCGACGAGGACGAGTTCGACGAAGATGGCGCCATGGCCGGCGGCAAGGGCGGCGGCGATGAGTATGGCGGTTCGGGCGACGAGCTTTACGACAAGGCCGTGCATGTGGTGCTGACCGACAAGAAGGTCTCGACCTCCTATATCCAGCGGCGGCTCGCCATCGGCTACAACAAGGCGGCGACGCTGATCGAGCGGATGGAGAAGGAAGGCGTGATCTCGGCGGCCAACCATGCCGGAAAGCGCGAAATCCTCGTGGGCAACAACGCGGACGGGTATTGAAGGGCGCCGCAGAGGAAGCCGTGGCCACGAACCTCGTCCTTCGACAGGCTCAGGATGAGGTCCCAGAGGTCTGTGCCAGAGATCCCGAACGCTCCTCACAGCGTCCTCATGGTGAGCCTGTCGAACCACGAGGGCGCGGCCAGACGGGGATAGCTTCATTGCCACGCCGCCCTAGGCGCGAGCTCGATCGGAACTTTCTCCCTATGGCCGCAATTGCTGCCTATATGATGATCAGGTCGATCCGGATTGATAGTGAGGCCCCATGATCCGTCGAAGCTTCGTCGCGCTTGTTGCCGCAACGCTCGCGCTCACTGCCGCCCCCGCCGCACTGGCGCAGGAGCTGCAGCCACGTGAGCTGACCGATGTCGAGCGTCAGCTCATCACCGACATCAACACGCACAATTCCGCCATCAAGACGATGGTCGGGCGGTTCCTGCAGATCGATACCGAGGGCAACCGCATCGAGGGAACGTTCTATCTCGAGCGGCCGGGCAAGGTGCTGTTCCGGTACAACCCGCCATCGTCGGAGCAGATCGTCTCGGTGGGGCGCGGCTTCTATGTCGTCGATCGCAAGGCGCAGACGCAATACGCCTATCCGCAGGACAAGGTGCCGCTCAGGCAGTTCCTCGACAAGGACATCGACCTGTTCAAGGCGAACATCGTCGCCGTGGCAGAGTCCGACGACTATTTCTCGCTGACCCTTCAGGACGAGACTCCCGCCGGCATCGTGCGGGTGGCGCTGGTCTTCGACAAGGAAAGCAAGGACTTGAAGCAGTGGACGCTGACGCAGCCGTCCGGCGCAGAGCTCACCTTCTCGCTCTATGATGTCGAGTTCAACCGCGAGATCCCGAAGCCCTATTTCTACATCGACCCGACCTTCAAGTCGGTGCAGACTCCGAACAGCTGAGGATCGCCACGCGCTGGCGTAACATCGCAGCTCCGGCCAGCAGGATCGGAAAGGCTGGCAGAAGACGAGCGGAACGGGTCGCTCGTCCGCGCCGGGCCTGCGCCCGTCGAGATGTGATCGGGTCCTGGGTCTTCCAATTCCTCTGTAGTGCTGCCTATCCTCGCACAACAGGTGGCGATTGGGATGAGGATGCGGCATGGCGTTCTGGGAACCACGTTCCGAAGGTCTGGCCGTCCGCCGCATCCTCAAGGTCAACCATGCGGGCGAGTATGGCGCGATCCGCATCTACACGGCGCAGCTTGCCGTGGCGCGACGAGTCTTCCCCGACATCGTCCCCGCCCTTGCCGAGATGCGCGACGACGAAATAGAGCATTGCCGGCTGTTTTTCGATGCCATGCCCGAGCGCCGTGCTCGACCCTGCCGGGTCATGGCGCTCTGGAGCCTCGGTGGCTATGTGCTGGGATTTGCCACGGCCATGCTTGGCCGAAACATGATCTGGGTCTGTACGGAAGCGGTGGAGGCCACGGTCCATCGCCACCTCGAGGACCAGATTGCTTTTCTCGCCCCCCGGGACAAGGCACTGCACGACCTGATCGCGTCGATACAGGCGGAGGAAATGGCGCATCTCACCCACGCCATAGACAACCAGCCGAACCGAGGCCTCGCGCGGGCGCTGTTCCTGCCTGTGATCGGGTTCGTGACCGAGAGCCTGATCTGGCTTTCCACCTGGGGCGATTCGACCCGCATGTCTGCGGAGATTTCGCCGCCTCGACCCCGATAGCGCGCTCTTCCGGATCCGGGGCGCCATCGCGGTTTCACGTGAATCGCCGGATTCACGTGAAACCGGCCATCTGCATCGGACCCCGACAAAGGGACGTCCGCTCCACCGTCGATGGCGCATATGCCGAGACGCGCTCCCCACATGGCTGCTCCCTGCCGGGAGGGGTGGCGCGGCAGGCAAGCCTGGCCCATATGGGCGGCATGAGATCATTTCCGGTTTCAGCTGAAGCGCTGAGATGATCTAAGTCGTTGTTTTGTGGCGCTTTCGAACCGGAACAGTCGAGCAACTCTTCCTGAAAGCGCTCTGGAAGGAGACCAACATGCTTTCATCCCTCGTGCCGCAATTCGGCGATCCCGCCGAAGTCATCGTGCTCGCCGAGCGCCCGCTGCCGGAGCCGGGTCCGGGCCAGGTGCGGGTCAAGCTGGTGCTCTCGCCCATCCACAATCACGACCTCATGCTGGTCTGGGGCCGTTATGGCGTGAAGCCCGAGCTGCCGCTCGTACCGGGCACCGAGGCGCTGGGCGTGGTCGATGCGCTCGGGCAAGGCGTCACGAATCTTGCCGTCGGCCAGCGCGTCGCGGGCAGCGTCTCGGCGGCATGGGCCGAATACTATCTCGCCAATGCCGCCGGGCTCGTCCCGGTGCCGGACAGCGTCGACGATGCCACGGCGAGCCAGATCGTCTCGATGCCGATCAGTGCCTATCGGCTGCTCTACGAGATGGACCTCAAGGCCGGTGACTGGATCGTGCTCAATGCCGCCAATGGTCTTGTCGGCAAGATCCTCAACTGGCTGGCGGCAGAAAAGGGCATCCATGTCATCAATCTCGTCCGCCGCGCCGAGGCAGTGGAGGAACTGAAGGCGCTCGGCATCGGCAACGCCATCATCACCGAAGGGGATGACTGGAAAGCCAGGGCACTGGCGCTGACCGGCGGCGCCCCCATCAGGCGGGCGATCGACTCGATCGGCGGCCGGGCCGCCAACGACCTGATGGATCTGCTCGGCGACGAAGGCTGGTTCATCTCGTTCGGTGCCCTTTCGGGCAAGCCGCTCGAATTCGACGGCGGCGCGATCCTGTTCAAGCGCGCCGTGGTGAAGGGGTTCTGGGCCGCCAAGCCTTCCTCGATCATGACGCCGGAACAAATCCGCGCCGGAATCATCGAACTGGTGGGCCGCGCGGCGAAGGGCCAGCTGAAGCTGCCCTATGCCAGGACCTTCCCGCTGTCGCAGGCAGCCGATGCCATGCGGGCCAGCGCAGAGGCGGGCCGTGGCGCGAAGATCGGGCTCACGGCCGGCTGATCGCTTCGAGCTTCGGCACGAGGTCGCGGGCGTCTCCCGCGATCTCGATGCTTTTCTGCCGGGCTGTATCGCCCGAAACGAGAGCGAGGTCGGATTTCGGCAGGCCCAGCGCCTTGGCCAGAAGCGCGATCACAGCGGCATTGGCCCTGCCCTTGTCGGGCACGGCCTTGACGCGGCAGCGCAGCACCGCCCCGCCATCGTCGCGGATTTCGACGCCCTCGATCGCATCGCGCCCGGCATTGGGCGTGACGCGCAGCTCAAGCCGCACCCCGTCCGGTACCACCCGCCACGGCAGCGGCGGGGATCCGGCCGCTGTCACGGCTCAAGCTCTCAGAGCAGGCGGCCCATCGCCCAGGATGCGAGCAGGCTCTGCAGGAAGAAGATGATCACGAACACGATCAGCGGCGAGAGGTCGAGCCCGCCGACATTGGGAACGAAGCGGCGGATGGGCCGGAGGATCGGCTCGGTAATCTGGTTGAGAATCCGCCAGACGGTCGCCACGAACTGGTTGCGGGTGTTGATCACGTTGAAGCTGATGAGCCAGCTCATGATGATCATGATGATGAAGATCCACTGCACGAACTGCAGAATGAAAGACAGTGTCTGGAGAATGGCGTAGATCATCAGGCGGATCCTCGTTGGTTGCCCCTATTTAGGGGCGGGTCCGGGGAAGGGCAAGGAGAGCGTCGCGATCCTGCCACGCCCGCGCTAGCCGAGGGTTAATGCGTGAGAGGTCGGCTCACGGCGTTGCCTTGCGTCGCGACGGTCGGCAGGCCCTAGGGCTTGCCGCCGGGCCGCCAGGTGACCAGACGGTAGAGATAGAGGGCCACCATCAGGCCCAGAATGATGGTGGTGCCGGGGTCGAGCCAGACTTCGACGGCGTCATAGTGCTCGGCGAGCAGGTAGCCGGCCCCGGCGAGCAGGCAGTTCCACACCAGCGCGCCGATGAAGGATGCACCGAAAAACAAGAGCGCCGGCATTTTCGCCAAGCCCGCCGGCACCGAGATCAGCGTGCGGATCAGCGGGATCAGCCGGCCGAACAGCACGATCCACCGGCCCCAGCGGAGGAAGGCATGGGTGGCGGAGTCAATTTCGGCGGCATTGAGGGTGAGCCAGCGGCCATGGCGGTCGGCGAGACGCCGCACCCGGTCGAGCCCGAAAAGCCGACCGGCGAGATACCACGGCACCATGCCGACCACGGCGCCAAGCGTCGAGGCCGCCAGCACGCCAAAGATGTTCAGCTGGCCAGTGGCGGCGGCAAAGCCGGCAAACGGGATGATCAGCTCGGACGGGATCGGTGGAAATATCGATTCCGCCAGCATCAGCAGGAAGATGCCGACATAGCCGAACTGGGTGATGGTCTCGATGATCCAGGTTGCCATGGCTCAAGGTCCCTGTTGACGCGGCGCGCGAGGCACCATGGTGCCGCCGCGATCCTCTCCCGCTGGCGGGGGAGGTGTCGGCGGATCCGACGGAGGGTGGGAGCAGTTACGCCCGATGCAAGCCGCACCCCCCACCTCCGCCTGACGGCCATAGCCCGCCGGCATGGCCGGCCGGACGTTCTTCGCTGCAAAGCTCCACCGGAGCTTTGCAAGTGCACTCATCACTCCTCCCCCGAAAGCGGTGAAGCAGCGCCCACTGCGGCTACTCAGCTCGCCTTAGCGGCGCGCATCTGCTTCTTGCGCTCATTGGGGTCGAGCGCGATCTTTCTAAGCCGGATCGATTTCGGCGTCACCTCGACATATTCGTCGTCGGCGATATAGCCGAGGCTCTGCTCCAGCGTCAGCTTCTTGGGCGGGGTCAGCCGCACCGCTTCGTCCTTGCTGGTCGTGCGGATATTGGTGAGTTGCTTGCCCTTGAGCGGGTTCACCTCGAGATCGTTCTCGCGGGAATGCTCGCCGATGATCATGCCCTCATAGACCTCGACGCCGGGGTCGATCATCATCGGACCGCGCTCTTCGAGGTTCCACAGCGCATAGGCCACCGCGGTCCCCGAGCCGTTCGAAATCAGCACGCCGGTGCGGCGGCCGGGCAGGGCGCCCTTATAGGGCTGGTAGTCATGGAACAGCCGGTTGAAGATGGCCGTGCCACGGGTATCCGACAGGAGTTCCGGCTGGTAGCCGATCAGCGAGCGGGTCGGCACATAGAAGCGCAGCCGCGTGCGGCCGACGCCGGAGGGGCGCATGTCGACGAGGTCGCCCTTGCGCTCGGTGAGCTTCTGCACGACGACGCCCGAATGCTCGTCATCGACGTCGATGATCACTTCCTCGATCGGCTCGAGCTTCTGGCCGTTTTCCTCGCGCAGCACCACGCGCGGGCGGCCGATGGTGAGTTCGAAGCCTTCGCGGCGCATGTTTTCGATCAGCACGCCCAGCTGCAATTCGCCGCGGCCCGCGACATCGAACGAATCGTTGTCGGTGCCTTCGGTGATCTTGATCGCCACATTGCCTTCGGCTTCGCGGAACAGCCGCTCGCGGATGACACGGGATTGCACCTTGTCGCCTTCGCGGCCGGCCAGCGGCCCATCATTGATGCGGAAGGTGACCGACAGCGTCGGCGGATCGATCGGCTTCGAGGGCAGTGGCACGGTCACGGCCGGGTTCACCAGCGTGTCGGCGACGGTCGAGGTCTCGAGACCAGCGATGGCGACGATGTCACCGGCTTCCGCCACGTCGATCGGCGTGCGCTCGAGACCGCGGAAGGCCAGCACCTTCGATACGCGGCCCTTTTCGACGATCTTGCCGTCGCGGCCGAGCGAATGGATCGGATCGCCCGCCTTGACGGTTCCCGAGGTGACGCGGCCGGTCAGGATGCGGCCGAGGAAGGGGTTGCGCTCGATGGTGGTGACGAGCATGCGGAACGGGCCCTCTTCCACCTTGGGCTCGGGCACATATTCCACCACCTTGTCGAGCAGCGGCGCGAGGCTTTCCTTCGGGCCCTCCGGCTTGTCCGACATCCAGCCGAGCTTGGCCGCGCCGTAGAGCACCGGGAAATCCAGCTGCTCGGGCGTCGCGTCGAGCGCGATGAACAGGTCGAAGATCTCTTCCAGAACTTCGAGGTGGCGCTCGTCGGGGCGGTCGATCTTGTTGATCGCGACGATGGGGCGCAGCCCCTGCGCCAGCGCCTTGCCGAGCACGAACTTGGTCTGCGGCATCGGGCCTTCGGCGGCATCGACGAGGATCACCACGCCATCCACCATCGAGAGGATGCGCTCCAC
>CAYPYV010000077.1:12163-14403 GCA_964414845.1 uncultured Devosia sp. | reverse complement strand
CCGATATCGGTGAACATGCCCCATTCGAGGTCGAAGAAGCCGTGGCCCTTGCCGAAGCGGATACCGTCGGCCGAGACAGCCGAGGCGCCGGTGACCATCAGGTCGAAACGACCGAGGCGGCTGATATCCTCAAGGCTCACCTCGGAGCCGAAATGCTCTATGCCGTCGAGCCAGGCGCCGTAGCGTTCAGCACCCTTTGGCACCGCGCCCGGCGCCATCAGCCGAAAGCCGCGCAGCATGTTGTAGGTGGAAACGATAAAGGCCTTGCCGTCTTCCAGCATGCGTCGGCGCAGGCCGAGCAGGCTGTTGTCTGGGGTCAGAAAGGCGAGGCGGCTTGCCGCATAGGCCGGAAGCGATGCGATGCGCGCCGTAGCCGCGTCCGACCCCACGAAATCCGGAATGAACTCGGCAAAGTCGAGGTGGAAGCGGGCATCGGGGCGGGCGACCTGTGCCAGCTTCTCCCAGATCCTCTGCCGCACTATCCGTGAGCTTGCCATGCTGCCCGCCGTTTCACTGTTTCATGATCATGAAACAGATGTTTCATTGTTGCAAGCCGGCTGCTAGGGTTTTTTAACGGCGCAAACGGGGTTCGAATCGAGGCCATGGCGTCACGTCTGATGCTGCGCATACAGGAGCGTTTCAGTCGGCTCACCGCCGGCGAAAAGAAGCTCGCGCAATTGCTGCTCGATCGCGACGACGACATCCTCACACACTCGGCGACCGAGATCGCCGAGATGGCGGGGGTTTCGAAGGCCACGGCAGCACGGTTCTTCCAGCATCTGGGCTATGCCGATTTCAACGAGGTGCGCCAGCAGGCGCGCGAGGAGCGCAACCGGAGCCAGCCCTATGAACTCTCGGTCACCGGCTCGACGCAGGTCGCGCTCGGCAAGACCATCGGTACGCATCTCGATCTCGAACTGCGCAACCTCACCAAGACGTTCGAGGAGTTGCGCTCCGACAAGATGCGCGAGGCGGCCGAAGCGCTGCGCGACGCACCACGCGTCTGGGTGCTGGGACTCGGCGCCGAAGAGGGCTTTGCGCGCTATGCGCGGCTCCTGCTCGCGCGGCTTCGCCACTCCGTGATGATTCTCGGCATCAATCAGGGGTCCTGGGCAGAAGATCTCGCCATGACCGGTCCCAAGGATCTTCTGCTGCTCATCAGCTTGCCGCCACGTCCTGAGATTCTCGGTCCCATCGTCTCCTATGCCCGCACTACGCGCATGAAGGTGGTCACCATAGCCGATCGCGGCTATGCTCCTGAGGCGGAACGGTTTTCTTCCGTTTTCCTTCCCTGTCACGTTGCGAGTTTCGGGCTTGGGCCGTCGCACACGGCCATCGGCAGCGCCATCAGGCTGCTCGCCGTAACCTATGCGGCGCTCGCGGGGCAGTCGGCCGAGCAGCGCAGCGAGATCATCGCGCAAATCCACGAGGAATTGGGCGACAGCGACAGCTGAGCCCATGCGCAAGCGCGTCTAGGGCCTTGCGGGCGCGCCTTGCCTCAGTCAAGTATCCGCGCCGAAAACCCGGCTCGGAGACAAGATGGCACAGCGACAGGACGGCAGCAGCAGCCGGCTCGACGATGCGGCACGCGCCGGCTGGCTCTACTACGTGGCTGGCAACAATCAGGAGGAAATCGCCAGGAAGCTCGGCGTTTCCCGGCAGACGGCACAAAGGCTCGTCTCCATGTCGGTGAGCGAGGGCCTCATCAAGGTGCGGCTCGATCACCCGATCGGCCAATGCATGGAGCTGGGCGAGAAGCTGAAGCAGCGTCACGCGCTCGATTTCATCGAGGTGGTGCCGTCCGACCCATCCGCCCCGCAGGCCATCCACGGCATTGCGATCGCCGCCGCCGCCGAAATCGAGCGCTGGCTCACTCCTGCCGAGCCCACTGTCATGGCAATTGGCACGGGCCGCACGCTCAAGGCGGCCATCGAGCAACTGACGCCCATGGAGGTGCCGCACCACAAGATCGTCGCCCTCACCGGCTCGATCGCGCCCGACGGTTCTGCGGCATATTACAACGTCATCTTCAACATCGCCGAAACGGTGAAGGCCCGCAGCTTTCCCATGCCGCTGCCGGTCATTGCCTCCTCCACCGAAGAGCGCGAGATGCTGCTGCGCCAGCCGATGATCCGCGAGACGCATGCGCTTGCAAGCCAGGCGCGCGTCACCTTTGTCGGCATAGGCGATCTCGGCCCCGACGCACGGTGGCCGACATCAACGCCGGGCTGCTGCGCTAC
>CAYPYV010000077.1:0-12153 GCA_964414845.1 uncultured Devosia sp. | reverse complement strand
GATCTCGGCCCCGACGCCCCCCTGTTCAAGGATGGTTTCATCTCTGCGGCTGAACTGCGCCAGCTGCAGAAGGCTGGGGCGGTGGGAGAGATCGCGGGCTGGGCCTTCGACGATCACGGCCGGCTCATCGACGGCCTCACCAATGACCGGGTGGCGAGCGCGCCACTCCCCTCGCGCGAAACCTCGCGGGTCACGGCCATCGCCATTGGCGAGCGCAAGCTGCCGGGCTTGCGCGCCGCCCTTACACGGCGGCTGATCAACGGGTTGATCACCGACGAGTGGACCGCCGAGCGCCTGCTCGCCACGTCCTGATTTCGCCCCCATCAAGGTGCGCGCACCGTTGCGCCGGCTCATCGCCGGCGTTGGCGGGTCTACGCTAACCCCCGGAAAGACCGGTTCATTCGCTGGCAGTGCCTGTGGAAAGGCGAGGCCTGGCGTGAGCAATTGTGTCAGCGGAGTGACAAATGCGCGTCGCCGCCCCTTGACAGCGCTTTGCGTGATGTGAGTAATTGCCCACGAACAAAGCAAATGCTCGCTTTGTCACTGGGAGGAATTCGATGAAACTTGCACCCCTTTTCCTGGGGGCGTTCGCGACCATGCTCGCGAGCTCCGTTTATGCCGAGACCACGCTCACCATCGCGACGGTGAATAACGGCGACATGATCCGCATGCAGAAGCTGACGGATGATTTCACCGCCTCGAACCCCGACATCAAGCTCGACTGGGTCACGCTCGAAGAGAACGACCTGCGCCAGAAGGTCACCAAGGATATCTCGACCAAGGGCGGCCAGTACGACGTTCTGACCATCGGCATGTACGAGACGCCGATCTGGGGCGCCAAGGGCTGGCTGGTGGAACTTACCGGCCTCGACGACCCGGCCGATATCCTGCCGGCCGTGTCGGGTGGTCTGTCCGCCAATGGCAAGCTCTATGCCGCTCCCTTCTATGGCGAGAGCTCTTTCGTCATGTACCGCAAGGACCTGATGGCAAAGGCCGGGCTCGAGATGCCCGACGCGCCGACCTGGGACTTCATCCTCGACGCAGCCCGGAAGATGACCGATCGCCCCAATGGCGTGAACGGCATCTGCCTGCGCGGCAAGGCCGGCTGGGGTGAGAACATGGCCTTTATCGGCTCCATGGCCAACTCGTTCGGCGCCCGCTGGTTCGACGAGAACTGGAAGCCGCAGTTCGATACCGCCGAATGGAAGGACACGCTCACCACGTATCTGTCCATCATGAAGGAAGCTGGTCCGGAAGGTGCTTCGGGCAACGGCTTCTCGGAGAACCTGGCGCTGTTCCAGTCGGGCAAGTGCGGCATGTGGGCCGACGCCACCGCGGCTGGCTCATTCGTCATCGATCCCAAGGCCAGCCAGGTTGCCGAGCATGTCGGCTTCACGCTGGCGCCCGACAAGGGCCTCGGCAAGCGCGCCAACTGGCTCTGGGCATGGGCCCTCGCCATTCCGGCCGGCTCGCAGAAGGTTGATGCCGCGCAGAAATTCATCAGCTGGGCAACTTCCAAGCACTATGCCGATCTGGTCGCCTCGAAGGAAGGCTGGGCAAACGTGCCTCCGGGCACCCGCACCTCGCTCTACAACAACCCCGAATATCTGAAGGTCCCGTTCGCCAAGATGACTCTCGAGTCGATGAACGCGGCCGACCCGACCAAGCCGACCGTCAAGCCCGTGCCCTATACCGGCGTGCAGTTCGTCGCGATCCCGGAATTCCAGGGCATCGGCACCAAGGTCGGCGAACTCTTCTCGGCGGCGCTTGCCGGGCAGATGTCGGCGGATGATGCGCTGGCCCAGGCCCAGCAATACACCACCGACGTCATGACCAAGGCCGGCTACATCAAGTAAGCGGCTCCTCCCAGGGGCGCGCCCTCCCCATGGACGCGCCCCGTTCGCGACGCTGGTCACTCCGCGGCTCCCTGCCGCGGGGTGACCGGCCGCCCCAAGAGGAAGCGTCCATCGCTTCTCCGATTTTCGGCGATTTCAACGGCCCGATCCGGGCATGATGCTGCGGTGACGCGCAACAGGGACCTTTTCCGCCATGGCGACGAGACAGGCACAAATTGTGGGAAGATGGGCGCTCATGCCCTCGGTGCTGGTCCTGTCCGGCTGGGCCTTCATCCCGCTGGCCCTCACCTTCTACTTCGCTTTCCTCAGCTACAACCTGCAGGATCCGGAGAACACCGGCTGGGCCGGACTGTCCAATTTCTACTACTTCTTCAAGGATCCCTTCTTTCTCAAGGATCTGATCAACACGCTGGTACTGGTGCTCGGCGTCATCGTCAGCACCGTGGTGGGCGGGGTCTTCCTTGCCATCCTGCTCGACCAGAAGTTCTGGGGGCGCGGCATCGTGCGGCTCCTCGTGATCTCGCCCTTCTTCATCATGCCGACCGTGTCGTCGCTGGTGTGGAAGAACCTGATCATGCATCCGGTTTTCGGGCTGACGGCGGAAGTCCAGCGCTTCTTCGGCGAACACCAGCCCTTTGACTGGTTCGGCAAGGCGCCGCTGTTTTCCGTGGGGCTGATCGTGGCCTGGCAATGGCTGCCCTACGCGGCACTCATCCTCTTGACCGCCCTGCAGTCGCTCGACGAGGAGCAGAAGGACGCCGCGCAGATGGATGGCGCCAACGCGTTCAACTATTTCTGGCACATCCTCCTGCCGCATCTCGCGCGGCCGATCACCGTGGTCATCCTCATCGAGACGATCTTCATCCTCAACGTCTTCGCCGAGATAAAGGTGACCTCGACCGGCGGCTTCGCGGGCAACCTCACCTACCTGGTGTTCTCGCAGCTGAATGACGCCAACGATGTCGGCATGGCGGCGGCGGGCGGGCTCGTCGCGGTCGTGCTTGCCAACATTGTCTCGGCGTTCCTCGTGCGCTTCGTCGGCAAGAACCTGGAGTCCTGAAGATGGCGCGCGCGCAATCCACCCGCCGCACTGCGATCCTCACCATTGTCGGCTGGACCATCGGCATCGTGCTGTTCTTTCCGATCTTCTGGACGGCAGTGGCCGCCTTCAAGACCGAGTCAGACGCCTATACGTTGCCGCAGAACTTCCTCACGACGCCCTGGACGCTCGAAAATTTCGGCATCGTCCAGGAGCGGTCCGACTATGTGCGCTACGTGGTCAACACCACGCTGATCGTCGTGCTCTCGACCGCATTGTCATTGGCGCTCGCCGTGCCTGCCGCCTGGTCGCTGGCCTTCACCCCGGTCGAAAAGCCCACCAGCCGGTTCAGTGGCTGGACCTGGCTCGGCATCATGCTGGGCGCGAGCGGTGCCTGCTTCATCGTGCTCTACGTGAATGGTTGGAAGGTCAGCAATTTCTTCGTCGGCTTTGCGTTGCTCATGCTGGTGGTGGTCCCCGCGACCATCTGGGTGTGGACGCGCAATACGCCCGGCACGCTGCTCTGGATGCTGTCGACCAAGATGATGCCGCCCGCCGGCGCGCTCATCCCCATCTACCTGATCTTCAACCGCAACGGATTGGTCTTTGCCGATTGGGGGATCGTCGACCTGCGCGAATTCAACCTGATGGATAGCCTGTGGGGCATGGTGCCGCTGATGACGCTGCTCAACCTGCCCATCTTCATCTGGATGCTGTTCACCTATTTCAAGGAAATCCCCGTCGCCATCCTCGAGGCGGCGCGGATGGATGGCGCCTCGCTATGGAACGAACTGTTCCGGGTACTGATGCCGATGGCGCTGCCGGGCATCGTCTCCACCTGCCTGCTCAACGTCATCCTCACCTGGAACGAGGCGTTCTGGTCGCTCAATCTCACCAACAAGAATGCGGCGCCGCTCTCGTTCTTCATCTCGGAATATTCGAGCCCCGAAGGGCAATTCTGGGCCAAGCTCTCCGCCGCCTCGATCATGGCGATCACGCCGATCCTCGTGATCGGATGGTTCTCGCAGCGGCAGCTGGTGCGTGGCCTCACCTTCGGCGCTGTGAAATAGGGAAGCTTTCATGGGCTCGATTACGCTCGAACACGTCAACAAGAGCTTCGGCACCCACCAGGTGATCCCGGATGTGAATCTCACCATCACGGATGGCGAATTCGTCGTCTTCGTCGGGCCGTCGGGCTGCGGCAAGTCCACCCTGCTACGGCTTATCGCCGGGCTTGAGGACACCACGTCCGGCCGAATCCTGCTCGATGGCGTGGACATGACCGATGCCGGGCCGGCAAAGCGCGGGCTCGCCATGGTGTTTCAGTCCTATGCGCTCTACCCGCACATGAATGTATACAACAACATTGCCTTCCCGCTGAAAATGGCGGGCCTCGACAAGGCAACCATCGACGCCAAGGTGCGCGATGCGGCGCGCATCCTCAACCTCAACGATTATCTCGAGCGCAAGCCCCGGCAATTGTCGGGCGGCCAGCGGCAGCGCGTCGCCATCGGCCGCGCCATCGTGCGGCAGCCGATCGCCTTCCTGTTCGACGAGCCGCTGTCCAATCTCGATGCGGCGCTGCGCGTCAACATGCGGCTCGAAATTTCCGAGCTGCATCAGCAACTCAAGACCACGATGATCTATGTCACCCATGATCAGGTCGAGGCCATGACCATGGCCGACAAGATCGTGGTGCTGAATGCCGGCCGGGTCGAACAGTTCGGCACGCCGATGGAGCTCTACCGCACGCCCGCCAACCGCTTCGTCGCCGGGTTCATCGGCTCGCCGCGGATGAATTTCATCGACGGCGCCGAGGCGGCAAAACACGGCGCCCATGCCATTGGTGTAAGGCCCGAGCATATCGGGCTCTCGGTCACCGAAGGCGCGTGGGCGGGCGAAGTCGGGGTGGCCGAGCATCTCGGCTCGGACACATTCCTCCACGTCAATTGCGGTGCGCTCGGTACGCTCACCGTCCGCGCCGAGGGGGAAAGGTCCCTTTCGCATGGCGAGAAGGTCTGGCTCACCCCACAGCCTGGCCGTATCTACCGCTTCGACAAGGATGGCCGCACGCTCGCGGCCGCATAAGGACGACGCCCATGCCGACCCCTCTCAGCCGCAAGAGCCTCAGCGAGATCGCGAAGAGCGCCGCCGTGCCTGCCTATGGCGCTGGCGACATTTCGGCCGGCATCGTGCACTTCGGCGTCGGCAATTTTCACCGGGCGCATCAGGCCGTCTATCTCGACCAGCTGTTCAGTCTCGGTCGCGACCGCGACTGGGGCATCATCGGCGCCGGGGTCCGTGCCGCCGACAATGCCATGCGGGACAAGCTCGCCGCCCAGGATTGGCTGACCACCGTGGTCGAGCAGGAGGCCGACCATTCCGGCGCCCGCGTCACCGGCGCGATGATCGACCACTTGCCCATCGGCGACAGTGCCGCGATCATCGGAAAGCTCGCCGACCCCGCCATCCGCATCGTGTCGCTCACCATTACCGAGGGTGGCTATTACATCGACCCGGCGACGCAGCGCTTCGACCCGAAGCATCCCGACATCGCCGCCGACGGGCGCGACCCGGTGCACCCGAAAACCGTCTTCGGTCTGATCCTCGCGGGCCTTGTCGCCCGCCGTGCCAAGGGCATCCCGCCTTTCACGGTGATGAGCTGCGACAATATCCCGGGCAATGGCCATGTGACGCAGAATGCCGTGGTCGGGCTCGCCGAACTCTCGGACAAGGCGCTGGCCCAATGGGTCAAGGCCGAGGTCGCCTTCCCCAATTCGATGGTCGACCGCATCACGCCCGCCACCAGCGATCGCGAGCGCGACATTCTCGCCCGTGACTATGGCATTGCCGATAACTGGCCGGTGTTCTGCGAGGCCTTCACGCAATGGGTGCTGGAGGATCATTTCCCCGCCGGCCGGCCGGCGCTCGAAGCCGTCGGCGTGCAGTTCGTCGCGGATGTTGCGCCCTTCGAATTGATGAAGATCCGCATCCTCAATGGCGGGCACGCGACCATCGCCTATCCGGCCGGGCTCATGGATATCCATTTCGTCCACGAGGCGATGGAGAACGATCTTGTCCGCCGCTTCCTCGCCAAGGTCGAGCAGGACGAGATCGTGCCGGTGGTGCCGCCCGTGCCCGATACCGACCTCCAGGCCTATTACGAGCTGATCGTCAGCCGCTTTGCCAATCCCAAGATCGGCGACACCATCACGCGGCTTTGCCTCGATGGCTCCAACCGCCAGCCCAAGTTCATCCTCCCGTCAGCCACCGACAGGCTCAAGGCAGGCAAGTCCGTCACCGGGCTCGCGCTCGTTTCGGCGCTCTGGGCGCGCTACTGCTATGGCGAGACCGAAAGCGGCAAGGTCATTCCGCCCAACGATCCGAGCTGGGATCGGCTGCAGGCGCAGGCAAAGCGCGCCAAGGCCGACCCCAAGGCCTGGCTCGAAATGACCGATATCTTCGGGCCGCTCGCCTCGGACCCTGCCTATGCTGCCGCTTTCTGCACGGCGCTGGCCAGCCTCTGGGCCATAGGGACGAAGGCGACGCTCGAAAACTACCTTGCAGGAGCCCTCTGAGCCGTTCTCCTCTCGCCATGCCCGCATAGACCCCTCCCGCCACAGCGCCTCCATCGGACGTGCGACCAAGCCAGGACACAGATCATTTCAGCGTTTCGTCTGAAACACGAAATGATCTAGGGTCGCCGCCGGGAGAGCGACGATGTCTGTTCGGCTTCAGGAGTGGACGCGGTGAGTACACCCGTCCGGCTGGTGATTTTCGATTGTGACGGCGTGCTGGTCGACAGCGAACCGCTGGCCATGCGGGTGCTGCTCGAGACGATTGCGCGGGCAGGGGTTCGCATTTCGCCCGAAGATGCGTTCAGGCATTTCCTTGGGCGCAGTTTTGCGTCAGTTGTCGAACTGCTGCGCGACCAGCACCGGGTGAGCCTCGATGCTGCAAGCCTCGAGGCCATGCGGCATGCTCTTTACGAAACCTACCGGCGCGAATTGCGGCCCATGGCCGGGCTGATCGAAGTGCTCGAATCCCTCGCCATTCCGGTCTGCGTTGCCTCGTCGAGCCAGATGGAACGCATCGCCGTCAGCCTTGAAGTCGCCGGGCTGATGGAACGGCTGCAGCCGGCGATCTATTCGGCCAGCATGGTCGAAAACGGCAAGCCTTCGCCCGACTTGTTCCTCCACGCCGCGCGCCAGATGGGCGTGGATCCCGCCCATTGCCTTGTCATCGAGGACAGCCCTGCCGGTATCGTCGCGGCCAAGAAGGCCGGCATGCGGGTCTGCGCCTTCACCGGCGGCGGGCATATTGCCCCATCCGGCCTCGGCGATCTGATCGCGGATCTGAGGCCAGATGCGACCTTTGCCGACATGCGGGAGCTGCCTGGGCTGATCGCCTCTCTCGAAGCGCGCCCGAACGCGGCGGCGCCGCTCCTCGTTGCGGTGGATGTCGGGACGGGCAGCGCACGGGCTGGTATCGTCACGGCTACCGGCAACCTGCTGGCGCGTGCCGAGCAGCCTATTGCGCTGAGGCGGGCGGGGGCGCTGGTCGGCGAGCATAGCTCCGAGCAGATCTGGCAGGCAGTGGTTCTGGCCGTCCGCGCCGCTCTCGCGGCGTCGGGCTGCGATGCGGCGCGGGTCAGGGGCATCAGTTTCGATGCCACCTGCTCGCTTGTGGTCCGCAGTATCGAGGGCAAACCGCTGCCGGTCGGCGACGGCGGCGCGGAGTGGGACACGATCGCGTGGTTCGACCATCGCGCGCTGGACGAAGCTGACGAGCTGACCGCTACTGGCGATGTCGCGGTAGCTGCCGTCGGCGGCGTCATGTCGCCCGAGATGGAGCTGCCAAAGCTGCTCTGGCTCAAGCGGCACAAGCCCGAGAGCTGGGCGCAGGCCGGGCTGATCTTCGACCTCGCGGATTTTCTCGCCTGGCGCGCCACCGGCCAGAACCTGCGCTCAGCCTGTACCCTCGCCTGCAAATGGAACTGGCTGCCTGATCATGGTGGCTGGCCCGAGCCATGGCTGGCCTCGGTAGGCCTGGGCGATTTCGCCCAGCGCGCCGGCATCAGCGGCGAACCGCTGGCGGTCGGCCAGCCCATCGGTTCCCTGTCGCCCGTTGCTGCGGCCGAACTCGGGCTCGGCTCCGGCGTCACCGTCGCCTGCGGCTTCGTCGATGCACATGCCGGTGCTCTGGGCGCCCTGGCCTCGGAAGCGGCGAGCGCGGCTTCGATCGCCAATCACCTCGTGCTGGTGGGTGGCACGTCGAGCTGCGTCATGGCGCTTTCGGCCAACAGGCGGCAAGTGGCGGGTACCTGGGGGCCATATCCGGATGCCGTCCTGCCCGGAACCTGGCTCGTAGAAGGTGGGCAATCGGCATCCGGCGCGCTGCTCGACCATCTGATCCAGGGTCATCCGGCCGGCGGTGCACCCAATGCCGAATGCCATCGCCGCATTCTCGAGCGCATCTCGGAGTTGCGTCGTTCGGAGGGCTGGGAGCTGGGCGCCGGCTTGCATGTTCTGCCCGATTTCCACGGCAACCGTTCCCCCGAAGCCGAGCCGCGCGCCCGCGGCAGCCTTGTCGGGCTCAATCTCGGCAGCGATTTCGACGGGCTCAGCCGGCTCTACTGGCGCACTGCAGTCAGCCTCGCGCTCGGCCTCCGCCGCATACTCGATCACCTCCGCGCCCAGGGCTATGGCACTACGACGCTTCGGGTCGCTGGCGGCCACGTGCACAATCCGCTACTGATGGAGCTCTATGCCGAAGCCACCGGGTCGCGCCTTCTCGAACCCACCACGGACGTCACGCTGCTCGGCTCCGCCATCGCGGCTGCGGCGGGTGCCGGGCTCTATGGATCGCTGGAAGCCGCCGCGCTCGCGATGCAGCAGCCTTCCCGCGTCCGTGAGCCCACCGGCGCCGGCGCCGAGCGGCTGACGCGGGACTACCAGGTATTCGAAGCCATGCTCCGCCACCGCCAGGAAATCGAGGCGATCGAGCGGGGCTGAGGCGAAGGGGCGCCGTTTCCTTGCATATCCCTCACACCATCAGTTCCAGACGGTCGGCGGGGAAGCGGGAGAGGCCATAGGAAATCGGCGTGCCGGCCTCGTCGGCGTCCACCGCTTCGGACACGAGCACCACCGCTCCTGGCGCGAGGCTGAGCAGCTTCAGTTCCTCTGCATCAGCGTGACGGGCCGAGATGCGGGTCGAGGCGCGCACATAATCGGTGATTCCGTAGCTTTCGAACGTGGCGGTGGTGGAGCTCAGCTCGGCGATCCGCTCGGCGAAATCCGGGAAGCGCTTGTAGGGCAACCAGGTGGTGGCCCGCGAGATCGGCAACCCGTCGGCCGAGTTGACGCCATCGATCCGCACCAGCCGCGAACCGCGCGGGATCTGCAGCGCCAGCGCGATGCGATGGCTCGCCGCTTCGAGCCTGTGCCCCAGGCTGAGCGAGGTGAGGTCCTGCACCTGACCTCTCAGGCCTTCGCGGAAGCGGGTGCGTCGCCCCAGCGGATAGGTGAGCCGTCGCGCAGATGCGACGAAAGTGCCCCGCCCATGCTCGGCGCGCAGCACGCCCTCCTCGACCAGGGCGGCAATCGCCCGCCGTACGGTATGGCGGTTGACCCCGAAGCGTTCTGCAAGCGGCAGTTCGCCCGGCAGCTTGTCGCCGCTTTCGAGCTTGCCGCCGACGATCTCGAGGCGGATCTGGTCGGCAATCTGCCGCCAGAGCGCAACCCCACCCTGCGGGGCGATTTCACTGCGGGACAAGTTTGTCATTGCAAATTCACGCGCGCGGCCTAAGAGGGAAATCAGTGCAATCACTTGTCTAGTGGAATATACAAGTTGGAGCAAGCATCCATGCCGCAACCCGAGGCGCGTAGCGACGACAATCCGCGGCGCGACGCCATGGAAATCCTGAGTCATGCCGCGCCCGACCGGCTCGCTTCGCTATGGGCTTCCTTCGCCGCCAAGCCCGAGCATGTGCGTGTCCGGGGCCCCGAAACCGGGCTCGTCATGGTGCGCGCCCGCGCCGGCGGTGGCGGCAATCCGTTCAATCTCGGCGAGGCGACGGTGACCCGCGCCACGGTGCGGCTTTCGACCGGCGAAGTCGGCCACGCCTATGCGCTTGGCCGCGATGCCGCAAAGGTCGAGGTCGCGGCGGTGCTCGATGCGCTGTTCCAGCGCGATCCGGCTGCGATCACCGCACAATTCCTCGCGCCCCTCCGCGCCGAGGCCGAGGCCGCCGACCGGACCCGGCGCGCGGAAGTCGCGGCAACGAAAGTGGATTTCTTCACCATGGTGCGGGGAGACGACTGATGGACATGAGCATCGAAGGCGGTTTCGCCGATCCGGTGATCGCCGCGCAGGGCGTGTTCCGCGCCGCCATGGAAGCCCTGGCCCGGCCCGGCACCCCGCAGCCGATCGCCACCGACGCGGCCCCGCCCGCGCCGCTCACGCCCGAACTCGGCGCGCTGGCGCTGACACTGCTCGATGCCGACGCGTCCGTGTGGCTCGGTCCGTCCCTCGCCGCATCGCCCGAAATCGCCGCGTGGCTGCGCTTCCAGACAGGCGTCACCCTCACCGATGGCCCTGCCGCCGCGAGCTTCGCGCTCATTGCCGATCCGGCGCTGTTGCCGCCGCTCGACCGCTTCGGGCAGGGCAGTGACGAGTATCCCGACCGCTCGACGACCCTGCTCGTCGCCGCCACCGCGCCCGCCATTGCCGTCACGCTGCGCGGCCCCGGGATCAATGGCCAGCTCGACACCAAGCTGCCGCTGCCGGGCGCGGATTTCCTTGCGCAATGGGCCGAGAACCGCGCGCGTTTCCCGCGCGGCGTCGATCTCGTCCTCGCGGGCCATGGCCAGGTGATCGGCCTGCCGCGCACCACCCGCATTTCGGAGGCGTGAGATGTATGTTGCCGTAAAGGGTGGCGAGGCCGCCATCGCCAATGCGCATCGCCTGCTCGGAGATCGCCGCCGCGGCGACCGCTCCGTGCCGGGCCTCACGCTCACCCAGATCATCGGCCAGCTCGGGCTCGCCGTCGATCGCGTCATGGGCGAGGGCTCGCTCTACGATATGGAACTTGCCGCCCTCGCCATCGTGCAGGCGCGCGGCGACATGATCGAGGCGATCTTCCTCCTCCGCGCCTATCGCACCACGCTGCCGCGCTTCGGCTACTCGCGGCCCATCGATACCGGCGCGATGCTCATCGAACGCCGCATCTCCGCCACCTACAAGGATCTGCCGGGCGGCCAGCTCCTCGGCCCCACCTTCGACTACACCCATCGCCTGCTCGATCCGTCGCTGCTCGATGCGCAAGTGCCCGAGCCCGTCACGCGCCCCGCTGAAGACGCTGCCGCGCCGCGCGTCACCGATCTCCTCAACGACGAGGGCCTGATCGAGCCCGACGCGGTCGAGCCCCAGGGCGAAATCGGCGATCTGACCCGCGAGCCGCTGGAATTCCCATTGAACCGCGATCTGCGCCTCCAGGCGCTCGCGCGTGGCGACGAGGGTTTCCTCCTGGCCCTCGGCTATTCCACGCAGCGTGGCTATGGCCGCTCGCACCCCTTTGTCGGCGAAATCCGCATCGGCGAAGTGGAAGTCGAACTCGATATCCCCGAGTTCGGCTTCGCCCTCTCGCTCGGCCGCATCCGCGTCACCGAGTGCCAGATGGTCAACAAGTTCAAGGGCAATGCCAAGGTGCCGCCGCAGTTCACCCGCGGCTATGGGCTGGTCTTCGGGCAGGCCGAGCGCAAGGCCATGGCCATGTCGCTCTGCGACCGCTCTCTTCGTGCGCGGGAATTGGGCGAAGACGTCAACCACCCGGCGCAGGACGAGGAATTCGTCATCTCGCATTCCGATAACGTGCAGTCCACCGGCTTCGTCGAGCATCTGAAGCTGCCGCATTACGTCGATTTCCAGGGCGAACTCGGCCTCTTGCGCGAAATGCGCGCCGAGCACGAGGCGGATGCGGACGAGTTCAAGGAGGCGGCAGAATGACCCAAGCTCACTACAACTTCGCCTATCTCGACGAGCAGACCAAGCGGATGATCCGGCGGGCCATCCTCAAGGCCATCGCCATTCCCGGCTATCAGGTGCCCTTCGCCAGCCGCGAAATGCCGATGCCGTACGGGTGGGGCACAGGCGGCGTGCAGGTCACGGCCTCGATCATCGGGCCCGATGATGTGCTGAAAGTCATCGACCAGGGCGCCGACGACACCACCAATGCCGTCTCGATCCGCGCCTTCTTCG
>CAYPYV010000076.1:13741-14475 GCA_964414845.1 uncultured Devosia sp. | reverse complement strand
GCCGCCTCGTCCCATTCGGGATGGGTGAAGTAGAACAGGGCCGCCCAATCGCCCTGCACGACGGCCTGGGCATGGCGGACGAAGCAGCGGTCCATCGGATCGGTGCCGGGCTCGGCGAGGATGAGGCCCTGGCGTTCCCAGGCCAGGCAATCGACGGAGCGATAGACGGCCTGGCCGCGCCATTCGTCGGTGATCATCCAGTAATGGCCACCCAGCGCGAAGACGTTCGGTCCCTCGTGGGGCGGAGCGTCCGGCTTGCCGGCAATGACGAGGCCGTCATCATCCCACATGGTGAGATAGCGCGAGCGTACCGCATAGGTGGCGGAGCCGTTCGCCTCGTCCTTATACCAGAGCCGCCAGCGGCCATCCGGGCAATGAAAGACGCAGGCATCGATGACCTTGTCGGAATTGAGCGTCAGCGGACCCTGCCAGCGCCAGCGTTCGAGATCGGGGCTGGTGAGGTGAATGATCCGCCGGCTGACGCCCGAAAAATAGGTGGGCGCGCCGCGGGTGTAGCTGAGGAACATGTGGTACTGGCCCTCGCCCCAGATCACCTCCGGGGCCCAATGGGTATTCAGCTCGGCGCTGCCGGGCTCATCGAGGCCCTGCACGGTGCCGCGATAGCTCCATGTGCGGCCGTCCGGCGATGTCGCGACGCCTATGGGCGAGCCGTGGATCCAGCCGACGCCGGGGCCCTCGAGTCGCTCAGCGCGATGGAACGCTTCTGCGGCGGC
>CAYPYV010000076.1:0-13731 GCA_964414845.1 uncultured Devosia sp. | reverse complement strand
TGTAGGTCCAGGTGCGGCCGTCGGGCGAAGTGGCGATGCCGATGGGCGAACCATGGATCCAGCCGACGCCGGGACCTTCGAGGCTGGCGCGGCGGTTGGTGTAGAACATCCACCACTCGCGCTTGAAGCGGTTCCAGATGACGGTCGGGTCTGCCGCGCCATCCTCGATCGGATCGGTGTAGATCGGCTGGGACATCGGCATTTCCTCCTTTTGGCGCGACGCATCAGAGGTTATGTAGCGCTTATGGCGGCAGGCGGGCAGATGCTCCGGGCAGGTGCTTAACCCCACCGGCTTTGCCTGATAACATTCGCCACAATCGTCCCCTAGGGCAGGCTCAAAGGGCACCCGGTCCACCCGCTGCCGCCGGCAGCAGGCCCAACTCGAGAGGCACGCATGAACTGGATCAACAACGTCGTCCGGCCGCGCATCCGGTCGTTCCTGCAGCCCAAGGATTCGGGCACTGAGAACCTCTGGGTCAAGGATCCGGAATCGGGCGAGATGGTGTTCTACCGCGATCTCGAAGCAAACATGTGGGTGGTGCCGAATTCCGGCTACCACATGAAGATCAAGGCCAGCGACCGGCTTGCGGGCTTCCTCGACGACGGCAAGTGGCAATCCGTGGCGCTGCCGCAGGTGGCGACCGATCCACTCAAGTTCCGCGACTCCAAGCGCTATGCCGACCGGATGAAGGAGAGCCGCGTGAAGACCGGCATGGATGACGCGGTGGTGGTGGCGACCGGCGCGCTCTATGGGCAGGCCGTCACGGTCGCGGTGCAGGATTTCGACTTCATGGGCGGGTCACTCGGGATGGCGGCCGGGTCGGCCATCGTTACCGGACTCGAGACCGCGGCTGCCAAGAAGACTCCCTTCGTGCTGTTTGTCTCCTCTGGCGGGGCGCGCATGCAGGAAGGCATCCTTTCGCTGATGCAGATGCCGCGCACCACTGTCGCCGTGCTGCGGTTGCGCGAGGCGGGCCTGCCCTTCATCGTCGTGTTCACCAACCCCACAACCGGCGGCGTCACCGCGAGCTACGCGATGCTGGGAGACGTGCATATTGCCGAGCCGGGTGCGCTGATCGGGTTTGCCGGACCGCGCGTCATCGAGCAGACCATTCGCGAAAAGCTGCCGAAGGGCTTCCAGCGATCGGAATATCTCTATGAGCACGGCATGGTCGACATGGTGGTGCACCGGCACAACCTGCGCGAGACCATCGGTTCGCTGATCGGCATCCTCACCAAGTCCGTAGCCCACGAGGCGCTCTCCGGCGCCACGCCATCGCGGTTCGTAGCGCAGGTGGAGACCAAGCCCGCCGAAGGCGCGCAGGGCATGGAGCCGGCGCACGCCGAGTAAGTTCCGGCCGCATTGCGGATGGCAGGGGGCCGCGCCGCGGCCTGCTGAAAGGAATAGACCGTGCTGTTGTTCGAGAACCTCGTCCCCGTGTCACGTACCGATGCCATTCTGAAGCGGCTGCTTGCGCTCCACCCCAAGCTGATCGACCTGAGCCTCTCCCGCATCGAGCGGCTCTTGGGCAAGATCGGCCACCCGGAGGAGCGGCTGCCGCCGGTCATCCATGTGGCGGGCACCAATGGCAAGGGCTCGACCATTGCCTATCTGCGCGCCTTCCTCGAAGCCTCGGGCAAGAAGGTGCATGTGATGACATCGCCGCACCTCGTGCGCTTCAACGAGCGCATACGGCTTGCGGGAAAGCTGGTATCGAGCCGCCGGCTCAACCAGGCGCTCGAGTTCTGCGAAGAGGCGAATGGTGGCGACCCCATCACCTTTTTCGAGATCACCACGGCGGCGGCGTTCAAGCTCTATGCCGAGGTGAAGGCGGATTACCTGCTGCTCGAAACCGGCATGGGCGGCACCTATGACGCCTCGAATGTCGTCAAGAACCCGCTCGGGGTGATCATCACCCCGGTCGATCTCGACCACCAGGCCTTTCTCGGCGATACGATCGGCAAGATCGCGGTCAGCAAGGCGGGTATCCTGAAGCGGGGCGCCCTGGCGGTATTTGGCCGGCAACGTGACGAGGGGCGGGCCGTACTGGTGCGCCATGCGGCGCGGCTCGGCATCACGCCAAAGATCATGGGCGAGGATTTCGATGGCCGTCCCGAAGACGGGCGGCTGGTCTATCACGACGAGAACGGGCTGCTCGACCTGCCCCCGCCGGCGCTAGCCGGGGCGCACCAATTCGACAATGCCGCGCTTGCGATCGCTGCAGCACGGCATTTCGGTCTGCCCATCAGCGAGGCGGACATCGCCGAGGGACTGCGCAAGGTCGACTGGCCGGCGCGGCTGATGCCGCTCACCGGCACGCTCCGGTCGCTCCTGCCCGAGGGCAGCGAACTCTGGCTCGACGGCGGCCACAATGCCCATGGCGCGGCGGCACTGGCGGCGGCAATAGCTGAAATGCAGGCGAAGCGCCCCATGCCGCTCGTGCTGATCTTCGGGCTGATGAATACGCGGAAGCCGGCCGACTTCCTCGCGCCCTTCAAGGGTATGGCGGATCGCGTCATAGCACTCACCATTCCCGGCGAGCCCAATGCCCATGACAAGGCGGTGTTGCTGGAGGCGGCCAAGGCATCAGGCTTCACGGCCGAGGCGTCACGCTCGATCCTCAACGCGCTGGCCCGGGCTGCCGAGACGAGCCCGGCGCCGCGGGTGGTGTTTGCCGGTTCGCTCTATCTGGGCGGCCATGTGCTGCACCAGAACGGCACGCCGCCCAGCTGATCGCGCCTTGCTCAGTAGCGCGCGTCCTCGAGGCCACAGAACGGGTCGACGGGCGAATGCCGGTTCCAGGGCTGGTTGCCGAGCAGGCACTCGACCACGGCGCGCTGCATGGTCTCCGTGGTGGCATAGGCGTTGATATAGGTCGGCACGCGCGGCGCGTCGTAGAGCATATAGGGGTAGCCGAACGAGATCATCAGCGTCGGAATCTCGTGCCAGTAGCGCTGCATGGACTTGCCGAAATTGCCGGTGAGGCGCAGCCAGTCGAGGAAGATGCGGCCCCGGGTCAGCAGGGTTTCTTCGCCGAAAAGATAGAGAACGAGATCGAAATCATCGGCGCTCACCTCGGTGTCGGGCGCGTGGATCGTCACCTCGAAACCCGAATCCTTGAGCATCTCAGGCAGCCTGAAGGGCAAGGGGTGAGGCATGAAGGGGAAGACGATGCCGCCCGAAATGACCAGTATGCGCCGATGCTTTTGCGGATCGAGTGGCAGGAGATCCTGCGTGTCCTTCACCAGCGTCGGCGCGCGGCGGGCGACCGTGTCGGAATAGGCGCGCATTTCCGGCGTGGCGATCTCGGGGATCGGCTTTGCGGGACGGTGCAGGCCGAGAGCGGCCTTGAGGGCCAGCTGGCGGGTCACCGCCTCGTTGACGCGAGCCTCGGTAAGGCGACCATCGGCGAGCGCAGCTTCGAGATAGGCGAGGTCGCGGTCGGGATCGTCGGAGAAGAGGATGACGTCGCAGCCGGCGCTCACGACTTCAGGCAGGTGACGCTCGCGCTTCGAGAAGGCGCCGAGGCCGGCCATCGGGGTCGCGTCGGATACGATCAGCCCATTGAAGCCGAGATGCCTGCGCAGCAGGTCCTCGTTGATGAGCCGGTTGATCGTACCCGGACGGAAGGCATCGACGCCGGCGTCGGGATTGATGCTGCGTACCCAGGCGGGAAGCGCAATATGGCCCGTCATGACCGACAGCACGCCTCCGGTGATCGCGGCGCGATAAAGGCGACCGAAACTGGCCTCCCACTCCTCCATCGAGAGCGGGTTGACGGTGGTGAGCAGGTGCTGGTCACGGTCATCGAAGCCCTCGCCCGGCCAGTGCTTCACCGCAGAGGCGATGCCATGCGCCTGGAAGACCCGCATCTGGGTCAGCGCGTGACGCTCGATGATGTCGACATCGGAGCCGAAGCCACGGGTAGCGACGATGGGGCTGCGGAAGGCGGCGTTGATATCGAGAAGCGGCGTGAAGCTCCAGTTGATGCCCGCGGCCTGCGCTTCCAGCGCCATGATGCGACTCACCTCTTCGGTGATGGCCACGTCGTCGATGGCGGCCAGCGCCAGCGGGTTGGGCCATTCGAGCCCGAAGGGCAGGCTCATGCGGCTGCCTTCGAGATCCGCTGAAACCAGCAGCGGCGTAGGAGCTGCGTCGTTGAGGTCGGCGATCAGCGCACGTTCGCGCGCCGCATCGCCACCCATGTGGCGGGTGATGCCGCCCGGCCGGAAGGCCTTGAGCTGCGCGATATCCTCCGGCCGCTCGCCGGCGATGCGGAGATTGAACAGCTGGCGCAGTTTCGCGTCGCGGTCGAGCGACGAAAAGCTCGATGCCACCCATGCGATCGCCTCGCGGTCGAGGTTGAACGGACCTTGCGCAAGGTGATCGAAAGTCATGGGTTCCTCCGGCTTAGTGACAGCCACTATGCCTCAGCCGAAGGTGAAATCCCGTAGAAAATTCATGCCGCGTGCTGGTCAAGCCACTTGATCAGCTGGACGCGCGACTGCCCGGCGCCAACCTTGATGTCGACCGGCTGGCCACCCCGGAACACCATGAGGGTGGGCATGGAGCGTACATTGTAGGCGGTGACGGTATCCGGATTGGCGTCAACATCGAGCTTGACGATCTTCACCTTGCCGGCGAGCTCGGCATCGAGCTGCTCGAGGATCGGGTCCATGGCCTTGCAGGGGCCGCACCATTCCGCCCAGAAGTCCACGAGCACGGTTTCGTCCGCGGCCAGTACTTCGGTCGCGAAGTTGCTGTCATTGACCTTGAGCGCCATCGCCAAACTCCATCGTAAATCGACGATGAAAGGTCTACGCCGACTCCCGGGCTCTGGGAAGGCATGGCATTGCGGCGTCGAGCATATCGGCGAAACGCCTATCCAAACAAAAGCGCCGCCGGCGATGGCCAGCGGCGCTGATGAAAAATCCGGATAACAGTCGGTCAGGCGGCGTGGCCTTCGAGCCACTTGGCGAGACCGGCCTTGGGCGTGCCAGCACCGATCTTCATGTCGGCAGCTTCGCCGCCCTTGAACAGGATCATGGTCGGGATCGACCGGACACCATATTTCACGGTGGTGTCGGGGTTCTCGTCGACATTGAGCTTTACGATCTTCACCTTGCCCTTGAGCTCGGAGCTCAGCTCATCGAGGACCGGGGCGATGGCACGACACGGGCCACACCACTCGGCCCAGAAGTCAACGAGCACGGGCTCTTTGGAAGACAGGACTTCCTCGCCGAAGGTGGCGTCGGAAACGTGGGTTGTCATTAGAGTTGCCTTTTGGGTTGAAAGCGGCGGTGTGTGTGATCCAAAAGCTAGGAAGAGTCCAGCAGGACTTCAATCGAAAGTCACCCGATGGTGAACCCGGCTGCTGCATCCGCCAAAGCGGCCAACGGTAATTCTAGCAGCGATTCCAAGTTCGTCCAGAGGATGGCGGCATGCACCTGCTTATCGGGGAACAGCTGGGTTGCAAGCCGCGCATAGAGGCCGATCTGGGTAAGGTAAGTGCCTTTGAGGGCATGTGGTTCCAGAATCGGGTTGGCATCGGACTTGAAGTCGACGACCAGAACCCGTTCGCGACCGACCACGAGTCGGTCGATCCGGCCGGCGATGATGACCGGCTTGCCGTCGCGGGAGCCATGGGCAAGGAACGGGATTTCCGGCCTGCTGTCCGGGCCGAACAGGTGCTGCAGCTCGTTCCGACCGAGAATCGAGAGGGCCTTGGCAATGAGGGCCGGATGCTCCCCGGGCGCCTCGGGCCAGAGTGCGGCCATCGCCTTTTCACCCACGGCGGCGCGGAATAGCGGATCGATGCCTGGAAGGTGCTGCAGCAGGGCGTGGAGCGCCAGCCCGGAGCGGCGCGCCCGTTCCGCGTCGGCAAGGCTCGCGGCTGCGTTGTCGAGCGCCCGCGCGGCATCGGCCTCTTCGCTGGCGCGGGACGGCTGGATCACCGGCACCAGGGTTGGGCGCGGCAGCGGCGGCAGCGTCACCGGCGCTCGGTCCGCTTCGTTCGCACCGGGGGCGCGCCCCATAGATCTGTGTGGCGGCAGGCCCTTTGGATAACGATGCCCACTGGGCTCCCCAGCCTCATCGAGAAGTGTTTCCGCATCTTCCCCGAGCGCCGTGGTGATTGCTTCGTACCAGGTGCCGTCGAGCTTGCCGGCCTGGGTGAGCGTGCCGGTGACATAGAGTTCATCCTCGGCGCGGGTCATCGCCACATAGAGCTTGCGCCAGTATTCGGCTTGCTGGCGTGCGGTCTCTTCGGCCTGGAAGGGGCTGGTTTCGCCCAGATGCAGCTTCTGGCTCGGAGCGTGGACGAGGATTGGTCCGGTCTCGAGACGCGGCATGAAGAGGGGCCTGTTGGTCTTGGTGCTGTCCGGCCTGCTGGCCGCGTCGGCCAGTATGACGATGGGCGCTTCAAGCCCTTTGGCGCCATGCACGGTCATCACCCGCACCCCGCTGCCCTTCTCCGAGAGCTCGCGCTTGATAGTGACATCGCGCTCGCGCAGCGCGGCGACGAAGCCCTGCAGGCTCGGGCGCGCCGCGTGTTCATGGGCCAGAGCGAGTTCGAGGAAGGCGTTGAACACGTCGTCAACCTCGCGCCCGAAGCGGCGATGGAAGCGCTTGAGGCCGCCATCGGCGCCCAGAACCTCCGCATAGAAGTTGAACGGCCGGTCGAAGTCGAGCCGCCCGCGCCAGCCGGCAAGGCGGGCGGCAGCCTCCTCGGCGCGAGGGTCGGGATGGGCGGCGAGCCGGTCGATGAGCCGCGTCCGATCCCGTCCATAGGCCAGATCGTGCAGCAGATCCTCGTCGATATCGAAGAGCGGCGAACGCAGCAACGCCGCCAGCTGCAGGTCGTCGGCGGGGTTGAGCAGCACATCGCCGAGCGCCAGCAGATCGAGCACAGCGATATGGCGGGTGACATTGAGCCGGTCGGCGCCGGGGGTGGCGAGCCCGACACGATGCAGCGCCCGGATGATTTCATGGAACAAGGCCGATCGCGACTGCACGAGGATCAGCACATCTTCGGCGCGGACGGGACGGTTGCGCGCACCGAGTGTCCGGCCCTCCTTCACCCAGCGCGCAACCGTGTCGGCGATTCGGCCGGCCACCTGTCGTATCGCGCTCGGGCGGGGCGGCGGCAGGTCCAGGGGCCATTCGCGCTGATCTTCGGGCTTTTCTTCCTGAACCGGTGGCCAAAGCACCACCTCGCCGCCGGCATCCCGGCGTGCGGTGTCGTGGATGACGCCCTCTGCGGCAAGCACTGCCATTCGCAGCGCCTCCGGCTTGAAGACCGCATCGACGGCGCTCAGCACATTGCCCAGCGTGCGGAAGCTGGCGGTGAGCGGCACCTTGTCGAAAGGCCTGTTTGCAGCCTCGGCGCGGCGGCGATACTGGCGACCGGTTTCAAGGAAGAGGGCCGGCTCTGCCCCCTGGAACGAGTAGATCGACTGCTTGCCGTCGCCCACCGCAAACAGCGTGCGGGGCTTTTCGACGGCGCCGTCGCCGGAAAAGAACTCGTCGGCCAGAGCCTTCACCACGGCCCATTGCTCGGGATTGGTGTCCTGGCTTTCGTCGACGAGGATGTGGGTGATGCCACCATCGAGCTTGTAGCGGACCCAGGCACCCTGTGCTTCGTCCCGGAGGAGACGTCCGAGCCGGTCGACGAGGTCGTCGAAGTCGAGCAGCGAACGGGCGCGCTTTTCTCCCTCATAGGCGTCGAAGATGGCGCCCAGTACATCGAGCAGCGCCTCGGAGCGGGCGACAAGCCGGGCGCGCTTCAGACGGACATGGCAGGCCTCAAGCCGTTCAGCCTCGGCCTTGAGCCGCGCCGCCAGCACCGGAAGTTGGGCCACGATATCCTTTTTCGGGAAACCCTTGGGCACATTGCCGTCGCCAGTGAGGTAGCAGCCGAGGATGGAGCGGTGCGAACGCATGTCGATGCGCGCGAGCTTGTCCTCAAAGCTGCGATAGCCTCCCTTGGGCGGGAAGGCATGATGCAGGTCGCGGTGGTCCGCCTCGGTGAAAGGATAGCCACCGACGATCTCGGCGACGAGCGCAGCCGGGGTCTCGTCCGGGTCTGCGCCCACCAGCGCCCTGAGCCGGCGCTTCGCACCGTCGCGATCGGCCAGCACCTCCGTGAGTGCCGATCGGTCGCCGAGCCCGGTATTGATCGCGTCGGCGATCTGCTGGTCGGTCATCTCTTCGAACAGCACGGCCACGGCGGCATTCAAATGCGAGTCGAGCTTGAGTCCGCCGGCGAGGATCGCTTCGCGGGTGGCAAGCACCATGGTCTCACGCTCGAAATCCTCGAGCACGGTGAAGTCGATCGGCACGCCCGCTTCCACCGGAAAGCGGTGAAGAATGCTTTCGCAGAAGGCGTGGATCGTCTGGATCTTGAGGCCCCCCGGCGTCTCGAGCGCATGGGCGAAAAGCGTGCGGGCACGTGCCAGATCTGCTTCGGAGGCTATCGAGTCGGTCAGGCCGCGCAGCTCGGTGGCAAGATCGGCGTCGGTTGCCAGCGCCCATTCGGCGAGGCTTGCCGAAATGCGCTGGCGCATCTCCGCGGCGGCCGCCTTGGTATAGGTGAGGCAGAGGATTTCGTCGGGCCTGACGCCGTTCAGCAGCAGGCGCAGCACCCGGTTGGTGAGCACCCGCGTCTTGCCTGAGCCGGCATTTGCCTCCACCCAGATGGAACTCCCGGGGTCGGCGGCGCGTCGCTGCCGGTCGCCGATATCGAACGGCAGCGGATCAAGAAGCGGGCGCTCCGTCATTCCGCGTCCTCCTCGCCGTCTGCGGTCCATTCTGCGAGGCGCGCGAGGTGATCGTAATCGCCTGAGTAGCGGCGATTGAGTGCGGGTTTCAGCCCGGCAATCATTGGCAGATTATCGGCGAGCAGGAGTGCCTCCACCTGCCGCGCGAGGCGCGATTCGATCTCGGCAACAGCATCGGAAAGGCCGGTCTCGTCATCGAGGGCGAAGGGGCTTTCTTCTAGCGCCTCAGGACCGAGCCCGAGTTTCAGGTAGATGAGCGCGGAGGCTTCGCCCAGGCGCTCGGGCCCGAAGGCACCGGCCGCCGCCATGCGCGCCTCGAGCAGCAATTGCGGGGCTTCGAAGGCCTTCATCGTCTTCTTGTCAGGGATACTGCCAGTCTTGAAGTCGAGGATTTCGAGGGTGCCATCCTTCAGCCGGTCGATGCGATCGGCCTTGCCGACGAGGGTGAAGGGCTCGGCGACCGGCAGCGTCCAGACGCCCCTGATCTCTGCGTGGCGTGATTCCACCCGATCGTGCCGCTGCATCTCCCAATCGAGATATTGCCGTGCCGCGACGGCGAAGCGGCTGAGCCAGAGGTCGCGGCGGTCGCCGATGGCGTCGAGCCCGGCAAACTCCTCGGCAGCCATGCGCAGCAGCGTTGCGGCGGCATCGGGCGCGGCGAAATCGTGCCCCTCCTCGACGAAGCGCGCAAAGACCTCGTGGATCATCGAGCCGCGCTCGCGCGTATCGAGTTCCTCGCCGAGGGCCGGCAGGCGCCGCAGCCCCAGCACATATTTCGCGTAGAGATCGTAGGGCGATCGGAACAATGTCTCTGCCTCGGTGACCGAGATTTTCCTCGGCCGTTCCGTCGCGGGCGGGCGCGGTTGAGGGCGGGGTGCCGCCTCGGGCTTGTCGCCCAGAGTGTCGAGCCGGTCCGCGAGGTCGAGCCATGCTGCGCCGCGGCGGCGCAGTTCTCCGCTCAGGTCGCGCCCGACGAATGCATCGAGCCGCTGCAGGTAGCGCGAGGGCAGCGCCGGCGATGCGCCGCGCCGTTCGGCATAGGTGAGCAGCAGCTTGCGGTTGCCAAATGCCATCTCGAAATCGTGTGCCGCCTGGCCCTGCTGCCGCTCCGGCGGCTCCAATCCGGCGGCAATGCGCATGCCACGGCTGAGCCACGGACCGGGGTCTGCTGCCCGCGGCCAGATCTCCTCGTTGAGCCCTGCGACGATGAGGACGTCCGGCGCCATGAGGCGGGCTTCGAGCTGGCCCCAGATGGCAATGTCGGCGCGAGCAGGAGCCGGGTCGGTGACGCTCTCGCCGGACATCAGCACAGCCAGCACGCCATCCAGGGCACTGGGCTTGAAGCGCGGGCCGGCGCCTGGACGCGATGCGAGGTCATCCGCCCAGGCGGAAAAGCGCTGCCGCCCCGGAAGGTTGTCTTCCGCATCGACAAGCCCGCGGAGGGCTGCCCGTAGCGCGACCGCGAACTCGGCGGCATCGGTATGCGGTGCCTTGGTCAGCGCAACCAGCGGGCCAAGGGCCTCGCCGAGCCGCTCCAGCAGCGCCACCATCGCCTCGGCTTCATTGGCGGCCGGGCGCAGTTCAGGGTGCTTGAGGGTTCCCGATGCCGCATCGCGGACCAGAGCCATGAGCCCACCGATACCGCCCGGCGCGCGTTGCCCGCGGAACAGGAGATCGAGCCGGGAGGCGAGCCGAGCGATATCGGTCCGCTCGCGATCGAGAACGACGGCGCGATTCTGGAGGAGTGTCATCACATCGAGCGGTGCGAAATCCGACACGGCTGCCGCGAGTGCGGCGCGCACCAGCCGCCCCACAGCGGACTGGAAGAGCGGCACGCCCGCCGCATCGTCGACCTCGATGCCGAAGCGCCGCAAATCCATGGCGATGCGCCGCGACAGCGTCTGGTCGGGCGAGATGACGCCGACCGTCTCCCCGCGCTCCAATGCATCGCGCGCCACAATGGCGATGGCGAGCGATTCCTGCTCGAGGTTGCGCGCCGCGATGATGCCGATATCGGCGAGTGCCGCCGGAAGGGCAGGGGCGAGGGCCTGGCGCGCACGCGCCCATTGCGCGGTCGCCTCGGCATGGGCGAGGGCCTCGCGCAAGACAGTGACGCGCGGTCCGCTCGCCTTGCCCAGTGTAACGACATCGGCGGGCGAGGTCCCGAGCCGGCGCAGCAGGCGGGCGAGGCCATATTGCGGATGTCCATGCGCGCCATTGCCGTGGTCGAGCAGTGCCTGGTGCTCGTCGGGTGTCATGGCAAGATCGAGCCCCGGCAGCACGAGTGCGCCTCGCGGCAGCTTGCTGATGGAGGCAAGGAGATCGGCGGTTGCGGGCACCGAACCGGTCGAGCCCGCCGCGATTACCGGGCGGTCCCCATAGACGAACTGCAGCGTCTCCGCCTGTCGGCCCAGGCGCAGGTTGCGCAGTTCCGCCGGATCGGCGCGGCCTTCCGCGGCGAGCATCGCCTCCCATGCGGACAGGGCGATCTCGATGAATTTCCTGGTCTTCTGCCAATTGCCGGCAAGGTCCAGCCGGTCGATCTGCGCCTCGAGTGCCGAGAGTGAGGCCTGCTCGACGACGAGATCGTCGCGCAGGCCCGCAAGGCTCTGGGCCAGCGCGAAGATCTCGGCCGCGTTGGGTGGGGTGGCAAGCACTTCGGCGCCACCCGGGGTGCGCGCCCACGCATCGATCAGCCGGGCGAGGAACAGGGTGCGCTCCATGGTCGAGGCGGGGCCGGGAAGGTTGGGCGCATCGAAGGGCGGCAGGAAGGGCTCCTCATCCTCGGTCTCGCCGCCGAAGGTGCGGATGTCGGGCAGCAGCGCCGCGCCACCGAGGCGGGTCGCGAAGATGTCAGCCAGGGCGAGGCGCGCGCGCCGCGTCGGAACGATTATGGTGATATCGCTGAGCCAGAACGCACCCTTCCGCGGCCAGTCGGACAGCAGCGTGCCGTCGAGCACGCCCGTGGCCAGCGTCGGCAGGAAGGGCTGGTCCGGCGCGATGGAAAAGAGCGAGGTGCGGCGCATGGCGCGGATATGAGCGCCATAGGGCCGGAAAGTCCAGCGCGACGGCTTGCCCGCCCGGCGAAAGACTCGCCAACAATAGGGGTGCGCCTCGAGCAATGGAGCATGGGGCGGCGAACAATCGTCAGCTAGATCGGTCGGTTATCCGTGAAGGCCACATAGGCGGTGCGGCCAGAACCGCCGGGAGGGACTGCGAGTGTCACGGTGCAGGTGGCCTTGCGGTAGAGCTCCGTCGCCCGCTCCGGCCACTCGACGAGCAGCATCGCCTCGGCGCGATCGAACAACCCCAGCTCGTCGATATCGCGCTCCGAGGCGAGCCGGTAGAGATCGGCATGGAGCACGACATGCCCGTTGCCCTCATAAGGCTGCACGAGCGCAAAAGTGGGCGAAGGGACGTCGAGTGCGGGGTCGGCCATGAGGGCACGGATGATGACGCGGGCGAGGGCCGTCTTGCCGGCGCCCAGATCGCCTTCGAGTAAGAGCACGTCGCCGGGCCGCAGAGCCCTTGAAATCCGCGCGCCGAGCGCGGCGGTGGCATCGTCGTCGGCGAGGTTGAGGACCGCCGGCATGATTACTCCGCCGCACCGACCATGGCGACATCGGAAGGCAGGCTGACCACCACCCGCGTGCCGCGTGGTTCACGCTGCTCGATCTTGATGGTGCCGCCATGCAGGCTGACAAAGGCGCGAACGATGGCGAGCCCGAGGCCCACGCCACGCTGTCGACCCGTGACGGCGAGATCGGCGCGCTCTTCGAGGGCGGCTTCGATGTCCTCGCTCATCGCTACGCTTTCATCCTCGACGGTAAAGGTCAGTCGGCCCGGCCGGCCGGCGACAGTGAGGCGCACTTCGCCGCCCGGTTCCGAGTAGCGGGCGGCGTTGGAGAGCAGGTTGTAGAGGACCTGCACGACGCGGGTTCCGTCCGCCACGAAAGGCGGCAGGTCGGGGGCGATTTCGACCTTGAGCTTGATCGCGCGCTCGCCATCGATCTCGGGGAAGGTCGCTGTCACGCCGGTACAGGCCTTCTCGACGAGTGCCGCGACATCCTGCGGCTCGGGGCGAAGCTCGGCGATGCCGGCATCCACAGTAGCGAGATCGAGGATGTTGTCGATCAGCACGCCCAGCGTCACGCTCGAGGCGCGGATATAGTCGGTATAGCTGCGCTGCTTGTCGTTGAGGGTGCCGGCGGCGCCCGACGCAAGAAGATCGGCAAATCCGATGATGTTGGTGAGCGGCGAACGAAGCTCGTAGGAAACGTTCTGCACGAAAGCGTCCTTCAACCGGTCGGCAGTCAGGAGCGCTTCGTTCTTTTCCTTGAGCACGCGCTGGTAGTTGGCGCTTTCGGTGACATCGAGGAAGGTCATCATGGTCTGCCCGTCGGGCAGGCGGACGATGGCATAGTCGACCAGCTTGCCGTCGGCGCGCGAGATGCGACCCTGCTGGTCCGAGCGGTTCGGATTGAGATCGATGATCGAGCGCTTGAGGCTGCGCCAGATGGTCACCCCATCCTCGGGCATGGCCTGGCCGACGGCCTCGGCGACCTGGTCGATATGCGGGTTGGCGGCGAGCAGGTTGGCCGGCAGCTTCCAGATCAGCGAGAGCCGCGGGTTCGAGAGCGTCAGGCGGCCATTGGTACCGAACACGGCGACCGCTTCGGACAGGGCGTTGAGGGTGGAGCGCTGTACATCGAGCAGGGCGCGGTGCTGGCTCTTCAGCGCCAGCTGGTCGGTAATGTCTTCGAACACATAGATCACGCCGCCCTTGGGACCGGCAGGCGCCGCGATGATCTGTACGGTACGGCCATCTGGCAGATGCCAGGGCGGCAGTTCGCTCGGCATCTTCAATTGGTAGGAGCCGAGATGGCGGGCCCGCCACGCCTGGTAGTCGGGCTCGTTGGGCAGCTTGCCCTCGGTGCGTAGCTTGTCGAGGAT
>CAYPYV010000075.1:0-14674 GCA_964414845.1 uncultured Devosia sp. | reverse complement strand
ACTGTTCGGCGACGTGATGGCGCGCGACTTCCGCCCCTATCGCGACGAGATGATCGTTTCTTCCAAGGCGGGCTATCTGATGTGGCCGGGCCCCTATGGCGAGTGGGGCAGCAAGAAATACGTGATCGCCTCGGCCGAGCAGAGCCTCAAGCGGCTCGGGCTCGACTATGTCGATATCTTCTACTCGCACCGCTTTGACCCAGAGACGCCGCTCGAAGAGACGATGGAGGCGCTGGCGCAGCTGGTGCGGCAGGGCAAGGCGCTCTACGCCGGTATCTCCAGCTATCCAGAAAAGCAGACGCGCGAGGCGCATCGCATATTGAAGGAGATGGGGATCAACTGCGTGATCCACCAGCCGAGCTATTCGATCCTCAACCGCTGGATCGAGGACGACAAGACCATCGACGCCTGCGGCGAACTCGGCATCGGCGTCATCGCGTTCTCGCCGCTGCAGCAGGGCATTCTCTCGGGCAAGTATAATCGCCGGCAGGGCGATCTGAGCGGCACCCGCGCCTCGGAGAATTACTCCCTCAACGCCAGCCGCCTCGAGCCGCGCGTGCTCGAGGCGGTGGAAAAGCTTGGGGCTATCGCCGACGCGCGCGGGCAGACGCTGGTGCAGCTGGCGCTCGCCTGGGTGCTGCGGCGCAAGGAGATGACCTCGGCGCTGATCGGGGTGAGGACGCTTGAGCAGCTGAAGAACTGCCTCGGCGCACTCGACAATCTCGCGCTTTCGGACGACGAGCTGAAGGCGATCGACGAAGCGAGCGCCGGGGGACGCTGAGCCGGAAGGCGGCAGCGCGCCAGTCACGCACCTTGCCGTACCTTCGCCTTCCACCGATGCGGACGAGTGTGGCAGCGCCAGAGAGGCCTTGATGAGTGAGACTTTCAATGCGTTCCTGTTTGCGACCAACGACCTCAGTTGGGCATTCCTGGAGCCGCAGCTGCTACCGCTCGACAGCGCCTGGCTGGGCCATATTCCGTTCGCACATTGGGTGGTGGCCGCCTGCCGTCCGCGGCTGATCGTCGAACTTGGCACGCACCAGGGCGCCTCATATGCGGCCTTCTGCGGCGCGGTGGCGCAGATGCAGCTCGAAACACGCTGTTTCGCCGTCGACAGCTGGGAGGGGGACGCGCATAGCGGACCCTATCCCGAGGCCGTCTATGAGCATATCAGCCGGTACAATGCCGAGCACTACGCCCGGTTTTCGACTCTGCTCCGCATGCGTTTCGAGGCTGCGCTGCCGCATTTCGCCGACGGCAGCATCGATCTGCTGCATATCGACGGATTCCACAGCTACGAGGCGGTACGCCATGATTTCGAGACCTGGCTACCCAAGCTGAGCGCGCGGGCCGTAGTGCTGCTCCACGACACGCACGAGACTGATCGCGATTTCGGCGTGTGGAGATACTGGGCGGAACTCAGCGCGCACTACCCGCACTTTGCCTTTCCGCACTGCCACGGACTCGGGGTGCTGGCCGTCGGCAGCGAGGCGCCCCGCGCCATCATGCAGCTTTGCAACGACTTGAGTCCGCCCATGAAGCAGCGGGTGCAGATGCGCTTTGCCGCCCTCGGTGCGCAGGTCGAACTCAAAGCCAAGGTGAGGCGCCTCGAAAAGCACCTCGCCCGCCTCACATCACCACGGTGATGCGGTCGGAGGCGCGGGTGACGGCGGTATAAAGCCAGCGCTGCCGGTCCTCGCGGAATACGTAGCTCTCGTCGAAGAGATAGACATTGTCCCACTGCGACCCTTGCGCCTTGTGGACGGTGAGGCAATAGCCGAACGTGAACTCGTCGAACTGCCGACGCTCGGGCCAGGACAGCGTATCTTCCTCGCCCGAGAAGAAGGCCGCATGGGTTACCACCTTGGCCTCGGTGGGCTTGCTGCCGGTCACCTCATCGGAGGCGAGGGTCATGGAGAAGCGCGCGGCCGAGCGCTTCCGCACATCGGTCGCCGTCCAGATCTGGCCGTTGAGCAGCTTCTTCACCGGGTTGTTGCGGAGACAGACGAGACGATCGCCCACCACCGGCTCGTGGGGCGGCATGTCCTTCAGTTCGCGCAGCCGGTCGTTATAGGCGACACGGGTCTTGTTGCGGCCGCAGAGCACCTGATCGGCCTCGAGCACGGCAGAGCGATCGACCTCCGAACGCGGGATCACGAGACTTTCGCCATAGCGGCCGGGTTCCAGATAGCCGCCCTCGCGGATTTCCATCGACATCCGGATGATGGGGTTATCGGACGCCTGGCGATGGATCTCGGTGAGCATGAAATCCGGCTCGTCTGCGGTAAAGAAGCCGGCGCCCTGCACCGGCGGCAGCTGGAAGGGGTCCCCCAACACCAGCACCTTTGTGCCGAAGCTCAAGAGGTCGCGCCCCAGCGCCTCGTCCACCATCGAGACTTCGTCGATGACGATGAGATCGGCGGTCGCCGCGTCGCTCTCGGGATCGAGGGCGAATTTCGGCTCACCGTCCTTTTCCGAGACCAGCGCATAGATGAGGGAATGAATGGTGGTGGCGCCACGTGCACCATATTTGCGCATGACCATCGCCGCCTTGCCGGTGAAGGCAGCATATTTCACCGACTTCACCCCCTGCGCGAGATGGCGGGCGAGTGTCGACTTGCCGGTGCCGGCCCAGCCGAACAGGCGGAAGACCTGCGGGCCGGACTTGTCCTTGAGCCAGCGCGAGACAGCCTGCAGCGCTTCATCCTGTTGCGGCGACCACTCCATCAGACGATGCGCGTCTCGACCGTGCCGATGCCCTCGATCTCGCCGACAAGGTGATCGCCTGCGACCACGGCGGCGACGCCTGCGGGGGTGCCCGTAAAGATCAGGTCGCCCGGATAGAGCGCGAAGAAGCGCGAGAGTTCGGCAATGACATTGGCGAGGTCCCAGGTCATGTCCGAGAGTTTCGCCTCCTGCCGGAGAGCGCCATTGACCTTGAGCGAGATACGCTGTGCCAGAGGCAGGTTCACCTTCGCCGCGGGCACCAGCGCGCCGATGGGCGCAGAATGATCGAAGCCCTTGGCCACTTCCCAGGGCTTCTGCGCCTTCTTGGCCCAGGCCTGCAGGTCGCGCCGGGTCATGTCGAGGCCGACGGCGTAGCCCCAGACATGGGACAGCGCCTGGTCCACTGCGATATTGCGCCCGCCAGTGCCAATGGCTGCGACCAGCTCGACCTCGTGGTGGAAATTCTGCGTCTCGGTAGGATAGGGCGTTTCGGCCCCGTCGATCACCAGCGCGTCGGCGGGTTTGGCGAAGAAGAAGGGGGGCTCGGCCTGGGGATCGTGTCCCATTTCGCGGGCGTGCTCGGCATAGTTGCGCCCGACGCAATAGATGCGGCGCACCGGAAACAGGCCACCGCCAAGTACGGGGACGGCCGGCTGGAGCGGCGGGGCGATGACGAAATCACTCATGGTCAGGAGAGTCCGAAGCGGGATGTTCAGGAGACTATAGACAGTTTCGCCGCGAGTACAAAATGAGAACTCGCGACGGCGGAAGAGGCTTGGCGTGGCGCGGGACGACTGCTATCTCAAAATTCTGGATTTTTGCAAAGATTTGAATAATGGCGCTCGCTCCGGGCATATTTCCGCAACCGGGACAAGTCTTGATGTGCGACTACGGCCCAAATCCACAGGATGTGACATCAAAGGGCGTAATGCACGGCCCCCTTGGCGTGCCGCCAGAAATGTTCAAGGTGCGGCCGTCTGTTGTCCTGAATTCGTCACCCGGGCTCACCATTGTCGTTCCACTCTCGACTAGCAAGCCCAGAATCCCACAATTATATCACCTGATGATACCGGCAGGTCGCTACAGCTTCCTTGATGCAGATACCGACTGCTGGGCGAAGTGCGACATGATCGAGAGCGTCAGCAACCACAGGCTCAACAGGCCACTTGTCGCGGGCGTGCGTATCAATGCTAAGCTGACTTCTGGCGATTTTCGCGACATTCGGAAGGCCGTTCTGCATGGCCTGGCGCTCTCGCGGTTGACAGATAGTCTCTAGGTTCCCATATTCGCAGAGTCACCGGTATCCATTCCGGAAGTGATATCGAAAGGGCCTCGTGGTTCACTCCACGGGGCCCGATCTTTTTTCGGTCAATCGAAGAAGTCGGCATCACCTTCGGTGAGATAAGGCTTTGCGAGTTCCGGGATCAGTTCAATGCCCATGCCCGGCCGGTCCGGCACGTCGATGAGGCCGTTCCTTACCGGGAAGCCGTCGAAGCCTTCGGTGATGTCGTACCAGAAGGGCTCGAAGCGCGCCGGATATTCGAAGGCGATGAGGTTGTCGGGCAGAGTTGCGCAGACCTGGATCAGAGCCGCGAGGCCGAAGATACCGTTGGCGGTGCCGTGCGGCGCCATCGCGATGCCATGCAGGTCCGCATATTCTGCGATCCACTTGAGCTCGGCGATGCCCCCCACGTCGCAGGGGTCGGGGCCGACGACATTGACCGCCTGCGTCTCGATCAGCTGCTTGTAGTTCTGGCGAAGGTAGATCTGCTCGCCGGTATGGATCGGCGTCGTCGTATAGGGCGTCACCTGCCGGTAGAGGTCGGAATTGACGAAGGGCACATAGTCGCCCGTGATCATGTCCTCGACCCAGAGCAGGTGGAGGTGCTCGAGCGCCTTGGCGAAGCGCAGCGCGTCATTGGGCATGTAACCGGGACCAGCGTCGAGCGCGAGGCCGTAGTTCTGGCCCAGCGTCTCCTTGGCAGCCGTGACGCACTCGACCAGATGCCTGAAGCCATATTCGGTGAGCGTGCCCTTGTGCGGATAGGGGAAGGGCGACTCCGCCTCTACGGCGCCATAGAAGAATTCGGGGACCTCCCGCACCATGGCCGAGTGAAAGGCGGTGGGCAGCTTGAACATGCCGAAGCCGCCGTCGAGCGCCTTGCCCCACTCGGCCCATTTCACATAGTCGCTCACGGTGTGGCCGATGCCGCCATCGACCTCGTGATGGTAGAGCGTACGGTAGGTGCGCACCTGGTCGCGCACCTTGCCGCCCAGGAGGCGATAGACCGGCAGGCCGGCTGCCTTGCCCGCTATATCCCACAGCGCCATTTCGATTGCGCTCACCGCCGAGCCCCAGGGCTTGAAGCCACCGCGCACGCGGATGCGCCTCATGACGCGTTCGACATTGACCGGGTCCTGTCCGACGATCCAGCTCTTCAGCTGCAGCACGATGGGCTGCAGGTAGGGCTTGGGCGTCTCGATCTGCCCCCAGCCGGTGATCCCCTCGTCGGTGGTGATGCGGATGACCGGTGCCGAGGCGATGACGGCGCATTTGACGTCGGTGATTTTCATCAGGCGGACCCTCCTCAAAGTCCTAAAGCATGGGCGATGCTATAGCGGCATTCGCGGCCAAGGCGAATGCTGCTTGTGGCGGGGTATGGACGGACGCACCCCTGCGTCCCGTCATCCAGTGTGGATGTTTTTTGCGCAAACGGCAGCGCTTTCCCACCTTGGTAGCAAAATTCTCTATTGATGGCCGAGCTAGCAAGGACGTTCAATCCGCCCGGCAAAATCAAAAATCTACTAACTCGACTAAATTGATGGAATAATGAGGATAAAGGCATCGACGCGCTGACAGGCAGCGCCAGTGACGAGGTGCCGACATGACCAAACCCGACCGCCAGATCAAGCTCGGCGCCTTCATCATGGCGACGGGCCACCATATCGCGGCGTGGCGGCACCCGGATGCGGATGCCCATGCCGGCCATTCGATCAAGCATTACCGCGAACTGGCGCAGACGGCGGAGCGCGGGCTGTTCGACCTGGTGTTCGTGGCAGACAGTCCGGCCGGCTGGGACCAGGGCAAGGATCCGGAAGTCTCCTCCCGCGTCAGCCATGCGGCGCATTTCGAGCCGGTGACCTTGTGGTCGGCGCTGAGCCAGGTGACCGAGCATATCGGCTTCGTCGCCACTGCCTCGACCACCTACGAGGACCCCTATCTGCTGGCCCGCAAGTTCCTTTCGCTCGACCACATCTCCGAGGGGCGCGCTGCGTGGAACGTCGTCACCACCGCCGCGGACGTGGCGAAGAACTTCTCGCTCTCCGGCCATCCGGCACATTCCAACCGCTACCAGCGCGCCGAGGAATTCGTCGATCTGGTGCTAGACCTTTGGGACACCTACGAGGATGACGCCATCATCGCCGACAAGGCGTCAGGGGTGTTCGTCGACCCCAAGAAGATCCACCTGGTCAACCACCAAGGTCCGAACTTCTCGGTCACCGGCCCGCTCAACGTGAAGCGCTCGCCCCAGGGGCGTCCGGTGGTCGTGCAGGCCGGTGCCTCCGAGCCCGGCCGCGATCTGGCGGCGCGGACCGCCGAGGCGATCTTCACCGCCAGCCAGACGCTGGCTGACGGGCAGGCCTTCTATTCCGACCTCAAGCGCCGGCTCGGCAAATATGGCCGCCAGGAGAACGAGTTGGTGATCATGCCGGGTATCTTCCCGGTGCTGGGCGGCACGGAAAGGGAAGCGCAGGAGAACTACGAGTTCATCCAGTCGCTCGTGCACCCGACCATCGCCTGGTCGATCCTCAAGCAATATTATGTCGGGGTCGATCTGTCGGGCTATTCGCTCGATGACAAGGCCCCGCCGCTCCCCACCCATACCGAGCTCAACCAGAGCCGGCTGAAGCTGGTGTCGGATCTCGCCGCGCAGGGACTGACGCTCCGCCAGCTTTATCTCTCGCTTGCCACCGCCCGCGGCCACCGCACGGCAGTAGGCACGCCCGAGCAGATCGCCGACGCGATCGAAGACTGGTTCACGCAAGGGGCGGCCGACGGCTTCAACATCATGCCGCCGGTGCTGCCCAAGGCCCTCACCGATTTCGTCGACCAGGTCGTGCCCATCCTCCAGAAGCGCGGGCTGTTCCGCGCCGAATACGAGGGGCGCACCCTGCGTGAAAATCTCGGGCTCGCGCGCCCTGCCAACCGCCTCGCCGCCCGCGACATCCCAGTCTTGGAAAGGAGCGCCTGATGGGCCGCCATCGCATTGTCGGCTTTGCCGGCTCGTTCTCGAACCCCTCGCGCACCCGTGCGCTCGTCGGGGCCATCGCCGCGGCTGCAGCGCGGCACACCGGCGGAGTAGCGGAAGTGCTCGATCTTGCCGGCCTCACCGGCGAACTCGGCGCGACGCTCGATGCCAGGACTGCCCCGCCGGGCGTCGCCCGGCTGATCGCCGCCATCTCCGAGGCGGACCTCCTCGTGATCGGATCGCCGGTCTACAAGGGCACCTATGGCGGCCTGTTCAAGCACGTGCTTGACCTGGTGGATCCCAAAGCACTGCGCGACAAGCCGGTGGCGCTGGCCGCAACCGGGGGCAGCGAACGGCACGCACTGGTGCTGGACCATGGCCTGCGCCCGCTGCTGGCGTTCTTTTCGGCCGATATCGTCCCCACGGCGGTGTACGGCACCGAGAGCGACTTCACCGATGCGGTGCCCAGTTCGCCCCAGATCATCGAGCGCATCGCCCGCAGCGCGACAGAGCTTTCGAGCCGCAGCGCAGCCATTGCCGGCAATGGCGGATGGCGGGCCATCGCCTGACCTCTCCCTCCTTCTCCTCCTCCCTACCAGATGGACACGACCATGACATTCAATCGACGCCAGACCCTCGCCCTGTTCGGCGCGGGGCTCACCCTTTCAGCCCTCGGGGGCCGCGCCTTTGCCGCCAATGATGCCAAGGAATTCCGCATCGGATGGCAGAAAGGCGGCTTGCTCGCCCTCGCCAAGGCCGCCGGCGCGTTCGAAGCCAGGCTCGCCCCGCGCGGCATCAAGGTCAGCTGGAGCGAATTCACTTCCGGCCCGCCGCTGCTCGAGGCGCTGGGCGCCAATGCGCTGGATTTCGGCTCGACCGGCGACGTGCCGCCGCTCTTCGCGCAAGCCGCAGGTGGCGACCTCGTCTATGCCGCCGCCGCCAAGGGCAGCAAGAATGGCTCGGCGATCCTCGTGAAGAAAGACTCTCCGATCCAGTCCATCGCCGACCTCAAGGGTAAGAAGGTCGCGTTCAAGCGCGGCTCCAGCGCCCATAATTTCACCGTGAAGGCGCTCCGCACGGCCGGTCTGACGCTCAACGATATCGAAGCGCTCGATCTCGGCCCGCAGGACGCGGCGCCGGCCTTTGCCAATAGCCAGTTCGATGCCTGGGTCATCTGGGATCCGTATTTCGCCATTGCCGAGCAGGACCCCGATACCCGCGTGCTCGCGACGACGGCCGGCATCGTCGACGCATGGAGCTTCTACGAAGCCAATGGTGCCTTTGCGCGCAACAACCCGGAAATCCTTGCGGAGGTGATCGCGACGCTGAAGGAGGTAGGGGACGCGGCGCAGAGCGACCTCGATGGCACGGTGAAGAAGATTTCGGAGATTACCGGTGTGCCGGAGCCGGTCCAGCGCATCGTGCTCACCCGCGATGGCGCCGACCTCGGGCAGGTCAAGCCGATCACCGACGAGGTGATCGCCTACCAGCAGAGCCTTGCTGACGAGTTCTTCGGGCTCGGCATCATCCCCAGGCAGCTCACCATCAAGGACATCGTCTGGACCCCGCCGGCGGCGTGAGTCCGACCGACTTCGACTTCCCTTCTTGCGGAGAAACCTCATGAGCCTCGTAGCGGCGATGCCAAAGCCCGCCCGACGACAGGGGCTGCCTCTTGCCGGGCGCCTCCGGTTCGATGGGCAGAAGCTGTTGCCCTTCCTCCTGCCGGTGACGGTGGTGCTGGTCTGGCAGGTCGCAGCCAGCGCCGGGTGGATCTCGAACCGGCTGATGCCGGCGCCGCTCGACGTGCTCAGGGCCTTCTGGGCCAAGCTCATCACCGGCGAGCTGGCGCTCAATATCGGGGTGAGCGGGATGCGGGCATTATCCGGTCTCCTCGTCGGCGGCTCGATCGGCTTCCTGCTCGGGCTCGCGAACGGCGTGTCGAAGACCAGCTTCACGCTCACCGATACGACGCTGCAGATGATCCGCACGGTACCGAACCTGGCGCTGATCCCGCTCGTGATCCTCTGGTTCGGCATCGGCGAGGAAGCAAAGCTCTTCCTCACCTCGCTCGGGGTGTTCTTTCCCATCTATCTCAACACGCTGCACGGGGTGCGCAATGTCGACCCGCAATTGATCGAGATGGGCCGCGTCTATGGCATGAGCCGCTGGACCCTGTTCCGGAAAGTCATCCTTCCGGGCGCCCTGCCCTCGATCTTCGTGGGCCTCAGGTTCTCGCTCGGCATCATGTGGCTGACGCTGATCGTGGCCGAAACCATGGCCGCCTCGGCCGGGATCGGCCACATGGCCAACTCGGCGCGCGAGTTCATGATGACCGATGTCGTCGTGCTCGCCCTCGTCATCTACGCGCTGCTCGGCAAGCTGGCGGATTCCATCGCCCGCTTCCTCGAGCGGAAGACCTTGCAATGGCATCCGGCGTTCCAGCCGCAGGAAAAGGCGTAACATCTATGGCCAGCAACGAGACCAGGCGCCGCCGCTACAATGTCTGGGGCAAGGAGATCGAGCCCGACTTCGTCGCGCGATCGGTCGCACCGATTTCGGGGCGAAAGGCCGGCGCGGCGATCCGTATCGAGGGGCTGTCGAAAAGCTTCGGCGATGTGCCGGTGCTGAAGGGCCTCGATCTCGATGTACCGGCCGGGCAGTTCCTCGCCATCGTCGGCAAGTCCGGTTGCGGCAAGAGCACGCTGCTCAGGCTGCTCGCCGGGCTCGACGAGCCGACATCGGGCACGATCCGCTTCAACCCGGCCGACGACCCCAACCGCAACACCAACGCGCGCATCGTGTTCCAGGAGCCGCGGCTCTTGCCCTGGGCGCGCGTGGCCGACAATGTCGCCGTGGGTCTGGGTGAAGGCGTCGGCAAGGGCGAGGCCCGCGCGAAAGCCATCGAGGCGCTCGATGCGGTGCAGCTTGCCGAAAAGGCGGCCGAATGGCCGGCGCGCCTCTCCGGCGGCCAACGGCAGCGCGTGGCTCTGTCCCGCGCCCTTGTCAGCCAGCCGGATTTCCTCGCGCTCGATGAGCCGCTGGGGGCGCTCGATGCGCTGACCCGCATCACCATGCAGGGGCTGGTCGAGCAGGTCTGGGCGGAACAGGGGTTCACCGCACTGTTCGTGACGCATGATGTCACCGAGGCGGTGGTGCTGGCCGACAGGGTGATCGTGCTCGAGGAGGGGCGGATCGCACTCGATGTCGCCGTGCCGCAGGACCGCCCGCGCCAACATGGCGCGACGGACCTTGCGGACATCGAGCGGCAATTGCTCGCGGCGATCTTCAGGCGGTAGGGGCGCCGCGTTCAAGGCGCGCACTATCCGTGCAGTCGGCATGTCCCTCCCCCTTGTGGGGAGGGCGACCGACTGTGAGGCTACTGTGCTGATGCGCCTATCTCATATCTCGAGATCGTAGACGAACACGCCCTCGACGCCACCTTCCGTGGCCGCGACGAGGCGCCCGGCGGCCTTGCCATGCGCCGGATGCGGCAGGTACGCATCGCGCGCGGCAGCATCGACAAAATCCATCACGAAGCCGAAATTATAGCCGCGCCCCAGTCCTTCGGGGCTGACATTGGCTGAAAAATGCGCGGCGGTGATGCCCGGGATCGCATCCTTCAGCGCCGCAAGATCGGCAGTGAGGCCGGCGCGCTCCTCGGCGCTGGTATCGGCCTTGAGCTTCACGAAGACGCAGTGACGGATCATTTCTCTCTCCCTGTTGTGGCAAAGGGTTAGTCGGTTTTGCAAGGTTGGGAAATGGTCTTTCCGAACAGGGGGCCCGACCTCGTGCTTCGACAAGCTCAGAATGAGGTCGGCGGATCGTTCGGCGCGAAGTCGATCAACCTCATGGTGAGCCTGTCGAACCACGAGGTTGCTTGCCGACCCACTCTGGCATCGAATTTGCAGCATGTCCGACAATTGCGGTTATCGGACTTAGCGAAGGAGAGGCCATGCGCAGCTGGATCAAGACCCCGCTCGCCATTCTGGCGGAACATGCAGGCGGAGGCGTGGTGGTCGAGGCGGGCCGGATCGCCGAGATACTGAGGCCCGGCCAGGTACCAGCAAAGCCGGTGGATGACGTGTTCGACGCCAGCCGACATGTCGTGCTGCCGGGCCTTATCAATACCCACCAGCATTTTTTCCAGAACCTCACGCGTGCCCATCCTTTGGGCATCAACAAGCAACTCGGCCCCTGGCTCGGGGCGCTCTATCCGGTTTGGCAAAATCTCGAGCCCGACATGCTCAGGCTCGCGGCCCGCGTTGCCATCGCAGAGCTGATGATGTCGGGGGCGACCACGGCGGTCGATCACCAGTACATGTTCCCGCCCGGCATGCAGCACGCGGTGGATATCGAATTCGAGGAAGCGGAAAGGCTCGGGATACGGCTCGTCGTCGCGCGGGGGGCGACCGTGATGGGTGAAGCGCAGGGCCGCGCCGCACCGGCGCGCATGGTGGAAGACGAGGATGATGTCCTCGCCGATTTCGAGCGCATCCTCGCGCGCTACCACCATCGGGGCGAAGGCGCGACGCGGCAGGTGGCGTTGGCGCCGACAGCACTGCTCGCTGTTTCCGACCGGCTGATGATGGAAAGCGCAGTCCTCGCCGAGCGGCATGATTGCCGCCTGCATACCCACCTTGCCGAAAGCGCGGACGAAGTGGACTCGTGCCACGCCCATCGCGGCTACGGCACGGTGGATTGGCTCGACGAGGTCGGCTGGCTCTCCAGCCGCACCTGGGTGGCGCATGGCATCCATTTTTCCGACGACGAATGCCGAAAGCTCGGCCGCCATGGCGTCGGCATATGCCATTGCCCCACATCGAATGCCATTCTCGCCTCGGGCTTTTGCAAGACGCGCGAACTCGAGGAAGCAGGCGCGATCGTCGGACTAGGATCGGATGGCGGGGCTTCGGCAGGCGCAGCCAATATCATGGAAGAGGTGCGCCACGCGGTCATGGTCAACCGGCTGCATTATGGCGATGCGGCCGGCACGACGCATCTCGATGCGCTGCGCTGGGCAACCGAGGGTTCGGCGGCCTGCCTCGGACGCAGCGATATCGGGCACATTGCCGTGGGAAAGCAGGCGGACCTGAGCCTGTTCAGGCTCGACGAGTTGCGGTTCTCGGGCGTGCAGGACCCGATCGCGGGGCTGGTGCTTTCGGGCGCAAACCATGCCGACCGCGTGATGGTGGGCGGGGTGTGGCGGGTGGTGGATGGCGTGCCGCCGGGGCTCGACATTGAGCGACTGATGGCCGAACACTCAGCACTTGCACGTAGGCTCAACGCGCAGGCGTGAAATTGTATGCAACTTTTCCATGTATGCACATTGTTTGTGCAAGTTTGAAAATGGTGCATACACGTTAAGCGGTTGCTAAGGCGGGCCGCGGTCGCTGCAGGGGGATTGCATAGGCAAAATGTCGGAATTCCAGCAGCTTATCGGGCTCGGCCAGCGCCAACGGCACTTGGCACGCGCTTTGCAGAATAAGTTCCGAAGTCGCTCGCCCCGCCTCTCACATGTTCTGGGGCGCAGCGCCCTCGGTGCAAACAGGGAAGAACCGTCATGACCCTCCATTCGCTTTCGCGGCGTTCGCTGCTCAAGGTCGGCGCCGCCGGCCTCGCCGCCACGGCCCTGCCGTTCGGCATTGCCAAGGCCCAGACCAACGTAATCCTCGGTATCGTCTATGTCGGCCCCAAGGACGACTATGGCTGGAACCAGGCGCATGCCGTCTCGGTGGCTGCCCTCAAGGCCCTGCCCGGCATCACCGTGGTGGAAGAAGAGAACGTTCCCGAGACCGACGCCGTGGCAAAGTCCATGGAGTCGATGATCAATATCGATGGCGCGAACCTGATCCTCGCCACCTCGTTCGGCTACTACAAGCCGTTCGTCGTCGATCTCGCGAAGAAGTATCCGGATGTCCAGTTCCGCCATGCGGCGCCGCTTTGGAACAAGGATACCGACCCGGCCAATGCCGGCTCCTATTTCCCCTATCTCAACCAGGCGCACTATGTGGATGGCGTCGCCGCCGGCCTCTCGACCCCGTCGGGCAAGATCGGCTTCGTCGCCGCCAAGCCGATCCCGTCGGTGCTCTCCAACATCAACTCCGTGCTGCTCGGCGCGCGCTCGGTGAACCCCAATGCCACGGTGCAGGTGATCTTCACCGGCGAGTGGAGCCTGCCGGTCCGCGAGGCCGAGGCGACCAATGCGCTGATCGATGCCGGCGTCGAAGCCATCACCTGCCATGTCGACAGCCCCAAGGTCGTGATCGAGACGGCCGAAGGCCGCGGCATCAAGACCATGGGCCACAATGCCAGCCAGGCCCCGCTTGCTCCCAAGGGCTTCATCACCGGCGCCGAGTACAAGTGGGAGACGATCTACAAGGCCTATGCCGACGATATCGCGGCGGGCAAGACACCCCCGAACTTCCTCATCGGCGGCTACAACAACGACATGCTGCGCAACACGCCCTATGGCGCCGGCGCCACGCCGGAAGCCATCAAGGCTGCCGATGCGGCGATCGAAGCGCTGAAGGGCGGCGCCCCGATCTACAAGGGCACGCTCAAGGACAACAAGGGCAATGTCGTCGTCGACAAGGACTACGACAATTACGACCCCTATCTCGACGGCATGAACTGGCTGCTCGAGGGTGTGCAGGGCTCGATCACCTGACACAAGCCAATCTGGTGCGGGGGGTGGGTGCAACGCCCCCCGCACCGGTGTTTCAGCCGGGGTGTCAGCCCCGGTACGTGCCGGAGCCCTCATGGTGATCCTGTCGAACCACGAGGGCGGCATGCCCGGACCTCGCCCGTCGACAAGCTCAGGATGAGGTCCTCCGCAACGGAGTGTCTGAACGCATGACCGCCGAAACCGCCACGACGCCCGCCCCCACGAAGAGTTCCGAACCGGATATCCGCGTGTTGAAGTTTGCCGAGGCGGTAACCATCCCCGCGCTGGCGCTCATCGCGTCGGCGCTGGCGTTTTCGGTATTCCTCGTCCTGATCGGCAAGGACCCGATACAGTTCTTCTCGCTGATCTGGACCGGCGGCTTCGGCTCGAGCTTCTCCTTCCAGAACTCGCTGCAGCGCGCGGCGCCGCTCATCCTCACCGGCCTCGCCTTCGCGATTCCGGCGCGGATCGGCCTGACGATGATCGGCGGCGAAGGTGCGCTGGTGCTGGGCGGCTTCACCGCCGCGGCCATGGCCATCCCGCTCGTGTCGGGCGGCGTGTCCCCCTGGCTGACCCTGCCCGTCATGGCCGCGACCGGCATGCTGACCGGCGCGCTCTGGGTCGGCTTCTGCGGCTGGCTCAAGCATAGCCGCGGCGTCAACGAGACCATCGCCTCGCTGCTGCTGAGCTATATCGCCATCGCCATCATGAACTTCTTCGTCGAGGGGATCCTCCGGGACCCGTCCTCGGCCAACAAGCCCTCGACCATGCCGATCGGGGATGCGTATCGCATCGGCTCCATGCCGGGCACGGACGTGCATTGGGGCCTCGCCGCAGGCATCGTGCTCGCCATAGCGCTCTGGGTGCTGATGAGCCGCACGACCTTCGGCTTTGCCGCGCGAATGACCGGCGGCAATGCCCGTGCCGCCAAGGCACAGGGCCTGCCGGTGGGCACGCTGATGGTGGTCTCTTGCATGATCGCCGGCGCCTGCGCCGGGCTCGCCGGGTTCTTCGAGGTTGCTGCCATCCACGG
>CAYPYV010000074.1:0-14862 GCA_964414845.1 uncultured Devosia sp. | reverse complement strand
GCATGGCGTCGATGCCGAGATCGCCCGGCCGCACCACGCCCATGATGGCGTTGAAATTGGCGCCATCGCAGTAGAAGAACGCCCCGGCCGCGTGCACCGCCGCTGCGATCTCGATGATCTCGGGCTCGAACAGGCCGCAGGTATTGGGGTTGGTGAGCATGATGGCGGCGACATCGGGCGAAAGCGCCGCCTTCACCGCGTTGACGTCGACGGTGCCATCGGCGCGGGCGGGCACCGCCTTCACCTGGTAGCCGAGAAAGGCGGCCGTCGCCGGGTTGGTGCCATGCGCCGATTCGGGCACCAGCACGATATTGCGGTGCCCCTGCCCCGCCGCGGCCTGCGCCGCGCGGATGGCCATCATGCCGCACATTTCGCCATGGGCGCCGGCCTTGGGCGAGAGTGCCACGGCCTCCATGTTGGTGAGGGTCAGAAGCCAATGGCCGAGCTGATCCATGAGCGACAGGGCACCCGACACGGTGGAGACCGGCTGCAGCGGATGGATATCGGCGAAGCCCGGCAAGCGCGCCATTTTCTCGTTGAGGCGCGGGTTGTGCTTCATCGTGCATGAGCCGAGCGGATACATGCCCGAGTCGATCGAGTAGTTGAGCCGGCTCAGCCGCACGTAGTGGCGCACGGCCTCGGGCTCGGTGAGGCCGGGGAGATCCAGCGCGGACTGCCGTGCAAAGCCGCCGAGGAAGGCTCCGTCGATTTCGACGTCCGGCAGGTCGACGCCGGAATGGTCGATGTCACCGATTTCGAAGAGCAGCGGTTCATTGGGGAGGAGCGACGAGCCGTTGGCGGCAACGCCCGCGCTGCCGATGCCGGTGGGCCGGCCCTGGTTGTTCATGGCCATCATGCGTCTCCTTCGAGGGCGGCGTGGAGGCTCGAGGCGAGCATCTCGATATCAGCATCCGAGGTGAGTTCAGTCGCGGCGAGAATCACGAGGTTTTCGAGCTCCGGCTTCCCCGGATCGAGCCGGCTCACCGGCACGCCGGCGAGGATTTCAGCCTTGGCGAGAAGGTCGACGACCGGCGCGGCAGGCACGGGCAGACGGATGGTCAGCTCGTTGAAGAAGCTTCGGTTGAGCACCTCGACACCCGGCACGGTGCCGAGCATACGGGCAAGCCTCACCGCCTTGTGGTGATTGAGCCGCGCAAGGCGCTTGAGGCCCGCCTCGCCGAGGAGCGAGAGGTGAATGGAGAAGGCCAGCGCGCAGAGCCCGGCATTGGTGCAGATGTTGCTCGTCGCCTTCTCGCGGCGGATATGCTGCTCGCGGGTGGAGAGGGTCAGCACGAAGCCGCGACGGCCCTCGGCATCCACGGTTTCGCCACAGAGCCGGCCCGGCATCTGCCGCACCAGATCCTTGCGCGTGGCGAAGAGCCCGACATAGGGTCCGCCGAAATTGAGCGCATTGCCGAGCGACTGCCCCTCTGCCACGACGATATCGGCGCCGAGGGCGCCAGGCGCCTCGATGAGGCCAAGGGACACGATTTCGGTGACGACGACGATGAGCAGCGCGCCCTTCTGGTGGGCGGCATCGGCCGCTGCCCTGATATCCTGCAGCCGGCCGAACACATCGGGCGTCTGCACGACGATGGCGGCCGTGTTGCCGTCGACCTCGCCCAATCCGAGATCATCGCCCTCCGGGGCCGCGGCGACTTTCACCAGATCCGGTCCGTCGCCGAGATAGGTGCGCACCACGTCGCGGTAATGCGGGTGCAACCCGCCGGCGAGCACGATGCGGTTGCGGCGCGTGACGCGCCGGGCCATCAGAACGGCTTCGGCGGTGCCGGTCGACCCGTCATACATGGAGGCGTTGGCCACATCCATGCCGGTAAGGTGCGCGACCTGCGTCTGGAACTCGAACAGCATCTGCAGCGTGCCCTGCGACACTTCCGGCTGGTAGGGCGTATAGGCCGTGAGCCATTCGGAGCGCTGGATCAGGTGATCGACGCTGGCCGGCACGTGGTGGCGGTAGGCGCCGGCGCCGATGAAGAAGGGGCCATCGCCTGCCGCATGGTTCTGGCTGGCCAGGCGCTTCATCTGCGCTTCGACGGCATATTCTGGCTGATGAAAGGGCAGCTTCACCGGCTCGGCGAGCAAGGCGCCATCAGGGACCCGGGAAAACAGCGTCTCGGCCGAGGCAGCGCCGATGACGGCGAGCATCTCGGCGCGCTCGGCGGCAGAATGGGGAAGGTATCGCATGGAATTGGGTTCCAGTTACATCTGTGCCCGCCGCCCTCGTGGTTCGACAAGCTCACCATGAGGTCGGTCGAATACGGTGCAAGGCGGAGGCAGGTTACCTCCACCCTGTGGCCTCATGCTGAGCCTGTCGAAGCACGAGGCCACAGGCATGAGGCTCGGGATCAGATCACACCGTGATCTTGGCGTAGGCGTCGGCGTCCATCAGGCTATCGAGCTCGCCAGAATCATCGAGCGCGAGCTTGAAGATCCAGCCTTCGCCATCGGGCGAGCTGTTGATCAGGCCCGGCTCGCCGCGCAGCGCCTCGTTGACCGCGACCACAGTGCCCGAAGCGGGCGAATAGATCTCGGAGGCTGCCTTGACGCTCTCCACAACAGCGGCCTCGTCGCCCTGCTTCAGCTTCTTGCCGATGGCAGGCAACTCGACGAAGACGATGTCACCCAGTTGCTCCTGCGCGTAGTGGGTGATGCCGACGGTGCCATCGGCTTTGATATACTCATGGTCCTTGGTGAACTTGGTCATGACGCGGGTTTCCGGACGTAGCGGTGGGGGACGAAGGGAAGCGTGGTGATTTCGGCCGGTTGTGACCGGCCGCGGACGAGGACTGCGAGCCTGGTGCCGGGCGCCGCATGGGCGGGCGGCACGAAGCCGAGGGCAATGGCGCGAGCGAGGCTGGGCGAGAAGCCGCCCGAGGTTACGCGGCCGATCACCGTGCCATCGGGCGTGGTGATCTCGGCGCCTTCGCGGGCCGGGGCGCCTTCGACGAAGAGCCCGACGCGGATGCGGGCCGGGCCAGTGGCAAGTTCGGCGGCCAGCCGGGAGGCGCCGGCGATATCGCCGGCCTCGCGGCGGCGCTTCGAGAGCGCGAAGTTAAGGCCCGCCTCGACGGGCGATACGGTCGGATCGAGATCGTGCCCATAGAGCGGCAGGCCCGCTTCCAGGCGGAGGGAATCGCGCGCGCCGAGGCCGATCGGCTTCACCGCCGGGTCGGCGACGAGCGCATCCCAGAACGCGGCGGCCGACGGCTTCGGCACGAGTATCTCGTAGCCATCCTCACCGGTATAGCCCGAGCGCGAGACGATGAGCGCCGTGCCCTGCCACTCGAAGCGCAGATAGCTCATGAAGCCCAGCGCCTCGACGCCGGGCAGGATACGCGCGAGCACATCCACCGCCTTCGGCCCCTGAAGCGCCAGCAGCGCGCCATCATCGGCGCGTTGGAAGACGGCCTTGCCGCCGGCGGCCGCCTGGATACGGGCAAAATCGGCATCCTTGGTGGCTGCGTTGACGATGATGTAGAGCGCGCCACCCACGAGCGGCGAACGGCCGACCATCAGGTCGTCGGCAATGCCGCCATCGGCGTTCATCAGCAGCGTGTAGCGCAATTGCCCCGGCCTCAGCCCGGCAATATCGCCGGTGACGAGCGGCTCGACCAGTGCCGCGACGGCACGGTGGTCGGCATCTGCGTCGCCGCTGGGGTTGGCGAGCGTCAGGAAGCTCGGGCCCATATGGCTGACGTCGAACAGCCCGGCGCTGTCGCGCGTCCATTTGTGTTCGGCAATTATGCCGGCAGGGTATTGCACCGGCAGGGAGTAGCCAGCGAATGGCACCATGCGCCCATTGAGCGCAATATGCCGATCATTGAGAGGCACGGTGAGTAGCGGTTCAGCCGCAGCGTCGGCCATGGGGCACCCGAGGTTTGGCACACGCGCGAGCGAATGCCCGCACGTTCGTGCCCCCTCTGTCCCATCCACCTGAGAGATTTCCCCGCCGGCCTATGGACGGGTTGCTCCTTCGGTGAGGCCCCCGAACCATGCGGGACCTGCTTTCCAGAGTGTCAGTGCGGCTGCGGTCCGTTTGCCTGAGAGTTTCCGGGGCGGTTGCTCCTTCGGCGCCGGCCAGGCGAACTGGCCGATCTCTCCCGCAGTCGCAGTCAGCTAAGCCGAGTCTCGGGCGCAAAGTCAATCGCGCCCGACACTTCCCGCGTTCAGCGGCTGTCGAAACCGACCCAGATGACGATCTTTTCGCCACCGGTATAGGGAATGGCGACATTGTCGACGACCTTGACGAACTCAGCCGACTGGGCCGGCGGCGGGATCGCGACGCTCACCTGGTATTTTTCGGAATAGAGGGGCACGTCGTCACGCTCGACGCTGAAGCGCACCGGCACGTCCACCTTTGTCTGGGTGCCCGAGGGACCGAGCAGCACGCGGCCGGCCATGCCCATCTTCACGGTGATCAGTCCATTGGAAACCACGCAGTTGCGGCTCTGCTTGTCGATCAAGGCCTGATAGTTGAGGTCCTTCGGATTACCGACCTTACCCTTGCCGTAGTAGAACAGCGTTTCCTGCCCGGGCCGCACCTTGATCGGCGGACACTCGGTGGCGAGCGCGGGAAGCGCGCTGGAACTCGCCTGCTGCAATTCCTGCTGCGAAGGGGCGGCGTTCTGCAGCGTAGCCGTCTGCGCAGCCGGTGATGGCGCAAACATGTTGCCCATAGAACACCCGGCGAGAGCGGCGATCGCCACACCACCCAAGGCAAAGCGGGCGAGACCGGCGGTAAAGAGCGCGAAATTCTGCATGTTGGTCCCCTCAGGCAGCGTTGCGGGCTTCGAGGGCCAGCAGCACTGCTGGCGCACCGCTGACCGTAACGCCCGCGACATCCTGCACAAACAGTTCTGCCACGACACCGCTCTCGATCACCATCGCAAAGCGCAGATAACGCGTGCCCAGATCGGCGAAATGCTTTGTGAGGCCAAGAGCCTCGGCAAGCCTGGCATGGGCATCGGCAATGAAGTCAACCTTGCCCACGGCCTCGGACCGCTCGGCCCAGGCCTTGGTCACGAAATGATCGTTCACCGTTGCACAGACGATGCGGTTGGCGCCCAGCGCTGCAAACTTTCCGGCATTGGCGACGAAGCCCGGCAGGTGCGACGTATCGCAGGTGGGCGTGAAGGCACCCGGCACGCCAAAGAGCACAACCTTGCCCTGCCCCAGCACGGCGGCGCTGTCGGCATCGGACACGCCCTCTGCCGTCACCAGTTTGATGGGAATGGAGGGGATCCGGTCGCCAGTCTTGATCATAAGCAGGTAGGCCTTCACAAATTGACGCAAATTTGCCCGGTTACGGGCGACGGACACTAAATCACAGCCCATTGCCCGTCGAGCCTCGCACCAGGTCTGTCGACATGGAAAAAGCGCCCGATGGGGTCGTGAATGTGAGTTCGATCCGCGATCCCTCCAGATCAACCGCGCGGGACAGCGGGACCGGCAGGAGAACTAGGTTTGGTTCCCGGCTTTTTTGCGGCGCGCCGAGGGCCTCGCCCGCCGGGTCGACCCCGATCACCGAGCTCGGATCGATGCTTGCGTCTTCGATGCGGACAATGAGGCCACCCTCCGCCGGATCGAAGCCGAGCAGCGTCGCGGCGGGACCGGGCCCCGGCCAGGCGATGGGCGCCAGCGCCTCGGCCTGCCTCAGGCGCAGATCGTTGGCAGTATCGATGCGGCCGGTGGCGTTGATCGGGAGCCTGAAGCTAGCCCGTGCCGGCAGGCACAGTGTCTCGCAGATGCCCATCACCACCGAAACAGCGGCCTCGCCCTCCGGGCCCTCCAGATGCACGGCCATCGGCAACAGGGTGTTGCCGAAATAGACGAACTCATCGACGCCGAGGCTCTTGTCTATGGCCGGATAGGGCCAGAGCATTTCGGCCTTACCGACGCCTTTCGACCCGGACCAGTCAAGGGTGAGCGCGAGCCCGCCCTCGCCCGGCGCCTTCCAGTAGGTACGGGTCGATTGAGGCATCTCGAGATCGAGACCCATCAGCATGCGGCCGGTGGCATCGACGCGATCGGAGCTCACGAGGCGCAGCCGCACGCCCGGGGAGAGCTCCTGCCATGGCGTGGCTCCCGCCAGAGCGGGTGACGAAAGCAGCATCGCGATGAGGCAAATCTGTAAACGCATGGCTGACCATATCGCGAAAACCCGTGTCGTGGATGTGGCAAAGCCAGCCCAGACCCGGCGTCATCACCCGATTGTAGGCTATGCAGGCCGATTTTGAGCCGGTAAGGTTTTGTTGCCGGCTCGTCTCCTCCCCACGATCTCGCGCCGGCCCGGAGGCCGAATGGACTCGCTCAAGGGACAATTCCTTGTCGCCATGCCGGACATGGGCGACGAACATTTCCGCGAAACCGTGATCTACCTCGTCGGACACGGGGACGAAGGCGCCATGGGGCTCGTCGTCAACCAGTCGCTCGAGGACATGCGGTTTGCCGATATCCTCGAAGAGCTGAAGCTCGGCGAGCAGGACGAGCTGATCCGCCTGCCGCCAGAGGTGCGCGACCGCAAGGTGCTGCGCGGCGGCCCGGTGCAGAAGAGCCGCGGCTTCGTGCTGCATTCGTCGGACTATTTCAAGGACGGCAATTCGTACATCGTCACCGACGATATCTGCCTCACCGCCACGCTCGACGTACTGAAATCCATCGCGTTCAACAACCAGCCCGCCGACGCGCTGTTCGCGCTTGGCTATTGCGGCTGGAGCCCCGGCCAGCTTGAGCAGGAAATCCAGGGCAATGGCTGGCTGACCGTTCCCTATTCGCGCGAGCTGCTGTTCGGGCTGCCGATTGCCAACCGCTATGACGCGGCGCTCGCGAGCCTCGGCATTACGCGGGCCTCGCTGAGCTCGATCGCCGGGCACGGTTAAGGGTAGAGGTCTTCAGCGTCCGGCCACGCGGTCGGGACTCCCTCCACCGTTTAAGGGGGAAAGAAGCGGTGGCTCTTCCCTACCGCCCGTTGATCTGTGCCGAGAGCTTCTTGCCCAGTTCCTGACCCGTCATGGCGGCGCCGAAGGCGAAGCCCTGGGCAAACTGGCAGTTGAGCTGCTGCAGCCGCTCGATTTCGTCGATGGTTTCCACGCCCTCGGCGATGACGCTGAGATCGAGCTCGCTGGCAAGCGTGATGATCGCCCGCATGATGGGCACCTGGGTATGGGACATGCCGCTATCCTCGGACAGCTGCACGAAGGGTGCCGGGATCTTGATGGTGTCGAAAGGGAAGCGGTGCAGGTAGCTGAGCGAGGAGTGCCCGGTGCCGAAATCGTCGAGGGCGAGGCGGAGGCCGAGCCGCTTCAGCAGCTCCATCACATAGGCAGAGTGCTCCGGGTTGCTCATCACCTGCTGCTCGGTGATTTCGAGCTTCAGGTGCTTGGTCACCTGCCGGTGGTCATTGACGAGCGCACGCAGGTCGTTGAGCAAGGTTTCGGTGGCAAGCTGCGTGGGCGAGAGGTTGACCGACACGAAGAAATCGTCCGGCAGGTGCATTGAAGCGGCCCATTCGCGCGCCTGCCCGGCGGCCTGCTCGAGCGCCACGCGGCCGAGCCGGTCGATAAGGCCTGTCCGCTCCGCGAGCGGCACGAACTCATCGGGCATCACCACGCCGCGCTGCGGGTGGTTCCAGCGCATCAGCGCCTCGCAGCCGGCAATGGTGCCGGCATGGATATCCATGATCGGCTGGAACTGTACCTGCAATTCGCCATGGCGCAGACCGCGGTCCAGGTCTTCCTCGCTGGCCTTGGAATAGGCCGCGATGGACTTGGCCGAGGCGCGGAATGCCTCGATGCGGTCGCCGCCCAGCCGCTTGGCGTAGTACATGGCAAGCTCGGCATCGCGCAGCACCTCGGCCGCCGTCGCCGGATTGCCGTCGTAGATGGTGACGCCGATTGAGGCGGTGAGGGTCAGGTCGCGGTCGCCGAAATTGAATGGCGCCTTCAGTGCCTTGCGGATCTGCTCCGCTGTCTCGGCGATCTTGCCGGCTGCCTGCTCGGAGGCGAGGATCACGCCGAACTGGTCGCCTCCCAGGCGTGCCACGGTATCGAGCTGGCGCATGGCGCGGGCAATTCGGCGCGAAATCGCGAGGATCACGGAATCGCTGGCCGAGTGCCCGACCCGCTCCTCGAGTTCGGTGAAGCGGTCGATGTCGATGAGGAACACGGCAGGCTTCGAGCCGTTCGGCATGCGGGCCCGCACCAGCGCCCGATCCAACCGATCCAGGAAGAGCTGCTTGTTCGGAAGACCGGTGAGGATGTCGTGCACGGCGTCATGCAGCAGACGGTCACGGCTGGCGCGATCCTCGTTCACGTCCTGCAGCGTGCCGACGATACGGGTCACCTGTCCGTCGCCGCCCAGCACGGGCTTCACCCGCATGCGGAAAGTGCGCCAGGTATTGTCATGCGCCTCAAGCCGAATATCGGACGAGACCTTGCCGCGCCGCAATTCCACCAGCGTATCGAACGCGGTGCGGAAGCGATCACGGTCCTCGACATGCACGCGGTCGAGCCAGCGCTTGATGGACCCCCGGAGGGCGCCGCGCCGCTCGCCCAGCCGGACGCCAAGCTCGTCCGATACCGTGACCCGGTCGCGCTCGATATTCCAGTCGAAGACGAAGTCGCCCGAACCGGTAAGCGCAAGGGCGCGGCGTTCGACCTCGGACAGCGTGCCGATCGACACCTGCCCTTCAGAAAAGGCGTGCTGCACCGAGGTAAAGCCCAGCAGCATGACGATGAGCACGAGGCCGCCATCAATGGCGGGCTGCGCCACATCGTTCGAAACCTGGCCGGTGACCACCAGCCAGGCGAAAAACAGCCAAGCGATATAGATCACCCAGGTCGGCACCAGCAGCACGGCGCGGTCGTAACCACGCAGCGCGAGCAACAATACGAGGAAGAAGCCGGTAATGCCCAGAAGCGCCATCACCAGCCGCGCCACGGTTGCGGCGATGGAAGGCTGGAAGAAGGCAAAGCCGAACAGGGTCAGGAAGACGACGACCAGCGCCAGCGCAAGATGGATGAAGCGCAGATGCCAGCGGTGCAGGTTCAGGTAGATGAACATGAACCCGAACAAGGTGGTGGCTATGCCCGCCTCCGCCGCGGCGCGGAACGGCTGCGTGGCGCCGTTTGAAATGCCAAGCAATGGCCCGAGCACGCCGAAATCGATCAGCAGGTAGGTGAGCACAGCCCACGAAAAGGCAGCGGTTGCAGGAAAGATGCCGCGCCCCTTCACCACGAACATGATGGTGAGGAACACAGCGGCCAGCGCCGAGATCCCCAGCACGGTGCCACGGAACAGGGTGAAGGAGTTGACGTAGTCGCGATAGGCGTCGGGCTTCCACAGATAGAGTTCGGGCAGCGTGTCGCTCGACAGCTCGGCGACGAAGGTGACCGTGGCGCCGGGGTCGATGACCACCTCGAACACATCGGCCTCGCGGTCGGCGAGGCGGGTTGGCCGGATACCGGCGCTCGGGGTCAGCGTGCGGATGCGCTCGGCACCGAGATCGGGCCGGAACACGCCCGAGCCGGGCAGACGGAAGAACGGCGCCACCAGCAACCGCTCCATCTGAACGTCGGAATCGTTCTTGAGGGCGAAGAGCGCAAATTTCGGGTTGCTGGCCGCGTCGGCCGCAAGAACCTCGATGCGGCGGATGATGCCGTCTTCACCAGCGGCGGTGGAAAGCTGGACCTTGCCGTTCTCGCCATCGACGACATCGACGACGCCCGTCAGGTTGACGGCGTTCACGTCCTCGGGCGCGGTAATCACCTCGAAGGCCAGGGCCGGCCAGGCGGCCGCCATGGCGAACACGAGGCACATCGCGAGACGTAGGATGTGACGCATGCGGTTCAAGCAGACCCTGTCGGGGTGATGGATGGGCCCCCTTGGTACCGGGGTTTGCCGGTGGCGACAATCCCCAGAGCGCCGAGCCCACACGTGCTTGCTGTGCCATGGCTGAAATCGGCGGGACCAGGGCCGCCCATCTTGCCCGCGCCGAAGGTCATGACGGGCGCCGACGCTGCGCCAGATACTGGTCGTAGCGCTCGCGCGTGAGGCCGAACATCACGTGATCGGCCCATTTTCCATCGATCTGCAGATAGTTCTCGGCATAGCCTTCCTCGCGGAAGCCGTTCTTTTCGAGCACACGACGGCTCGCCATATTGTCGGGGAGAAAGGCGGCGTGAATGCGGTGCAGCCCGAGCACCTCGAAGCACCAGGGCACGACTACCCCGACAGCCTCGGTCATGATGCCATGGCCGGCATAGGGTTGCCCCATCCAGTAGCCGAGATTGACGAATTGCGCCGCACGGCGGCGAATGTTCGAGAGGGTCAGCCCGCCCACCAGCGTGTCGCCGCCCTTCATGCTGAGAAAGATGAAGAAGGTGTAGTCGGTACCGGCGCGAGCTTCCTCGCGCGCGCGCTTCAACCGGCTCAAATAGACGCGCTGCGTCAGGTCGGCCTCGCCCCAGCGCGGCTCGAAGGGCTTGAGGAAATCGCGGCTCTGGCGCCGGAGGTCGCGCCAAGGCACATAGTCGGCTGGCCGCGGGCCGCGCAGGGTCACGCGTTCGCCGGTCAGGACTGGAACATCGTCCCGCGCGAACCAATCGAGCATCATGGCGCTGCGCTTCCCATCGCGCCGGCTCAGGCCTTGAGCTGGGCCGCGATGTCGCGATAGTCGGGCAGTTTCGCCACTGGACCGATACCGGCCAGCGAGACATTGCCCGCATCGAATATCTGTCGGGCGACCTGCTTCACCCGGTCGGCAGTGACGCGGTTGATGCGCTCCACGGTCTCGGCGAGCGGAATGGGCCGGCCCCAGAGGATCTGCTGGCGGGCCAGCTGCCCTGCCCGCGAGCTCGGGCTTTCGAGCGACATCAACAGGCCGGCGCGGATCTGATTGCGGACGCGGACCACCTCATCCTCGGTGATGGTTTCGGTTGCCTTCTGCAGCTCGTCGAGCACCACCGGGAGCAGATCGGACACTTCCTCCTCGCCGGTGGACGCGGCAACCCCGAATATCCCGCTATCGGCGAAGGCCCAGTGAAACGCGTAGACCGAGTAGCACAGCCCGCGCTTTTCGCGCACCTCCTGGAACAGGCGGCTGGACATACCGCCCCCCAGGATGGAGGCGAGAATCTGCACGGCATAGAAGCCATCGGAGTTATAGGCGCGACCTTCCATGCCGAGCACAATATGTGCCTGCTCATGCTCTGAGACGAGCCGCTTCTCGCCGCCGACATAGGCGGCCTTGGCCGGCGGCGGGGCGCCATTGGGGCGGAGGTCGTGAAAGCGGTTCTGGGCGATGTCGACCAGCGCGTCATGATCGACATTGCCGGCGGCGCAAAGCACCATGTGGTCGCCCACATAATTCCGCTCCATATAGGCGCGGATATTGTCGGGGCTGAAGCTGTTGACCGATTCCACCGTGCCGAGGATCGTGCGGCCGATGGCCTGGTCCGGATAGGCGGCCTGCTGAAACAAATCGAAGACGTGATCATCCGGGTTGTCGCGCGCCGCGCCGATCTCCTGGATGATGACCTGTTGCTCGCGATCGAGCTCGGACGGCTCAAATAGCGAGTTCTGCAAGATGTCGGAAAGAATGTCGCCAGCGAGCGCCACGTCCTCTTTCAGCACCCGGGCGAAATAGCCGGTATGCTCGACCGACGTCGCGGCGTTGAGGTCGCCGCCGACGCTTTCGATGGCATCGGCGATCTCGAAGGCGGAGCGCGACTGGGTGCCCTTGAAGGCCATATGCTCGAGCACATGGGAAATGCCGTGCTCGCCTTCGGTCTCGCTCCGCGATCCGGCCTTGACCCAGATGCCGAGCGCCGCACTCTCCAGATGTGGCATGTCGTCGGTCAGAACGGTCATGCCGTTGTCGAGTGTGGTCGACCTGACTGTCAATTCCGCTCCTCCAGCGCCCTTGTTCTATCGAGGATGAAGGCTTCCACCTCATCCTGACTGTTATCCAGAACGGTATAGCGCTCGTGCCGTTCGTACAAATCAGACAACCACGCCGGCAGGCCGGGTTCAATGCCCGACGCGGCCTTCACGGCGGCCGGGAACTTGGCCGGATGGGCCGTAGCCAGCGTCACCACCGGGGCGGCACCGCCGGTGATGGTCTCGGCCACGGCGACGCCGACCGCGGTATGCGGATCGAGCAGATAACCCGAAACCTGCATCAGCCGCGCGATGGTCTCTGCGGTCTTTGCCTCGCCGGTGCGCCCGGCGATGAAGCCGTTGCGGATATAGCCAAGAGCCTCGGATGGCAGCGTGAAGCTGCCCGACTGGCGGAGCGACGACATGAGCCCGCGCACTGCCTGCGCATCCCGGCCGACAGCATCGAACACCAGCCGCTCGAAATTCGACGACACCTGGATATCCATCGACGGGCTGATGGTCGCCGAAACCGTACCGGTTTCATAGCGACCGGTTTCGAGGGTGCGGGCGAGGATGTCGTTGGAGTTGGTGGCAATACCGAGCGTCGTGATCGGCAGACCCATCTGGCGGGCGCAATAGCCGGCAAATATGTCGCCGAAATTGCCGGTGGGCACGACGAAGCTCACCGGGCGATGTGGAGCGCCCAGGGCGACCGCAGAGGTGAAATAGTAGACGATCTGCGCGACGATGCGGCCCCAGTTGATCGAGTTGACGCCCGAGAGCTTCACCCCATCGCGAAAGCTCGGATGTGCGAACATCGCCTTCACGATGTCCTGGCAATCGTCGAAAGTGCCACGCAGAGCGATATTGTGCACATTGGCGTCGAGCACCGTGGTCATCTGCCGGCGCTGCACTTCGGACGTGCGGTTCTCGGGGTGCAGGATGAAGATGTCGGTAGTGTCGCGACCGCGGAACGCCTCGATTGCGGCGGACCCGGTGTCGCCCGAGGTCGCCCCCACTATGGTCGCGCGCGTGCCGCGTTCGGCGAGGATATGGTCCATCACCCGGGCGAGGAACTGCATCGCGACGTCCTTGAACGCCAGCGTCGGCCCATGGAACAGTTCGAGCAGGAAGTGCCCCGGCTCAATCTCGACCAGCGGGGTGACCGCCGCATGGCGGAACGTGCCATAGGCTGCGTCGATGATGGATTTCAGCACCGGCGCCGGAATTTCACCATCCACGAAGCGCGAGATGATGGCGTAGGCCACTTCGGCATAGGGGCGGTTGGCGAAGGCGGCGATCTCCGCCCTCGACAGTTGCGGCCAGTTTTGGGGAACATAAAGCCCACCATCGGCGGCTAGCCCGGCGAGGACGGCATCGGAGAAACCCAGCGCAGGCGCCTGGCCGCGCGTCGAGACGAATTGCATGTGGGGGATGGCCCTGCTTATCCTGGTTTGGCCCGTTCAGGCGGGCTCTCGATTGCGGCGCACCCTAGTGAAACTGGCTGCGCACCGCAAGTTTCGCTAAGCCTGTGTCCGTTTCTGCCGCCTGACCCATAGCCAGAGGAGCGGCGGGACAAGCGCGGCGAAGCCATACCAGGTGATGGCATAACCCAGATGGTTGTTGGGGAAATCCAAAACGGTCTCGCCGCCCTGTGGTAGAGCACCGGATGGGCCCGCCGGCAGATCGACATAGATCGGGGCGACCGGATCATCCACCGTTGCGAGGCGCCTAAGCCGCTCCGGATCGCGCACCCAATCCGTCCGCCGGCCAGTGTCCGGGGCCGGCGTGAAGGCGCCAACCGCCTCGGCAAGGCGGGCAATGCCGGTCAACGTCACCTCGTCATCGGTGATGTCCTTGCCCTCCAGAAACGCAGGCGCCGCCTCCTGCGGGACGAAGCCACGATTGACGAAGACCACGCCACCACCATCCAGCCGGAACGGCGTGAGCACCCAGTTGCCGGGGCCACGGGCATTCCCGCGAGGCTCGGCGAGCGACGTGAAGACCAGGACGCTCTGGTTGGGCAGGTAGCGTCCAGTCAGCGTCACCGGGCGAAAATCATAGGGCTCGAAATCATTGGCGGACCACTCGGCGAGAGGCGGCAGGCCGATCGGCGCAGCGTCGGCGCGAGCCATGACATCGGCAATGAGCCGGTCCTTCTCGCCCATGCGCTCGACCTGCCAGGTGCCCAGCACCAGAAAGAGCGCCATCAGCGTCAGCATGAAGCCAACAAAGATCCAGAAGCGCGGCCCGCGGACGGTGGGGGGCGCCGGTACGGCCTCAGCCATCGATCCGGCCTTCCGATGCCTTGTTCTGGAACTGAACCGCGATCATCGTCGCCTTGAGGGGGCGCATCAGCAACAGCGCCAGGATCACCGTGGACGGCAGCCACAGGATGAGATGCACGAAAGGCGCCGGGTGGAACATCGACTCGACAGCCGCCGCCGCACCCACGATGGCAAAGCCAACTATGAGAATGATGAACACCGCGGGGCCTTCGACATTGCCGGCCCAGCTGAAATCGGTGCCGCAGGATTCGCAGCGAGAGACCGGCTTCAGGAAGCCCTGAAAGATCGGGCCTTCCCCGCAGCGCGGGCACTTGCAGGCAAGCCCGGCAGCGAAAGGCGATGGCATACGCTCGGTTTGGGACATTTCAGCACCTCAGTCGCGGCCTGCGCGCGATGCACAATAGGCGAAGGGCGCGAAGCCGAGCCCCGCGCCCTCCGAAACGCCTTCAGGACGGGTCAGCCGTGGCCGACCGCAACACCCCAGCTGCCCCAAACATAGATCGAGGCGAAGAGGAACAGCCACACCACGTCGACGAAGTGCCAGTACCAGGCGGCGAACTCGAAACCCAAGTGCTTCTTGGGAGTGAAATGCCCGGCCTGAGCCCGGAACAGGCACACGATGAGGAAGATCGTGCCGACGATCACGTGGAAGCCGTGGAAGCCGGTCGCCATGAAG